>JBGSMF010000049.1:0-6701 GCA_041740315.1 Thermoflexales bacterium
CCCCCCCCCCCCCCCCCCCCCCCCACGACCCACCTCTACGGATCCTGCCCCAACGAAAACGATGAAATCAACCCCCGCGCCAGTAACCGCCCCGTCATTAATTCTTCCAACATGGCGCGGAACAATGCGTCCAGGATGGCCGCCTCGCGTTCCAACGCGGCGATTTTGGCGTCGCACGCGCGCAAGACGGCGACGATGTCGCGCTGTTCAGATAAGGGTGGCTCTAGCAATAAGATAGAACCGAGTTGTTCACGGTTGATTTTGGGAATTCCGGTTCTATCTTGAAGTGATACAGCACGTACCTTGAACTGTTCAGAGAGCATAAATTGAAACAGGAATTCCCGTATGAGATGATCCGAGTGAGGACGAAGCGGATACATATCTGCGCTGCAAGTTCCCAGGAAAGTCGGTAGGGCAACTTTGTTGAGGTAAGGGCGAATCTTTGAATACAAAATGTCTTCTGCCGTAAAAAGGTAATTGCCACTTATAATTTTGAGTTCTTTGTTTGTCTTGGTCGCTACAAGACGACCGGAATCAGACTCGATGTTTTCCGGTCCTACGTGAATCATGCTGGCGTAGGGATCTAATTTGGGATCAACCTGCCCTTTACCTATTTCCACAACATTAGCAAACCTCACCACCCGCCAACTCTCCGGCATCTCGCCGATGTCGGTTTGCTTGCGCGGCTCGCCGCGTGTGCCGCGCGTAAAGAGATGTTGCATCAAGGCGGCTTTGCGCTCGCGCTCCAGGGCCGCTTCGCGGCGGCGGGCGGCCTGGGCTTGTTGCACGGCTCGCAAGGCGTGGGCGATGGCGCGCTGTTCGGATTTGTCAATGGGAAAAGCTATAGAAAACTCGCGCAAATACTTGTAATGGCGATTATATCCCTTGCTGGGCACGTTAAGGTTGAGCAAGGCGAAGTAGAAAAAAAACGAATCTAATATTGTGCTGTTTGCACGCAGGATTTTTGTTCCATCTGCTCCAACTGCAAATGGGAAATCAACATACTTGAAAACGCGCGTGTGGTCCCCAAAAACAATAACCGGCAAATCTTCAAATATCACTGATTCGACTGAATCTGTCCAACCAGCAATATATTCTGCACTTTGATCAATTATTGGGTATGTTCCCGTTGTCTGATATTTATCCAGTGAAATTGAGGAATGTTTTGGCAATTTTGTTTTTACTACACAAAACTCAAATGGCGAAATGTCCCAATTAGGTGGCAATGGGGACACGGGCAGGGTCGAGACGACCTCGCCCCTAACTGTATCACGCCGGGTCTTTGCCGTCATCGCCTGGCCTTTCCACCCAGTCCCAATTTTGCCAACACCCGCCCCAGTTCCTCATCGGCCTGTTCGCGCCCGGCGCGGGCGCTTTGCAGGTCGGCCAGGATGTCATCCATCGGGCGGTGCTGGGCGCGCTCGGCGATCTCTACAAATTGCGAGGGGCTCAGGTTGTAATCGGCGGCGCGGGCGTCTTGCAGCGAGATGACGCGCGAGAGCTTGGTCCGCGTTTCCCAGTTGCGGTACACCTCCGCTACCGCCGCAATGCCCTCGTCGGTCAGCACATTTTTGGGTTTTTCCTTGACGAAATAGGCAGACGCATTGACCAGCAAGATTTGTTCTTTGCGGGCGGCGGGCTTGGCCTTGTTGAGCAGCAGGATAATGCCGGGCGCGGTGGTGTTGTAAAACAGGTTTTCCGGCAGCAAGATCACGCCCTCGACAAAATCGTGTTCCACAAACGCCTTGCGGATTTCCTTTTCCTTGTTAGATGACTTGCTGCCCGACCCGCGCGAGACTGCGCCGGTGTCCAGCACAATCGCCGCGCGGCCCGCGCTGTTGAGCGAGGCCAGCATGTGCTGCGCCCAGCCCCAATCGGCGGACGATTTGGGCGGGATGCCGTAGCTAAAGCGGTTCCAGGTATCGGCGTCGTAAAACGCTTGGTCGTAATTGTCCTGGTTCCACATTGGGTTGGCGACGACGTAATCAAAGCGCTGCAGCCCCGCCCCCTCGGCGGCAAAGGCCGGGCTGCGCAGCGTGTCGCCGATGGCAAAGAACGAATCGGTATAATCGTGCAGGAACATGTTCATCTTGGCCATGGCAAACGTCACCGGGTTGAGCTCCTGCCCGTATAGCCGGGGCGCTTTAGGTTTCTGGTCGGGGTGGCGATATTCAAAGAGCAGGCGCACCTTGATGATCAGGCCGGCCGAGCCGGAGGTGGGGTCGTACACTGTCTTGTACGGAGCCGGGTTGATCAGCTCGGCCATCAGCCAGCCCACTTCTTTGGGCGTGTAAAACTCGCCCGCGCTCTGGCCCTGGCCCTCGGCAAATTTGCGCAGCAGGTACTCGTAAGCGCGCCCCAGGATATCCGGCTCGGTGTTTTTTAGCCCCAGGCGGTGGCGGCTGACAATTTCGACGAGCGCAGACAGCCGGTCGTCGTCTAATGCGCGCTGGCCGGCCTGGCGCTCGTTGTAATCCTTCACGTCCAACACGCCTTGCAGGTTAGGATTGAGATTCGCCACGCGGCGCATTGCGCCGGTGACAAACTCGCCCAGGCTGCCATCAGCCGGATGGTGGCGAATGGCGTCCCAGCAATGTTCGCGCGGGATGTAAAAGCGGACGATGGGTTTGCGCCCGGTCTTGAGCGCGTCGGCGTGGTCGGCCTCGATGATTTCGCGGGCGGTGTCTTTATCGCCATAATTGGCGACGTGCGCGGCAAACTCGTCGTCAAACACATCAGACAGGCGCTTGAAGAAAATCAGCGGCAGGATAAAGTCCTTGAACTTGGGCGCATCGGTCGCGCCGCGAATGGCGCAGGCGGCGTCCCACAGCCAGGTCTCTAATGTGGAGATATCCAATCGCTCGTCGGCGCTGGGGTTGATGGGAAGGGCCGACTGGCCGTTATTTGCTTTGGGCGGTTTTGCGTTGTTGGGCTTTTTTTTGGGCAAGGAAATGGCTCCTGTTTACAGATAAATTCGCTTTATCGCTTTCCGGCGCAGGCGAGGCAAAGAGACTTGGTCAATGCTGTTCAAATAAGGTGTTATTCGTGGGGGCAGGTCTCAGACCTGCCCATACGCCAGTGGTGTTATTTGAACAGTATTGGACTTAGAGTAATCTCCCTACAGCCCCTTGTAAATCATCGGGCCTGAGGCTGCGATAGAAAATGGCAAAATACTCTTTTGCATCTTGGGCCGGTCGCCCCAGGATGTTGTTGGCCATGGCCTCGCTCTCTTCACGCGGCTTGTCCGGCGGCCTGCCCCTGTTCAATTCAGCCATCAACGCCCCGCGCCCAATGCGATGCCCCACACTCACCAATGCCAGCAGTGGCTGCTCTTTGTCTTTATCTGGCAACATTGCGGCCGCCCACAGCAACGGTATAACCGCGCGCGCGTCGCCTGCCAACGAGAAAAATCCAAACAACTCGGTAAAAATGCGCCGGTCGAACAGTAATTCTACCAACGCCTCGCACGCGCGCGCGTCGCCCAGGCCGATCAATCCCCACAACGCGCCAACCAGGTGCGACTCGCGGCTGCGTTTGACCTCTTGATAAAATTCCCACAGCTTGTTGGCGCTGGACGAAACTTGCAGCAGGCCCAGCACCACGCTCGCCAGGCATTTGCCATACTCATCCAAATCGTCAAAACATTCCATCAGCACGGCCGCCCCGTCCTCACCCCTCCAGCGCAGATCGGCGACGAGTTTTTCGTAAATCATTGTCCGTTCTTCTCGGTTTTGCGCAGCGCGCGCTGTCTTGAGGCGCTTTTCGATAAGCGGCAGCGCCTCTGGGCCAAAGCGATTCATTTGTTTGTGCCAGGCCTCTTCACCCAACCCGCTGGCCTGTGGTATCAAGGCAATCAATTCCTCTACCGATTGAGCCTGCTTGATTTGGTCAACTTTGCCACTGTCACGCCGCCAGATAAACGGCTTGATCGCAGACAGCGCTTTGCCCATCACGCTCTGGGTCTGCGCGTCAACCAGGTCGAGTCTGAAAAACGTGGCCGCATTGGGAATTTTATCAACCGGCGGCAGCGGCTTGTCAAATCCAGGCGGCAGGCCTGGCGGCGCAACTGACCGCCTGTCAGCAGGTTTGATTCTGCGTCGTTTAGTCATAACCCTCTCATAACAACTCAAAGAACTTGTCAGTGCCCAGGGTGGGCGCCAGGCGGCGGGCCAGGTCGTCTATCTGGCCGTATTCGCCAATGCCAATCCAATCGTCAATGCTGCCCAGGTAGCACATGCGTTGGACACCAAAAGTGCGCCGCTCGGCATCGCTCAGAATGCTGGATAGAGGCAGCAGGCCAGGCAAGCTTTTGCGCAGAATGTTCACCACATCGTCCGCGTCCGGCCCAAGTCGTTCGTGCACGTAGACGTGGTCGCGCTTGACGCTCACGCGATAGCTGCGCGAGCGGGGATGCCGCTTGACCGCCGCTTCGACTGCGGCAATTTCTTGAGGCAAAATCTGCGCCGGGCGGGCCTTGGCCAAGGATACAACGCCATTGACGCTTTCGCTAATTTCGTATCCTTCCGGTATCCGCTCTAGCGCCTCACCTTTTGGCTCGCGCGCAAAATAGTAGCGCGGCTTGCCGGTTTTGGTGACGCCCTGGCATAAATAGTAGGTCAGGCCCTTGCGGTTAGTGTAGGTGACAGGCATATTTTACTCCTCGGCTGGGTACCACCCTGCCGGTATGACCTCAAATTGGAGCGCATCTTGGAAATCGGCCACGTTCTTTGCCATCTCGTCAAACGGCACTGGCCGCCGCATGCCCTGTCGCCACGCGGCTCGCTCCACCGTGCCAATAACGATATAATCATTGCCAACCACCGCAGGGTTGTGCGCGCTCATGTGCTCTGCCAGTTCCGTCTCCAATTGATCCTGGTGAACAATCAGCAGCTCGCAAGCGGGGCAAAAGCGGCAGTGCATGTTCAACGATATGAGCACTGCCGGGTCTATGTGGATCATTAACGCAAACTTGCGCCACTTGGTCAACTGGTTGCACTGCGGGCAAGTGGTAAAGCGATACTCCTGGTAAGGGTTGAGAAACAGCTTGTAACGCGGCGGCAATTCGCCGAACCTGGCTTGAGACTTTTTATGCGCCTTGCGATTGGCCACACTGATACCTCTTGCGGGTAGAGTTGGAGGATGCGCTGCATCACCATCGGGTCGCCAGCTTGGCGTGAATATGCTTCAACAAGTTGAGGATTCCGCCAACTGATTCTGGTCACGCCCTTGTGATTACGATTATAACACTGCTTCCATTTGGGGCAAAACGCGGGCAAAAAACTCGTAGAACGCAAACCGCCCTGGCCCGCTGGCGCAAGCCAGGGCAGGCTGACAACGCCGTTGGAAGCGGTGAAGGCTGTGCCCAAGGGCGCAACCTGCCATTGCAGTTTGATCCTTCGGCTTCGCTCGGGACAAGTCCCGTTCGCGGCCCAGGGCACCAAATCATTCAGGCATAACCTGCCAGATTGGCAAATAACCCCCTAACGCATTGGTGTAAGCGTTATTGTTGGCACAACTGTCTGCACCCAAGGTGGAGGAACAACCGGACAGCTTGTAATGCTACTCATTCCCATTTCATAAATACTCATTAGGTTCGTTCTACGGTCATTTCCATAATTGAAGTTAGGCAAGCCAGGCAAGCGTGGGCTGAACTCTTGGTTCACGAGATCATGCCAAATCCTGATATAGTAAGTTGTTGGTGCCTTGACGTATTCCGGCCCCCAAGAAGCGTTTACGTGAACACAGGCTGTGCCACGAATGTAGATAAATCCATTGTCGTGTGTTTCTAGTTCTTGCCACCCTAGAGATAGCAAGGTTTCTTTACAAGTGTCCAACACCGGGTAACTAGCGCGTTTTACGGAAAATGAACTGTGCTCCCCAGTTGACTCAACCAAGGAGCACAATCTTGATATGCGTGTCCCAAACATGCCGCTAGAGAGGCAATACGCCAAGTCAGCGAGCAGCAATTTGAACAGCGCGGCTGACTAGTTGCGCAAACTCGGCCACAGCCACCGCCAACTGAAAGCTGGTGAAAAAGGCAAATCCATTGCCGATTTTGAGCATGTCATGCAATTGTCTGACGATCCATATTGGCGAAAGTCGAGCGACACTTGCGAACTCAAGCAACCATAGCCCTCTGAGCGGGCGCAGCGTGACGTGCTTCCTCCGCGCCACCCATTCACCTAACCTCAACTCCGCCACAATTGTGTTACAATAGCACTATGAACAACCAACCAAGCATAGCGGCCATACCACCTATAAAACGAGAAGAGTATTGACAATAAAAATGCCGGACAACCGAATATTACAAGTCACTACTAGCCACCTACTCTCCACGCCCGATGCAGGACAGATTTAGATGAAAGCATGGTCTCTTTTCCAAGACCTAACCTTTTCTCTCGAGATTGCCGCGCACGACGCCGGCCCAGAACACTATGCGCCGCGTGTATACTTTGACACTATCAATGCCATCCAATGCTAGAAAGCTTGATGAAGCGGGTGCAAGCTGGGCTGGAGGTGCTCCATAATTTTGCTCAAGACATTATGCAAGATTTTGTTTCACTGGACTTTCGGACGAGCGGGTTAATTATTTGCACCCAACAATTGTCATTTGCAACCACTTGCCCGATTGCAGCCGAATCCATCGTTCATTGAATCGTTGGCAGGCTTCAAGAGCAGCTTGCTGTAACTGTGGATCTCGA
>JBGSMF010000050.1:0-7908 GCA_041740315.1 Thermoflexales bacterium
GCAAGCACGACGGCGAACCCGGCGCCAAAGTCCTGTGGCGCGGCTGGCAGCGTTTGAATGATATGGCCGAAACTTGGCAACTTGCGCATCCCACAACGGAAAAAGATGTGGGTAATGGATAGCTGCCGCCAGGCAGGCTGCTCGCGCAGCGATTTGGCGCGCAGCGTGGCTTCTCGCTTTTCTTGCGGCAAAGCGTTTGGCGGCGGCGCGAGCAGCGTCGCAATCACCTGCTCGTGAAAGGGTGAAAGTGGCGCGGCTTCTTCGGCTGCCGCATCGCTAGCCTGAGAAGTGGATGCCTGGCGGCGTGGCTTGGATTTTGACTTGTGAGCGCCGGCAGCCTGCCGAACGGCGACCTCAACCGGCACATCCGGCTCGTCGGTGCGCATAGCGTGGCGCACGGCTTTTTGGATGGCCGAGGCCGGCAGTCCCAGCTCAATCGCTTGCTCGGCCAGGGTGTGCTGCGCATTAGCCGGCGCGCCTGCCAGCGCAGCGACGTGCCTGAGGCTCAAGCCCGCTTCGGTGACCATCAGGCGCGTGCCTTCTTCGAGGTCGTTGCGCTTCGCGTGGCGATAGGCCCGGATGGAACGGTCGGTCTTGCCGATCAATTGCCCAATGCGCTCCCAGGTGTAGCCAGTCAGTTGCTGCAGCTCTTCTAGCGCGTTCGCAATTTCGAGCGGCGAGAGGTCGGAGCGTTGGAGGTTTTCGACCAGCGCAAAGATGGCCTGCTGCTCGCCGCTCAACTGCCCGTCGCGGTCCTTGATCACGGCGGGAACAGTTGCTTTGCCGGCAGCCATAGAGGCGCGCCAGCGGCGTTCGCCATAGAGCAATTGAAAAGTTCCATCGGGGAGCGCCACGACACCAATCGGCTGGATGACGCCGTGCTCGGCAATGCTGCCCACCAGGCCAGCGTCGTCTTCGTTGTGCTCCGGGTCGAATGGCCTGGCCTGCAGGTTGCGCGGCTGGTGCGGGTTGGGAACAATCTTATTGACTGGAATCTCGGCGGCATCCACCTGTGCCTGCGCCACAGGTGCAGGCAATGCTACTGGCATATCCTGCGGCCATAGCCGTCCTGTGGACAGCATGTGGCGCATAACGGACGAGCGGGTCGTGGGTTGGTCATTGGCGCCCATTCGCAATGGCCTCCATCAAGCGGCGGTCCACAGGACGGCGGTAGCCGTAATCTCGCGCAGCGTCTTTTCACCGAGGATGCCCTTGTAGATCGAGGCAGCCGGTGAAGCCAGTGACACGCCCAGACACCGCCCCGCGGCGCGCTGGGGATCCATGTCAATCACCAGGCTGGGATGCCCGGCCTGCGCCAGCGCGGCGGCCAGGTTGATAGACGTCGTGGTCTTGCCTGGCCCGCCTTTCTGGCTCAAGAGGGCGATGATATGGGATTGTTCCGCCATTGCCCCACCTCCACAGAGCGCGTTCTTGGTTGTACGGCTCAACCGTACCGGGGTATTCCTGCGCTGTGCCTCGCGGCCCAGTTGGCCGCGGGCCGTTGTGGAAGCCCAATGGCGATCAGTTCACGTTGAGCATCTTATCATATTGGGGCGGGCAGCGTCAAGAGATTTTTGGCTTTGCAGAGGGCAATTTGGCAAGACAGGGCGGCAGATATGCGTTATCAGGTAAGCCTTGCGCCGTTTGTTACATAGGCAGTGTAGCCTTATCGAATTTGACAATAGCGCAAGGCAATGATAAAACGTACGTAACGTCAAGCGTGAGGTGAGATGGTGCTTGCATTAGGAAGCATGCTGGAAAACCGTTATCATATCAAGGCGCTGCTGGGCCAGGGCGGGATGGGCGCAGTTTATTGTGCTTACGATGATCGCCTGCACAAGCTCGTCGCCGCAAAGGGCGTTTCGCGCGAGGTGATAGAGGGCACCCGCAAGCAGTTTGAACGCGAACCATTGATGCTGATGCGTCAATCTTTTCGGGGAGAGCAAAACGACGAGTTGCCCTATGGACGCGACTAAAACTGTTACTACGAGCTGCTTGCCTTTTGAGCCGGAAATGATCCTCATTCCCGCCGGCGAGTTTCTGATGGGCAGCGACGATCCGAATAAAGATATAAACGCTGGAAGTGACGAGCAGCCACAGCATAGTGTGTACCTGCCGGATTACTATTTGGCCAAAACGCCTGTTACCAATGCCCAATACCTGGTTTTTGTGCGGGCCCAAAAATATCGTCCGCCGGAGCACTGGCGACGAAATTTCGGACAGGTTTTTCCATACGAAGAAAACCACCCAGTAGTTAATGTGACTTGGCAAGATGTGCTAGCCTATTGTCGCTGGCTTTCAGGAGTGACTGGCAAGCCGTACAGCTTGCCTAGTGAAGCGGAGTGGGAAAAGGGCGCGCGAGGAACAGATGGTCGTATTTATCCATGGGGCGATCTATGGGATGCTAGGCGGTGCAATACCAACGAAGGTAGCCAAGAAGATACCACGCCGGTAGGTGCATATCTCTCCGGCGCAAGCCCTTATGGCTTGCTGGACATGGCGGGCAATGTGGATGAATGGACGCGCAGTGCATCACCTTTTTATCCTTACGATCCGAAAGATGGCCGAGAGAATCTTGAAACTAAAGATCACCGTATAGTGCGAGGTGGATCGTTCCTTAACACCGCAACCAGTGCTCGTTGTGCGTCTCGCAGCGGTTGGCCTCCCCATTTCCTGTGTAGTCACAGCGGGTTCCGAGTGTGCATCTCTTCCCTCTTTCCTGATTCCATGAAAACACAGGCATCTATGAAAAAAACTATTGACTATTGGGTTGGAAAATTTTCGAATGGAAGTGTAGTTGTATATGACCCATTTATACAACCCGTTGAAGATTCGTTGTACATATATCTATACGAGCTTCCGTCAAATAAGCTCACCAGATTTCAGCGCGACGAGGCACGTAAGCAAGTTGTGGAGACAGCACAGCCAGAAGCCCGCGAGTATATTTTAGGAATTTACGAAAAGTGGAAAACTACTGTTGGGAAGCACATCGTTGCAGTTACTGCGGGTAAGACTTTGTCTGTCTTGCTTCCCCATGTTGTCTATATTAGTTTCCCAGAGCAATATCCACGGGAGACTTGGCTTGTGAAAGTCGCTGGAGTTATCTTTGAGAATAGACAAGAAATCATCTCCAATCTATACCCTAGAGAAGCCATTAGACTTGTACGAGATCCCAATAATTCTCATGATCAGTATGCAGTAAAAATAGAGACGCTTGATGGAGAGCAGATTGGCTTTGTACCTCGGGCGTATTCAGCTCAAGTATCAGCATTGTTGGATTCTATAGGCGGCACCATTATTGGCTGGGTTCATGATTTGCCGGGAGGAACAAATAACTATTCCACGAGAGATGTAGTAATTGGGTTTGAAGCTGCTAATGGTCCAATGCAACATGATTATCCTGAGAATGAGAGTAACACGAATGGCTCAGTGAAAAGTTCAGTTTCATTGGGGCACCATGGGGACACAAAAATACCGGCTGCTTCAAACGACAATTGGGAGGATGCTTTGTTTGATGATGATTTTTATGACGATGATGGCGACCTTGATGACTTGGCTAGAGATTGGGGATATGGGAGCGCTCAACACCTTGATGATACTCTGCCCTGATGAATCAAGAGTTTCCCGATTCTCATCATGACACGCTAAACTCAGAACGCAAGTGCATCTTTACTTTCTACCCCAACTGGCTCAATGGCGAGATGCTGCACATCACCCGCGATAACTTTGGCTGCAATGGAGCAGGCCGCGCGCTGTGCAGCGTCGAGACCAGATCACGCGAGGACTTTGTCAAGTTCCTCGTTGACGACGAGGGGTTGAGAGCGTCACACGAGCTAATGAACCAATGGCTGGACGCCCGCAAGCCATACCAGCCTGAACACTCCAATATCCTCATCGGCCGCTTGCGCAAGGATCAATATGCCTACCTCAAGACCGTCACCTTTTATGTCAATCCTGACCAATACAGCATCCTGGCGCTGGGCGCTCAGTATCACAGCGCCCCAAGCGGCCCGCCGCCCGTGATTGCGCCATTTGGCTCAGGCTGCGCGCAACTGGTCGGGCTGTTTGATGACTTGAACATTCCGCAGGCCATCACCGGCGCGACAGACATTGCAATGCGCCAATATTTGCCCCCAGACATTTTAGCCTTCACGGTGACCAAGCCACTGTTCGAGCAACTTTGCGCGTTGGATGAAAAGAGCTTTCTCCACAAGCCCTTCTGGAAGCGGCTCAGAAAAGCAAGAGAAAAAGCATAGCGGTTTTGCCTGCTAACCCTGGCCGCCCACAATTGCTCTGCTTGTTCATAAAACCGGAAGCAGCTTCCGGTTTTGTGGGCAAGCATCAAGAACCAAGCACTCAAAATATCTGCGGTTGCGGGCATAGTCAAAACTGGACGCCCTCAGGCCATTGCCGGCTGAGGCCGTGCGCCGCCTGGATGAGCAATTAGCCATCGAGTGGATCTATAACTCGAACGCCATTGAGGGCAGCACGCTCACACTGCGCGAAACGCAGCTCATCCTGGAAACGGGGTTGACCATTGGCGGCAAAAGCATGCGTGAGCATTTTGAGGTTATCAACCACAAAGAAGCGATTGATTACGTCGAATCGCTCGTGGCAGGCTGCACGCCTATTATGCCCTTCCATGTGCGGCAAATTCACAAGCTGATGTTGACGCGCATAGACGACGAGAACGCCGGGCAATATCGCAGCTTGCCTGTCCGCATCGCTGGTGCGCCCATCCAACCGCCGGAAGCGTGGGAAATCCAGCGATTGATGAATGAATGGGGTGATTGGCTGAACGGGCCGGCTCAATCGCTGCATCCTATCGAGCGGGCTGCGCTGGCGCATCACCGGCTGGCCGCCATTCACCCGTTCATTGACGGCAACGGGCGCACGGCTCGTCTGGTAATGAACCTGCTGCTGATGCGCGATGGCTATCCACCCACCATCATCTTGCGGGTCAACCGTCGCCAGTATTATCGCGTCCTGGCGCGAGCTGATAAGAGCAACGAGTCACCGCTGGTCAATTTTGTTGGGCGCGCGGCCGAGCGCAGTTTGACCCTCTACCTGCAAGCCTGCACGCCGCGCAAAAAAGCGCCCAAGCGAGAGGAAGAATGGGTACCTCTTGCCAAGGCCACCGAGGGCACATCCTATAGCCAGGAGTATTTGAGCCTGCTGTCGCGCAAGGGGCGGTTGGAAGCCATCAAGCGGGGGCGAGTTTGGTATACCACCCGGCGCGCAGTGCAAGAGTACCGCCAATCGGTTGAGGGCAAGAAATAAAAAGGCTCTTATACTCTCTTGAGCATGTTGAGGGGATTGACCTTGTCCTGCGTATTCCTGGCTCCGGGCAATAGTTCCACCATGCACAGGCCAACCTGCTCTCCGGCAGGATTGTAGATGCCGGCGAGCAGCTCAAAATAGTACATGTTCATCTGCCCGTCCGTCAGGGGGCGGATCTCATATTTCTCTTCCTTGACTCCCGGCATGACCAGATCCCAGCCCATGGAGAATTTTACGCCGTTCACTTCCACAAAGCGTTTGGACGTGTAGGTGTAATTGCGCACCAGCGCCTTTTTCCCATCCCGCGTGATGTAGGTGCCATCATAATACGGGCATTGCGGGAAGGCGAACAGCATGACTTCCTCGTCATCGAAAAAGCGCAGCGAGAACCATTCCCAGTGGGTATTGACCTTGGTAAGCGCATAAGGTCCCCACTGCCGGTCGAACCAGGATTTCCCGGTGACCTGCATGGTTTTTCGATCGCCCTGCGGGTCGTGCAGGCTCACTTTGCCGGTCGTGGGCATGTTGGTATAGGAATAATAGACCGTCCGCCGGCTCGGTGGTTCCACTCCGCCCATCACCAGCACGCCATCATCGGCGTGCCAGAAAGCGCCCTTGCCTTTGTCCAGGATGAGGTTGAGGTCAAAGGTATCGGCATTCATGGTCAAGAGCATCCTGCCCGCTTCACGCTTCAAGTGCGCCAGCGATTTGAAATGGGCCGAGTCTCCGGTCACATACACATCCGGATGCCAGAAGGTCAGGCGCTGGGTGAAAGAATGTTTCCCGGCCTGCACATCGGTCAGGGCCAGATGCAAGAGCCAGGGGTAGATTCCGAAAAGCCGCGGCCTGGCCAGGGTGAACTGGTAGGAATACAAATGCGCCGGGTCGGCGGGATCGGAAAAGAACCCGGTGATGTACCACCAGCCTGTCACATTGCGCTGGACAGGCCACTCGGCGTCAAAGTCGCCATGGGTTTCCTGGCGGTAGGGAATGGCTACACTTTTCATCGTTCACTCTCCTGTTTCAACTTTTTCTCAGCCGGCAGCCGAGCAACTACTTGCTCATTGAATACCGCATAAAAAACTCGCACATCACTTGGGTAGCATCAATATCTTGGGTGGTGTATCCTACAATTATTTCCGGCAACGCTTCTCCGCCGGGCCAGGCATGCCCACCACCGGGTATGGTGTAAAAGACAACCTCCGCGTTTTGATCGCAGTGCGTATAGCTTATCCCACTCACTATGCCACTCGCTGGCAACTCCACCGGCTGCTCGTCACATCCATTTTGGCTGGCCCGCTCTTGTATCCAATCCGGCACCGCCGGGAATGGCAAATTAAAAGATGCTGATGGGCCTCCGTGATATGGCACGACCGTATCGCCAGTCCCATGGAAGGCAATCATTGGCACAGGTCTTGAGGGACGGCACTCATCCAACGGGTAAAGGTAAGCGCCTGAAACACTCCCAATCGCCGTTATTCGATCGGCAAGTTTGCACGCCAATAAATAGGACATTCCCCCACCGTTTGACAGCCCGTTGGCATAGATGCGTGCCTTGTCAATGTTATACTCTTGCTCCAACGCATCAATGAGGTTAGAGATGAAAACGACATCGGCCATTGGCTCGCTGGGCATTCCCGCCTGACTATTCACTTGCCAGCGCAGCGGGAGTCCGGTGCCGGATGGATATACGACGATAAAGCCATATTGATCCGCCAGCTTGTTCCAGTGACTGATTTCCATTTGATGAGCCGGCCATTCCGCAAATCCGTGGAGGCTAATGACGAGCGGGGTGGGCGTGTCAGCTTTGTAGGTCTCGGGCACATACAGCAGATAGGTCCGTTTCTGGCCCAAAGATTCGATTTCACCATTGGTTACATTAAGCCGAAAAAAGATAACCGCCAGGATGATCGCGGTCAACCCCATCAGGCCAAGTATGATCAATACAATTCTCAGCAATATTCTTCCTATCGCATCAAGTGTTTTCGCGCTTTGTGCCATTTCCATTTGCTCTCAATAGTGTTCATAGTGGGCATGCCCCAGGCATGGGGCAGCTCCTAGAGATTGCACCAAACATCACAAAACCGGAAGCAGCTTCCGGTTGGGATTGGTCTTTCTCCTACCCGTCTCAATGCTTGGTGTTTCCACATGCTGATATTTGTAGATAACCCTCAGCTTTCACTCAGGTAGTTGCAATTGTCGGCCAGGCGCCACCATTAGCCTGATCTTTCCATTTCGAACAAATTGAAGCATCTGAGGGCCAACGTAGGTGGAATAGCCAATGTCTGTCCAGCGGAGAAACTGCTTCAACATGGCCAACGAGGTCGTACAAACCAGTGGGCACAATCCTGGGAAGGGCCAATAGTCCTTTATCGTGAGCCATCTGTAGTAACGACGCATAATCATCGTCTATGGCGTAAAACTTGATCTGCGTTCCCACTTTGCCTCCATATCTTGACCGCTTCTCATCTTCAATTGCCTGCTTCACTACCGTACACTTTTTCATTCTGCCACGAATCTCACGAATTAGCACGAAAAAGACAGAGCAAATTAGTGGAATTCGTGCAATTCGTGGCTAAAAATCTCGGCATTGTTCTCGCAGAATTCACTCCGGGCAGAAAGTGTACG
>JBGSMF010000051.1:0-12766 GCA_041740315.1 Thermoflexales bacterium
CGACGACATTGCCACCAACCAGCACGCCGCTTTCCCTGATCAAAGATGGGCCTACGACTTTTTAATCCCGCCCTACTTGAGCGGGAGCAGCCGTTTGGAAGACTATGGGTGCTATGGGGTTCCGGTTGTCGCGCCTATCGCTGGCGAGGTCGTGGTGGCCCAGGATGGAGAGCCCGATGAGACGCCGGGCATTCTTTCAAACAATATGCAAGCGCCGAAAGGCAACCACGTCGTGATCAAGCTGGCAACTGGCACTTTTCTCATTATCGCTCACTTTAAGCAAGGCAGCGTCACGGTCAAACCCGGCCAGTTTGTGGAAGAAGGCCAGGTTATCGGGCAGTGTGGAAATTCGGGCTACACCAGCGAACCGCACATTCACATCCACCACCAACTCCAAGACCCTGCTATCTATCCCATCAACTTTGCGGAAGGATTGCCGCTCTACTTTCGGGATCACGATGGCGACCCTATGCCGCGCGGCGGGGTGAAAATTGAAGGGGGCAAGCCCATCGTGACCGGCGCAGTTGTGCGGCATATCGGTAAAAGAACACAAGGATTTCTGAATGAGCCAGGATAACAATACTCCATCGCCAGAGTCGCTCCAATCTTTGCTAGAAACCGTTACACCGGGTTCTAATTTTGTTGCAATTCATTCACTGGAAGGTGATTTCTCAAATTCTACACACCTTGTAGACGGCAAGGCATCAGATGGCTCTTTATTTCAGGTTGTAACAAGGCGGTATGCGATTTTTGGTGATTATGATCGCGGAGAAAAGGCGCGTCGGGAGTTCAAAACTTTACAACTCTTAACAAATCATGGTTTACCAGCGCCTGGACCTCTGTATTTGGATGATACTGGAACAATATTAGGGTCTCCAGGCATTGTCACTCGATACATGCCTGGCAAACTGGTTATGGCGCAACCCTATCCAGCACAATGGGCAGAGACACTTGCAAAAACATTAGCAAGCATTCATGCCGTTCCAATTAATGCTTCAAATACGTCATTTTTGCTAGACGCAAACAGTGAAGCTCTCTGGTTCTTGAAATCCAAAGAGTCAATGCCAAAATACATAAGCGCTCACCCAAAAGTAAGTGTATTGTGGCAAGCGATGCTAGATTATCTTCCAAGCCTAACAAGAGTTGAACCCTCTCTAGTTCATGTTGACTACTGGTCTGGTAATATTTTATGGGACAAAGGGGTTATCTCGGCGGTGGTAGATTGGGAAGAAGCGGCTCAAGGCGATCCCGGTATTGATGTGGCATATTGCCGAATGGATATGATCCTATGTGGCATGAGTAAAGCGGCAGATACGTTTTTGGCAACATACGAAAAGGAAATGGGTAAGCCTGTTGCAAATCTTGGGTTTTGGGAACTTGCCGCCGCAGTGCGACCAATGTTTAATCCAGATGGCTGGATTTCTGAATCACCCGCAAAAGAACGCTTTGCTGATTATGTGGACGCAGCAATTCATAGAACTCGTTGTTCGGGGCGCGAACACTATTCGTCGCACCCTGGGCAGGGGTGATGCTTACGTTGAGCGGCATCCGTCAAATCAAAGGAGTGAAAAAATGAATCTCGGCAAGTACAAGCACATCGTTTTCAGTTTGGCAGCTGGTGGACTGCTCCTAGTTGGACTGTTTCTGTTGCTGAATGAAACGTCGCAGGTAGCTCGTGCCGACCCCGGCGATTTGTTCGTCACGCCCGATGGAGGCGGCGATTGCTCTCAGGCTATTCCCTGTGACCTACAGACAGCCTTGAGCACAGCCAACAATGGCGACATCCTCTACCTGGCGCAGGGGATCTACACCGGCACCAGCGGGGCCGTCATCACAGTCACCGAGAGTATCACCCTCTACGGCGGGTGGGACGGCTCCCCCACTGGCCCGGCGATGCGTGACCCTGTTCTTTACCCAACTGCACTAGACGGTGAAGGCCAGCGGCGGGTGGTATTCATCAACGAGGAAACGGCGCCGGTGATTGATGGTTTCATCATTACCGGTGGGAACGCTACCGGGCTGCGTGGTAGCCTGTTTGCAGGGTCTGATGCTGGCGGTGGGATCTATAGCCTCAACGCTTCTCCTACCATCCAGAATAACATCATCACTAACAATGTAGCTTCTACCCAGTCGGACGTGCGAGCACTCGGAGGCGGAATTTACCTCAAGGCTGCCCCTACTCCGGCGCTAGTTCGCTATAACCAAATCATTAGCAACACAGCCGGTATCGGGATACAGCAAGGAGAGGGAGGCGGCATCTTTGTTAACAGTCCTGCTGATGTCCTAACCAATACCTTCCGGGATAACAAAGCCTGTACAAGTTGCCTCCGCTCTATGGGAGGCGGTTTAGACGTAGGGTGGACAACCAGTGAAATCTTGATCGCCAACAACCTATTTGAAAACAACCAGGCCCGCTGGGGTGGGGGAATACATCTCGTCTGGAGCGCTGTCCAAGTCAACGAAAATACTCTCATAGGTAACACGGCTACCCAAAGTGGCGCAGGGCTATATTCCCATTACGATAAAGGCTCGACGATCAATGCCAATATGGTCATCTCCAACACGGCATCAGATGATGGTGGCGGATTGGGCATCTACATCACTCAAGGGCCAGAAGCGACGCAACTGATCAATAACATCATTGTCCACAATCAAGCCAGTTGGTCCGGCGGAGGTTTGTACGCCAACAGTGACTGGAATATCTCCGCCATCACCCTGACCCACAACACGGTGGCGAGTAACGGGACGGGGATTGGAATCGGCGCGAATATGACGGCAACTCTTGTCAACAACATCGTCGTCAGCCACACGCTTGGCATTACCGTCACAGATCCCAGTGGCAACGTCTTTGCCGACCACACCCTTTTCTGGGGTAACACCGATGACAGCATCCGGGGCGCCAATCCTGTGGACAGCGACCCCGCCTTTGTCAATCCCGACGTGGGTGACTATCACATCGGGCCCGATTCGGGGGCAATTGACAACGGAGTGAATGCAAGTGTGGCGACAGACATTGATAGTGACCCCCGGCCCGCCGGTGTAGGCTATGATATCGGTGCAGATGAGGTTTGGTACAGGGTCTACCTTCCGCTAGTCATTCGCAACTACCAACCTTAGCACAAACGGGCCTGGTTTCGCAGGCTCGGTTCACTTTCTAAAAAGTACAGCGACTCCATAGGGTTCAAGGGACAGATCGCTCGTAACGGCTTGGTCACTGAGAAGGTTCTCGGCCTGCCAGGGCAGCGGTACAGAAACCGCGCGGCAAGTATGGTTGATGAGAATATAAATCTCTGCGCCATCTGGGCGCACCAAGCGGTGGGCTTCCACGTTTTCAGGAGTAACCAGGTCGGGTTGCACCCCGGCGGCGCGGAGGATCTCGACCAGCAGCGCCTGCTGGTCGGCGGTGTTTTCGAGGTATACACCCACGTAGGTCACCTGCCCACGCCCGTAGGCATGGCGAGTGATGGCCAATTGACCATCCAGCCAGCCGTTGGCGGGGCCATAGCTGGCCAGCGTTTGCACAGTGCAGCCGGGGAGCTTGCGCAATCGCTCGGCCCACAGGGTCGAGGTCGCGCCCGATAGCCCCGCACCATGCAGCGGGACAGGTTGTTCCAGGGCATAGTACTCTTCCACCTCCACGCCGGCCACACTGGCCAGAGCGCCGGGCTGGCGCTGCGGCAGCAGCGCATTATAGCTATCTTTCATGCCGGTGCGGATGGTCAGCACCAAGTGGCCACCGTTGGCCACAAAGGTTTGCAAAGCAGCCGCCTGGGCGGGGTTTTGGATGAGCAGGGCGGGAGCAATGACCAATTTATAGCCACCCAACGGGGCAGCAGGAGAAACAATATCCACACTGACGTTGCGCGCTGCCAGCGGGCGGTAGTAATGGAGCAGGTGCGCCAAATAATCAAAATTGGCATGGTGCCGCTGCGCCTGTATGGACCAGCGGCTGTCGTAGCAATTCAAGATGGCAACCTGGGCGCGCACTTGAGCATCATCCAGAGCGTTGGCAACCGCCTGAAAATCCTGGCCAATTTGCTGCGCTTCAGTATAAAACGGTCGCGGCTGGCCAGACTGGTCGAGCAGCGTGCCATGATACTGCTCCTGACCGCCGTAGGCCGAGCGCCACTGCCAGTACAACACAGCCTGTGCGCCGTGAGCCACGGCGTGCCAGGCGGCGGCGCGGGTTTCGCCTTTATCCAGCGCATTGTTGATCTGCCGCCAGTTGACATTGCCAGGCTGCGTTTCCATCAGCCAAAAACTGCGCCGCTTGTAACCCCGCACCAGGTCGTGAGCCGCACCGGAGACCTGGTAATCCAGATGCCCGCTGCCCACATACCAATCCCAGGAGGCCAAATCCAGGTCTGCGGTCAGATCGTAGTGATCATAGCCCTCATGCCAACACATAAAATTGTGCGTGATCCACACCTCAGGGCGCAGGTGAGGGCGCAGCAGGTCAATTTGCAGGCGCTGGAAACGGCGGTAGCTTTGGGTGATGAAATGTCGGTGCTCCAGCATCAGGCCGGGATTATGCGGGCCAATGGGTATGGGAATTTGCGCCCAATCAGTGTAGGTTTGGCTCCAGTAGGCGGTTGACCATCGCGCGTTCAGCGCATCCAGGGTTTCATAACGCTGAGCCAGAAATTGCTGGAACAGGCCCTGGCAGTGTTCGCAGAAGCAGTAACGGTTGTATTCATTGTCAATCTGCCAGCCGATGATGTGCGGATGGCTGCCAAACTCTGCGCCCATGGCCCCCACCAGGCGCTGGATGGCCGAATGGAATTCGGTGGAGTTAACACAGTAATGACAGCGGTTGCCAACCTGGACCCGGCGGCCGTTTTGATCCACGGCCAGGATAGCAGGATGTTGCTGCGCCAGCCAGGCTGGCGGGGCCGCGGTGGGTGTGCCCAGCACGGTGCGGATGCCTGCTGCCGCCAATTCGTCAATCACTTTATGCAGCCAGGCGAAATTGAACTGCCCCGCAGCAGGTTCCAGGGTTGACCAGGCGAATTCACCCAGCCGCGCGACGTTAAACCCGGCCGCGGCCATCAGGCGAATGTCTTTTTTCCAGTTGGCCTCAGGCCACTGTTCAGGGTAGTAAGCAGAACCAATATATAATTCCGAGGGCGCTGTGCATGCGGTTTTGACACCCATTCACGATACTCTTTCTTTCTGGCAGTTTCACTACCGTACGCTTTTTCATTCTGCCACGAATCTCACGAATTAGCACGAAAAAGACAGAGCAAATTAGTGGAATTCGTGCAATTCGTGGCTAAAAATCTCGGCATTGTTCTCGCAGAATTCACTCCGGGCAGAAAGTGTACGGTAGAGAACTGGCAGTCTAAACTTTGCCCCGTGTCAACCCACTGATAATCTGTGTCTGCAGCATTTTGAATCTATTTCGGACATTGACTATGGATTCAAGTACTCGTCCATCGCTGGTAACGCGCGGTCGTCAAAATCAAACAGGGCCTGATTTTCCCAGGCATTCCCTGACTGAGGATCCGTTGAATCCCATCCATTGCCTGTCACTGCCGTCCAGGTCGCATCCCAGTAAAAAACGCCGAGGCCGCGTCCATTGGGCACAGCTCGCACAATTGACATGATATCCCTCAACATGGCACGCTGACCTTCTGGCGTCAACGGGTAGCCTGGGACCGCCATCTCGCGATTGACGATATTCGAGAGCAAGTCATCTTCCTGGTCCGTAAATGCATACGCGGTTTCTACCACGATTACGTCTCTTTCATAACGAGAGGAAATATCATTCAGGTTGTACTGCAACTGCGCCAGGCTTCCATGCCAGAAGGGGTAGTAAGAGATGCCAATCACGTCAAAGGGGACATCTCTGCGCGTGATATTGCCGAACCACCAGCGCGCCAGGTCATTGTCACCCCCCTCTGCGATGTGCAGCATGACAAGCGTCGAGCTGTTGCAGTCTTTTACAGCCTGGCAACCTTCTTTAAGGAGGGCAGCCAAGTTATCAAAGTGGTTATAATCTCCGTCCGGCCATAACATTCCCGCATTTATCTCGTTTCCCACCTGAACCATGTCTGGGGGCGTCCCTTGGGCGACCAGGCTATTACAAATATCAAAAGTGTGCTCATACACAGCTTTTTTGAGTTGTTCGAAATCATAATCTTGCCAGGCCGCGGGTTTGTTTTGCTTGCCAGGATCAGCCCAATTGTCCGAATAGTGCAAGTCCACCAGCAATTTAATGCCCTGGCTCTTTAGCCTCGAGGCCATCTCTAATATTTCTGCTTTACCATGATACCCATCGGCGGGATCCACCCAAACCCGCAGGCGGGCGTAATTCATCCCTCGATCTTTGAGGATTTGCAAGGCGTCAGCCTCGGTTCCATCGCTATACCTGTAAACTCCTCCCATCACTTCAGACTTGGTCAAACTCGATATATCGGCTCCGAGAATGGAAAGCGCAATCTGGCCGGGAACCAATTCAATGTCATCAAAGCTAGCCCAGGTATCAGGATTGCCGTCTGAGTATAGGCTGATGGCGCACTGACCATCGGTCACCGGGTTCGAGAGCACAAGCTGGATCCAACGATAGCCCGGCGTGGTAGGCGGCACATACACTCGCTTTTCCTCGCTTCCACACTTGAGGGCAAGATAGACTGCATTTTGCCCGCCGCTCGAACGGACCCAGGCGCGCAGGGTATACCACTCATTTGCCAGCCCTGATATGGTTTGCCATGTTTCTACCTGGTAAGCCTCCACACCTTTATGTGTCAGGCGGGAATCGCCTGAATGACCGTTGCCTTCGATAAGGGCAGCTTTTGCCGCGCCGGTGTGATTCCACCCTGCAAGCGTCTCGCCCGGCTCTTGCTCTTCGAATCCTGGGTTGATCACGTTGATTGGTTTTGCCATTGGGCTTGGGGCAGCGCTGGGTTGGGTTTCGGTAGCTGTAGGCTCAATATCTTGGGTGGTTGTCATAGGAGTGCACCCCGCAACGATACTTGATATCATCAGGATGACGACAAGAGTGATCCAGGGCCGTGTTTTTTTTAGATACATTCAATTAAACCTTTACTTTTCGTCTCTATCCTTTCACCGCACCCTGTGTCAAGCCTCCCACAATCTGATCTTGGAGGGTAAGATAAATGATCATGATCGGCAGCGCCCCCATCAATGCGCCGGCTGCAAATACTCCCCACCTCTGTGTAAATTGTGCGCCGGCAAAGATCTGCAGGCCGACCATCAGGGTGTAATGTTCGTTGCTCCTGAGCAACACACGCGCCAGGACGAACTCGCCATAGGTGGAAATGTAATTCAGGATGGCGATGACGATTAGGATCGGGCGCAATAATGGTAGGATCAGCTGGGTGAATATCTGCCAGTCGGAGGCCCCTTCCACCATGGCCGACTCGTCAATGTCGCGCGGAATGGTGTCAAGAAAGCCTTTCATCAGCCAGATATTGACACCCATCGCGCCACCCAAGTACACCAGGATCAAGCTGGTGTGGTTGCCCAAACCCATAAATGGAAGAACATCGCCAACTTGCGAGATCATCAGGAATGTGGCAACAAGCGCCAGCAGGCTGGGGAACACCTGGATGAGAAAAATCGCTTTGAGCATCGTCTGGCGGCCGCGGAAGCGAAAGCGCGAGAACGCAAAAGCTGTTACCGTGGTGATAGCAAGAGAAAGCACAGAAGTGATCGAGGCGACTTTGAGCGAATTTCCGAACCATCTCCAGAAAGGAAACTGGCCTGAAGTCAACAGGGCACGATAGTTTTCCACCCCCAGATTCTTTGGGATCAGTGTTTGGGTGGCCAGAGTTCCAGTTGGGTTCAACGAAGCAGAGATGACCCACAGAACAGGAAAGATCGAGAAAATAATCAGGATGACCGCAACAATCAAGCGCACCCCGATGCTGAACCTGCGCTGTGCCTTGGCCGAAGAGCGGAGCCGTTGAACCGTGGTTACGCTAGACATTTTCGCTAACCTCCTCCCACATGCGGGTATAGCGGAACTGGAATAGAGTGATGGCGCCAACGATAAAAAAGATGATGATTGTGATAGCGGCGGCAAAGCCATAGTTAATGCCGGTGCTGCCGGAGAAGGCGAGGTTGTACACATAACTGATCAAGATGTCTGTATACCCGGCCGGGGTAGGTGTGCCGGGGATGGGTGGGCCGCCCCCGTTGAATAGATAGATCAAATTGAAATTATTAAAGTTGAAGGTAAACGAGGCAATTAACAATGGCCCAACGGCGACCAGCAATAAGGGCAAAGTAACATTCGTAAATTTTTGCCAGGGGCCGGCCCCATCCATTATAGCTGCTTCGTAGATGTCTTGGGGGATAGATTGCAACGCGCCGCTGCAGATCAACATAAAGTAAGGATAACTCAACCAGAGGTTGACAAGCAGAATGGCAATTTTAGCCCACCACTGATCGGTGAACCAGGGCGGAGACCACCCAAACCATCCTTCTAGGGTGCGCGATATTACCCCCAGTTCGGGGTTCATCATACCGCGCCAGACCAAAATGGTTATTAGAGCTGGCACCGTGTAGGGAATGATCAGTAAGGAGCGGATAAGCTTTTTGAGAGGGAAAAAAGGATCATTGAACAGGATGGCAATGGCCAATCCCAGAGCAAAGTTCAACAGCAAGCTAAAGAAAGCGAAACCAAAGTTCCAGGTGACAAGCTGCACCAATGGGCCGCGCAGGGCAGGGCTGACGAAAAAATCTCTAAAGTTGGTCCACTTGACCGATGCGATGAAACCAGGTCTAAGTTGTTGGCCGGCTGACGATGTAAATGTGCCCCGCAGGTTCTTGTAGACGCCCCCTGTCTCTTGACTGGTCATGGAATCCTGATTGGGGTCATAAACATATAGGAGTGATAACTCGGCCGCTTCCGATGGAGAGCGAATCTGGACGGTTTGCCCTTCTTCGCCAAATTGGATTTGGGTAAGGTTTTTATCCGTAGCAGCCAGGATAGGGTTCAATCTTTGATAACCTTCAATCGTTTTAGGAATGCCCTTGTCGTCGAGCTCCCCGATCCCCAGCTCGCCAGGCAGAGGCTGAGTGAGGGGATCGCCTGGTTTTGCCAGGAATCCATCCCCCTCAGCATCCACAAGCCAGAGAGCATAATCACCCGCCGCCGATTTAAAGGCTGTCCAGGTGTATGCCTTTCCTGCTTTCGGGAGATACTTTTCATTCAAGATCTGGTCTATGGCCTGTTCCTTGGTGATAAGGTGACCCTCTCCATAGTTCGTGAAAGCAACCCAGACGGTAAATATGATCGGATAGATGGTGAACAGGGCCATTAATACCAGCCCCACGACCATCCATCGGATGGGGTAGGCCTCTTTGCGCAAAAACACAACATTAACGAAAATGGTGATTATGAGGATTGCTGCTGCTAATGGATAGTAACCCAAGGCGACTAGTTTGTTGAGAAACCAGATTGCAAAGACATCCAGGATGATCAAGGTCGCCAATCGCATTAGTCGAGGCAAAACCGGCGAAGAGGAATCCTTTGGGGCGTAGACGTCTTGGGAAGCAGTGGTAGTCATATTTTCACCTCCTTGTATTCATCATTCAGTGATACAGGGATGACAGGGATGAAAAGAAGGCCGGGGTAATTCCCGGCCTTCTTTATAAATTATGTGTTATTCGGTACTGACTTCCACCAGCTTTGTTTCGGGATTGTAGGTGAAGGTTACATTGCTATCAGCCTTCAGACTTAGTTTGTAGTTAGGTCCGTCTTGAGCGCCATCCGAACCGTAATTCACAGTCCAGGCGCCATCGAGGGCTACTTTGTACTCGTAATCTCCCGCAGGTAATTGAACGGTGAGCTTGTAGAGCCCATCATCACCCTTTTTCAGAGCAGTCGCCTCACAAGCAGGGTCCCACTGAGCGCCGCATCCGGTCTTGTCTTGGAAGCTGCCGGGGAGGTTGACCATGCCAGCCAGCGCGCCGACGATCAAGGCCCGCACCTGGTCCGCCGCGTCCTTCATGGATTGCTCAGGGGTTTGATCACCGGTCAACGCGAGGCTGATACCATTATTCCATGCGCTCCACACTGAACCCATTTCGGGGATGTTGGGCATCGGGATTGCGCTGACGCCAGCTTCTCCCATCGCTTTCAGGTCAGGATCATCCGTGGTCGCCAGGACAGACTTGAATGCGGAGGGACGCAATCCAGTTTCATAGATCTGCTGCATAAATTCTGGGGTAGAGACATACTCGGTCAGGAATGACTGTGCTAAAAGTACGTTTTCGCTAAAGGCGTTGACCATAAAGCCCTGCACGCCAAGGAACGGAGCGCCGTTGTCGGGGAAGGCGAGAGCCACCGCATAGGGCACATTAGAAGCGCGAATGCGATCCAAGGCCCAGGGGCCGGCCATCAAGAAGGGGATCTGACCGGTCTCAAACAATTGGTGCCCGGTTTCATAGTCGGTGGTGTTGGGCATGAGTCCCTCATCTACCGCCTTTTTCATCCAGGTGACCGCAGTGATCATGCCTGTGCTATCAAGTCCGACGTCGTCTGGGTTCCAAGCGCCATTTGCATCCACGCCAAATACATACCCGCCAAAGGCTGTCTGCATCGGCAAGGAGTTATAACCTGGATCGCCGGCAATGGCAATCGCGTATTTAACTTTGCCATCCGCCTGCAGAGCGCGGCCAATCTCTAGCATCTTGTCCCATGTTGTGGGCGGTTCGGTGACCAGTTCGGTGTTGTAAAAGAACCCAAGGTTCTCAGTAGCGTATGGCACACCGTAAAGTTTGCCATCCGTATAAGTGAAAGCCTCTAACGCCGATTCGACAAACTCGTCTCGTTTGTCACCCAGGTCGAGGGGAGTTACCAAACCACTCTCAACCAAGGCTCCCAACCAGTCGTGGACGCCGATAAAAATGTCGGGACCTTCACCAGCCGGCGCTGCGGTAATCATTGGGGTGCGGATGTCTTGAACAGTCCCCAGATCTTCAATGACAAGCTCTACATTATACTTGGCGCGAAAGTCTGCAGCGAATGCTTGCAAAATTGGCGCGCGAGTGTCGTCAGCCCAGATTTTCAAGGTAGCCACAGGTGCCGCTACTTTAGTCGGTGTAGGGACCTTGGTGGGTTCCGCAGGAACCGCGGTGGGTTTCACAGGAACCGCAGTGGCTTGCACCGGTACACTGGTGGGCACGGTTGTCGCCGCAGGTCCACAACCGGTCACAAACGAGCTCAGCAAAAGGGTGATCATGATGAAGGTCAAGATGGGTTTTGTCACAGTCTTCATAAAATCTTCTCCTTATTAGGTTAAATAGGCAAGTATTGTGAACGTTCACAATTAGAGTACCACAGATTTTATAAAAAGTCAATAGTCTGTTCCAAAAAGGCATTTTACCCTGGGCACTCGCCCATATATTGCTGAATTAAGTTGCATTTCGGTTAAAACTGTGGTATAGTCATCGTGAACGATCACACTAATAAGATCATTTGTTGAGGATTATTATTGAAGATTATGAGCCCAGAAAACAACTCTCAAAAAGTAACCATGCTCGATGTGGCTAAAGCATGTGGTGTATCCTACCAGACCGTGTCGCGCGTCATTAATGATAGCCCTGACGTTTCGGTGAAAACCCGCCGCCGGGTGCTAAAAGCTATCAAGACTCTTGGCTATCACCCCAACCAGTTAGCTCGCAGCTTAAAGACTCGTCGTTCTTCTATTCTGCAAGTCATCACCTTTGGCGTTGAGACTCATATTCCCCGTGAGCTGATTGTCGCTATGGGGCGCGCGGCCATCGCACATGGCTATAGTTTGATGTTCACCGATATCCCGCAAGACGATCCGGAAGAAGAGAAACGTTTGTATGCCCACCTCAACAGCGGCTTGTGCGAAGCAGCCATCCTTACCGCTCCGGTTGAAAGCAGGCTGTTCGAAAAGATTTCAGCCGACCCCCCTCTCCTTCCCACGATTCAGATCCGCAATAAGCGCGGTTCCCCCGCATCCTCAGTGATGATTGATCAATATTATGGCGGCCAGCTTGCCGCTCAGCATTTATTGGATCTGGGTCACCGCCAGATCGCCGAGATCAGCGGGCCGCTCAACTTTCATGAGGCACATACCCGCCACACAGCCTTTTTGAATACCTTGCAAGCCTGTGGCCTTGCGCCCGTTGACAGCGTTGAAGCCACAGAGTGGATGCCTCAGGATGGTTACCTGGCAGCCAAGCACCTGTTAGATCGCGGCACTCGCTTTTCCGGGCTGATCATCTCTAATGATTACCTTGCGCTTGGCGCTATGCTGGCGTTGAGCGAGCGCGGCTTGCGCGTCCCTGACGATATTTCCATCGTCGGTTTTGACGATACCCCCGAGTCAGCCTATTACACGCCTCCCTTGACCACGGTCAAGCAGGATTATGAAGCCCTTGGCTACCAGAGCATCCACTATCTGGTAGAGTTGATCGGCCATCCAGAAACTCATGCCCATCAGCGTGTCTTGATGCCCCAGCTCATCGTCAGGCAAAGCACCCGGGCGATTGATCCGGTTCTGACCAGCGGATGACAAGATACGGAATATCTGTTTACAAAAGACGGCCCATACTGGGCCGAGGCCCCCCACCCTAACCGCCGGATTCTCTACCGTGCACTTTCTGCCCGGAGTGAATTCTGCGAGAACAATGCCGAGATTTTTAGCCACGAATTGCACGAATTCCACTAATTTGCTCTGTCTTTTTCGTGCTAATTCGTGAAACCTGCGCCTGCGCGCAGTGCAGGTGTTCGTGGCAGAATGAAAAAGTGTACGGTAGTGAA
>JBGSMF010000052.1:0-9235 GCA_041740315.1 Thermoflexales bacterium
TTCTTTTGGGCCAGGCATCCGGGGCGATCTGAACGAAACTTACCAGGCGGCCAAACAAGCCGGTGAAATCATCGAGTCGTTCGAGCCGGAGGCGGAATCTGCCGAACCACCCAGACCCCAAAAGCCGGCGCGCGATTGGGGACCAGAGTTGGATGGCATTGTTGAGATGGCCGAGCAACTCAAGCAGGCCGAAAGCATCGTTCAGACGCGCGCGTTTGGAGTGCTCAAGGCTGGCGCGCGGTTAGCGCAAGCGGCAGCGCATACACCTGGCAACCTGGACGAGTTGGCGCATTTAGCCCGGCGCACTCAGACCACGCTCAAGCAACTGGAAACGGCGCTCAGGCGGGCTGGGTGGGATGACTGGAGATGATATAATCACGAGCGCTGCTCTGCTTCGGTCCAGTTTACGAAGCGGTGCAGGCAATGGAGTTGGAACAAAATGAGCAAGGCAAGAACCATCCGCAAGCGCAGGTCGCAATTCACCCGCCCCCCCGAGCGGGCCTCTAATTCAATGATCCCGTGGCTGCACGGCCTAGCGGCTATGGGTGATGAACGATGGGATGAAGCCATTGCGGCCTTTCAGCGTTTCCTGGAAATGGGCCCCCGACAAGAAGATCGCCTGACGGCTTTGCAGAATCTGGGCGCCTGTTGTCTGGCGCTGGAACGTTACGATGAGGCTCTGGCCGCGCTGGATGAAATCGAACAATCTGCCCCTGACGATCCAGAAGTCCTCTATAGCTGGGGCGTGACTTGCGCCTGTGCGGCGCGCATACCAGAGGCTATTGTGGCTTTCGAGCATTTTGCCCGGCGCTGGCCCAAGCTGGCCCGTCAGCGCGAGACTCAAGAGACCCTTCGCAAGCTCCGTTGTATTCAACGCGGCGAGGTTCCTGCCGGCACGTATCTGCTGGAGCATCTTGCAGAGCAACTGGGCCTCAACGTAGACTTGGATGATTTTCACCTGGTCGAGCGCAAAGCCAGGCGGATGATAATGGCTGATCCTGAGCGCGATGATGGACATTTTGCGCTGGGCGTGGCATGCCTGGAGCAAGGCCGCTACCAGGAGGCCTTGGAGACTCTTCTGGCTGCCCACTCCCGTGACCCGGATTATGAACCGACACTTTACAACATTGGGTATGTCTATATTCAGCAGGGCGAACCAGGGCAAGCTATTCCTTGGCTGGAGCGCGCTGTGCGCCATGAACCCAAGCACCTGGCTGCGCTGCATCAGTTAGGTGTGGCCTGCGAGCAATTAGGACGGAGGGACGAAGCTGTGGCCTGGTGGCAGCGCGCCCTGAAGATAGACTCGAAGGATTACCCGACCCAACAGCGCCTGCATAAAGTCGGCCAAGGACCGGCGCCGGTCGAGCCGCCCCTGTCACCGTTGGGTCAGCAATTGCGCACCATGGCACCGCTTGTCAAGGCGCGCATGAGAAACCCACAGATCCGCCGCAATGGAGGCGTTACCCTCACGTACGATGGCGGGGTTGGGGTTGTGCTTGAGGACGCTGAAAACCCTCTCAACGGCACTGTTTACGCTGGCGGGCCTTTTCATGTGGGGCGCTTTGCGAACGAGGAAGACTTGCTGGATTTGATGGGCCTGGTGAAAATGCTCTTGCGTATGATCAACTCGGAAAACACGCAAGAGGTGGCCGTGTTGATCTATTACGTTAACCGGCCCACCTTCAACTACCAGCTTCGCTTCGCTAAAGGCAAACAGACCGACTTTCAAGCTCTCGGCCAGTTTGTCGTCACCGAGTCGCCGCGTTTCTTCAAGCTGCGAATAGATAGCGATCTCTCCACCCCTTACGGCGATCCGATGCAGGGGTCGTTGATTTACCTGGATCAGCGTCCGCAGCCTGGCGTCTTGATAAACACGCTGGGGTTAGAGAGCAAAAAGAAGGCCCAATTAAATGCTACCCTCACTTGATCCCAGGCTTTTGGACACCGTTGATGCAGACAAGGGATTTATTTGCATCACGGCCCATTAGCAGCCTCAATCGGCGGTTCCGAGCTCAGGCGTCCGTGGTGGCGATAAAAAAGTGATGATCATCTACTTGCCCTGTGAACCTGATCGGGGCTGTCTGTGTGGGAGTGGCAAGCTGTATCGGGAATGTTGCCGTCCTACGACAAAACTCAAGTCAAAGAATGGGCTTGTGACATAACCGTCGCAGGTGCTCAAAGACGAACGAAATTGCTTTTGGGGGTAAAAATGGATTATCAACTGTTAACCGCTGATCAATTACTGGCTGCCCTGCAAGAGGCAGGCCGCGCTCCTGACCTCGACCTGATCCGCGCCTGCCTGGAGCGGCGCGAGGAACTGACGCCCGGATTGCTAGAGATGCTGGCTGCCAGTGATAATGAAAGTTGGCTCGACGATGACCCGCGCTGGCACACAACGATTCACGCCGGGTTGTTGCTGATCGCCTTTCGCGAACCGGCTGCTTTACCTATCTTTGCCGAAATATTCCGTGACGAGGAACGGGAACATTTGATCGAGTGGTTCGATACCGAATTGCCTGCTTACGGCCCAGCCGCCACCCAGATGGCCATTGACTTGTTCAACGACGCCGGCGCTCACGAGTATGCTCGCAGCAGCGCGGCGGGCGTATTAGCCGCTATCGGTTGGCAATACCCCAAAGAACAAGAGCGCATCCTGCCGACGCTGCGCGCACATTTGCCGCCCCTGGCAAAAGACGGTGAACTCGCCTTGCCAGGAGACATTTTGATAGAACCGGACCCATTGTGGACATGGGTTGTCTCCGCTCTCGCTGATTTACGAGACAAGGCCAGCCAGCCGCAGGTGATCGCGCTTTACGAGCAAGGCCTGATAGACGAATTCATCCTAGGCGACCTGAATGTTTACCTGGCCTACTTTGAACCTGGAGCCTCTCCACCGAGGTCAGCCTCGCACTCGTTCGATATTATAAAGATCTATGAGTGGTTGCATCGGCAAGCTGCCCAAGAGGCGACCCAGAAAGCAGAGATGGAAATCTTGGCAAAGCAACGCGCGGCCAAGCCGGACAAGTCGCGCTCTCCTGAGCCTTATACTCAATCTCACATTCCAGGAGCTGAAGGGGCGCCGTTCGTCCATTCTCAACCGCAGGTAGGGCGAAATGAGCCGTGCCCGTGCGGCAGCGGGAAAAAGTACAAACACTGCCACGGCAAAAGGAAAAGCGAGTAGAGCTATTTCATCTAGGATTAGGAGCAAGCATGTAGCCATGCCAACAAAATCCATTTATCGCACTCCCGAGGGAGAGGCCGAGATTCACGCCATCTACGACCGGCAATTGGCGCGGCTGGCATTGCCTTACGAAAGTCGTATGGTGCATACACGCTTCGGGAAAACTCACGTGCTGGCGCTGGGGCCACAGGTCGCGCCGCCGGTTGTAATGTTACAGGGCGGCAATACCACCAGCCCGATAACGCTCGGTTGGCTGCGAGGGCTAATTGAAAAATATCGCGTGTTCGCGCCTGATACCATTGGACATCCTGGCAAGAGTGCGCCGGTCCGGCTTTCCCCGCGCGACGATAGTTATGGGCAATGGCTAGTAGACGTGTTGGATGCGCTTGGCCTGCAACAGCCGCCGTGCCTGGGAGGTTCCTACGGGGCAGGCATCCTCCTGCGCGCGGCCGCCTATGCGCCGGAACGTATCGGCAAAGCGATGTTGTTTATTCCCTCTGGCTTGGTATCCATCCCACTTAGCACCATGGTGTACATGCTCGTGTGGTTGGGGCTTTACCACCTTGCGCCAACGCCTGAACGATTGAAGCGCCTGTTGTGGCCAATGTTTAAAGACGAGCCGATTGACGACCAAGTGCTTGAAATCACGCAGGCTGTTTTTCGTCACGTGCGCATCGAGACCGATATGCCGCGCAACGTGAGATGCGAAGAACTGGCCCGGCTCAAAGCGCCCACTTTAGTCATTGCGGCAGAGGAGGATGGTTTGTTCCCGGCCAAGCAAATAGTCAGGCGCGCCCGTGAAGTGTTCCCCAATTTGGTGGCGACCGAGATAATTCCTGGGGCCACGCATTACCTGCCGGCGCGCTATCATACTTATCTGAACGAGCGCTGTGAGCATTTTCTAACTTTTTAGCGCGGCTGTGGCGCTGGCACACTACCTGGCGCCCCGGCTGGAAAGCCTACCAAAAATATCTGGCAAAGAACTGAAACGATGAACATCTATGAGGAGTAAAGCAATGAGAGAGAAATTCGAGCTCGTCACCGTCAATGCCGATAACGTCGAGCAACTCGGTTTCTTTTGCTACATGAGCAAACGCAAATCGCCGGGCTATCGCCAGAAACGTGAATGGATGGACGCGCGCCTGGCCGAGGGCCTCAAGCTCCACATGATCCACGAGATTGGTGGGCGCAACGTAGGTTTTATCGAATACATCCCCGGCGAGTTGGCCTGGCGGGCAGTCAACGCCCCTGGCTACCTGGTTATCCACTGCTTGTGGGTGGTGGGCAAAGGCAAGGGCAAGGGCTATGGCGCGCATCTGTTGCAAACCTGTCTGGATGACGCGCGCGCCCAGGGTAAACACGGCGTGGTGATGGTCGCCAGCGACGGCGTGTGGCTGGCAAAGAAGGATATCTTTTTGAAGCACGGCTTTGAGGAGGTCGCGCAGGCCCCGCCATCCTTTCGCTTGCTGGCGCAGCGTTTTGACAACGCGCCGCTGCCGACCTTTCCCACCGATTGGGAAGCGCGCCAGGCCCGCTTCGGCGCGGGTCTGACGGTGGTGCGGACGCCGCAATGCCCCTACATCGAGGATGCCACGAACATGGCCCTGGAATTTGCGGCAGAAAAGGGCCTCCCCGCGCGGGTGGTGACCTTTCAATCGGCGCAGGAGCTGCAGGAAAACTCGCCCAGTCCCTACGGCGTTTTTGGCATCGTGCTGGATGGCAAACTGCTCATCTATCACTATCTCCAGCGCAAGGATTTCGACAAACTTGTAGCGTGATACATAAGGAAAAAGGATGCTTGCGCGTATTTCAACAACGTTCGATTGCACAGACCAGCAACTTTGAATTGATGGACAAAAGGATACCGGTATGACCCAAAATCAGGATTGGAGACTACTCTACAGAATCGGCGCGATTGCCGCCCTGCTGGCTGCCCTTCTGTTTCGCCGCAACATCGGCGCGGAGGTGTCGCTCTTTACCGGGGTGGAGGCCATCCCGACCACAACAGCGGACTGGTACGCGTTGTTGCAGGCCAATCCATTTGTCGGACTGTCCTTCCTGGCCATGTTCGACTTGGTCAATTACATACTGGTGGGACTGGTTTTCCTGGCCTTGGGCGTGGCGCTCTGGCAGGTGGACAAGAGCGTGGCCGCCATCGCTCTTGTCAGCGGGTTGGTGGGCATCACGCTCAACCTCGCTGCCAATATTTCTCTGACCATGCTCTCGTTCAGCCATTGCTACGCCGCAGCGTCTTCCGAAACGCAAAGGGGCGCCTTGTTGGCCGCCGGGCAGGCCCTACTGGCAACCAACGATCCGTTGGCGACCTTCCCCGGCACAGGCACATACATCAGTTTGTTGCTCATCGCCCTGGCGGGGCTGCTATTTTCGGTTGTCATGCTGCGTTCCAACCGTGCGACTGCGCTTGTGGGATTTCTAGCAAGCGGCTGTGACCTGGTTTACTGTCTGACTTTTGCCCTAACGCCTGTGCTGCCAGTGTATCTGTTGTTGGCCGTTGCAGGTCTATTTTGGATGATTTGGCACCTGTTGATTGCCCGAATTTTGTTGAGACGCTCGAAGGAGTGAGCATGAGAAAAGCAACCCAAACTGTCGCCGCCTGGTTGGGCGTTGCCGCCGGCATCGCCGGGCTAGAACATGGCTATTTCGAAATACTGCAAGGCAATACCCGTCCCGAAAGCCTGATGATTGTCTCGATGGGGCCGCCCTGTGTGCCAGAGGAAATCTGGAACGCCTGCGAACCAGCTATGACGATTATCCCCAACTTACTGGTCACTGGCATTCTGTCCGTGATTTTCGGCCTATTGATTTTGGTCTGGTCGGCGGCGTTTATCCAGCGCGAACACGGCGGGTTGGTGTTGATGCTGCTATCGGCGGGACTGCTGTTATTTGGCGGCGGCCTGTTCCCGCCCCTGATTGGCTTGATCGGCGGCGCAGCGGGCACGCGCATCAACAAGCCACTGAGTGGGAAGCCTGGCAGCGTCACTCGTTTCGCGGCCAGGTTGTGGCCCTGGCCACTGGTAATATTGATGGTGTGGTTGTTGGGGCAATTCCCGGTGGGACATTTCTTTAACGATTTCTTGGAAAGCATCATGGGGTTAGTCTTGGTCTTGATTCTGACAATGCTGCCGCTCTCCGTTTACACTGGCTACGCCTGCGACGCGGCTAAAGCTGATTGACGCAGAGCCTGCCATGGACACGATAACCCAATTCACCCTCCCCGGCGTTGTCTTTTTGCTCACACTGATCTTTGGTTTCTGGTTGAGCAGTGCGGGCAAGCCGTACAACGGTATCCTCTTCAACATCCACAAGCTGATTGCCTTGGGCGCGGTCATCGCCACGGTCATCCAGCTTTCCAAGGTGCTCAACACCGCCGATTCGCTATCGCTCGTCGTTGCATTGCTCGTCGTGGCGGCGGTGTGCATTGTTGCCCTGTTCGCCAGCGGAGCATTGATGAGCATGGGCAAGGAGAACTATGGCCTTCTGCTGACTGTCCACAGGATTGCGCCGGCACTGGCGGCAATCGCAATGGCGCTGGTGGCTTTATGCTTGGGAGGAAACCGTGAAATACAAAAGTAACACATCTCGGAGGATAGTGTGAAAGTGTTGATCATTTATGATTCGGTTTTCGGCAACACCGAAAAGATTGCCCAGGCGATGGGCGCGGCTCTGGCGCCGCAAGCAGAGATCACCACCCTGCGGATAGGCGAGGTCAAGCCGGAGCACCTGGCCGGCCTGGACGTGCTGCTGGTCGGCTCGCCCACGCGGGCCTTTAGCCCCACGCCCGCTGTCAAGGACTGGCCAAGAGCCTTGCGCCCGACAGCCTCAAACAAATCAAGGCGGCGGCCTTTGACACCCGCATTGCGTTGGATACGATTGGCTCCTCGGTCTTTCGCTTCATTGTGGACAAGGGCGGCTATGCGGCCAAAGCCATCGCCAATGAGCTCAAAAAGAAAGGCGCGAACCTGGCCGCGCCGCCTGAAGGCTTTCTCGTTACCGGGGAACAAGGGCCGCTGAAGGACAGCGAACTGGAGCGCGCAGCGGCGTGGGCGCGGCTGTGTGCGGGAACGATTGTATTCACCACTCCGTCATATTGAATGGTGCGAGATCTCTATTTGGGCGACACGAACAACGACGGTTCAACCACAATGCTTCGTAAGCGGCCAAGTCCCATCATTGTCCTGGCCACTTCAGCCATCGCTACGTCCGCCTTTATAGCTCTGATGCTCCTGTTGCCGCGCTACGATGATGCCAGGGAGCGATACTACCTGTTCATCTACAATGCTCCCATCGCGTTTGTGTTTGTGGCGTATCTCTTTGACCGCGCCGAGCGGGGGCGCGCCATCCGCTTGCGGCAGGGGCTGATCGAGCCATGCGTCATTGGGCTGGCGATGACAAGGGCGCTCGTGCCCGTGCCCCTCATTTCAGGGCACGCCTTGTTCCTGACCTACACCATCCTGACTACGCCGCGCCGGTTGGCCTGGTGGCTGGCGGTGTTGGTGTTGATAGAGGTGAGCTACATCAAAATAGTGCTTTTGCACGATGCCACCTTGATTGGAGGAGCTTTGATCGGAATAGTAGCGGCATTGTTTGTGACTGGAAAGCCAAGGGCGGTTAACCATCCTGTGAACAGATAACGAGGAGGTCGAAATGTTGCGCTTATCTCAAGGCCCAAGGTATTGCTTGCTGACTATAATCGTGGGGACAGTTCTCGCTATTCTCGCAGTTGCTATTAGCGCGGCATCAAGTGCCACCGCTTCCGCGCCTGCCGTTTACGATATTCTTTATGTTGCTCCTGGCGCGGATTGTGGCGGCGTGTTGCCATGTTATTCAACGCTGCAAGCGGCGTTAGATGCTGCCGGCGCAAACGATACTATCAAAATCGCTGCCGGCGTCTATACCGATATCCACAGCCGTCCGGCTCCGGCTGGATATAGCGGCTCGACGGTGATTACCCAGGTTGCTTACATCAGCAAAACCCTCGCCATCCAGGGCGGTTACACGCTTACCAATTGGAGCACGCCCAATCCGATTTCTTATCCCACCACACTGGATGGGCAAAGGCATGGACGAGTTTTGTTCATTACCGGAGCAGTTTCCCCTACTATCGGGGGGGTGCAAATTGTTGGAGGGAACGCGGCTGGATTGGGCGGGTATGTTACCCTGGGTGGGTCGGGGCCTTATGATGCTGGCGGTGGAGCGTATATCGCCATGGGAGCTGACGGCACCATGGGCAATAATCATGTCTTTAGCAATACTGCTGAGTATGGCGGGGGATTGTTCTTATTCAATAGTCCAACTGTGCTTGAAGGCAATATCATTCAGAGTAACATTGCTACTGGGGAAGGCGGTGGGGTGTTAGTGCAGGGCTATGGGAATGAGGCAATCCTCAACCACAATCACATCAATTCTAATACTGCTATGCTGGGCGGCGGACTGTGCATAGACAATAGCAGCGCCGTAATAAACGCCAACACGATTCAGGGTAACAAGGCCATGAACGGCGGTGGCGTAGGGATATACTATGCCACGGCTGTGTTGACCGACAACATTATTTCTTCCAACATTGCTACCGGTGGAGGCATGTTTGCCAGCGCACTTGGCGGCAGTTCAGGCGGTGGCGTGCATTTGTACAAAAGCTATGCAGTGCTCAGCGGGAACGTCGTTGATAGCAATAGCAGTTCGGCTGGCGGTGGGCTGCATCTATATGAAAGCAATGTCACACTCAACGAGAATGTTGTAACGTGCAATGCAGCAGTCAGTAATGGCGGCGGGTTATGGCTTACCCGAAGCTCAGTTACTTTGGGCGGCAATACCATATCTGGTAATACTGCTGGCTACCATGGTGGTGGGCTGGATGCAGTTCGAAGCAGCGCCACTATAGTTAACAATGTAATAACTCGACTTTTGCACCTTAAAAAGTGAATCCTAAAGCAGCCGAAGTAGGGCAAATCCGATGTGGGGGTTCCGGGCTAGGGCAACACTCGACCTACCCACACCCATCAAGCGATGAGTAGGGTAGCCACCGCTCGTCTGCCC
>JBGSMF010000053.1:0-7913 GCA_041740315.1 Thermoflexales bacterium
GCGCTGCAGAGCGTTGAGGGCTGTGTCGGAACCTCGCCCGATGCCAACCTTGCCGCCGTCAGGCAAGAGCTTGACCATCGTCTCGCCTGCTACCTTGCCGGCCGAAAAGTTGTCTGTGCCGATGTAGACCAGCGACACCGACTTTTCGACAGGCGGCGTGTCCAGCGTGGTGATAAAGATGCCCTTATCGGATGCCGTCTTCATCACCGGCTCAAGCGCGTTGGGGTCAGAAGGCGCAAGGGCAATGCCGGTCACACCCTGGGCGATGTAGGTTTCCATCGTCTGGATCTGGGCCGCCACGTCTTCCTTGGGCGGCACGAAAAAGATGGCCTGGTCGTCCTTCAGCCCCAGTTCCTTGGCCGCCGCCCGCACACCCTTTTCCACGTTGCTCCAGTAAGGGTGCACCGACTTGCCGATGACCACGACTTTGAAGGTTGCAGGGGCTGGCGCCACCGCTTTAGTCGGCTCCGGCGCCGTGGTCGGCGCCACTGCCGGCGCGCAGGCAGACAACACAAGCATGACCACCAATAATAGACTCAAGCGTTTCATTTTATTCTCTCCTTATTTATATTACGAGTAAGCTAACTGGGGCAATGACCCCACTCGCCGGCAGTTCGACTGCCAGCCGTCGAATCTTTTTTCGATTGATCACCCCCTTCCTGGCCCGCTCCGCGCGGAGCAGGCCATCACCGCCCAACTATGGCTTTACCTGCCCGCTGGCATGAGCCATAATCAGCTCCTGGCTTGCTTCGGCGCGGTCCAAAATGGCGGCCACGCCGCCTTCGTGCATCACGACGATGCGATCACTCATAGACAAGATTTCCGGCATTTCCGAAGAAATCATGATAATGCCGATGCCTTGCTCGGCCAGGCGATTCATAATCGCATATACCTCGGCCTTGGCGCCTACGTCAATCCCCCGCGTCGGCTCATCCAGGATGAGGACTTTGGGATTTGAGGCCAGCCATTTGGCCACGACCGTTTTCTGCTGGTTGCCCCCAGAGAGATTCATGACCTGTTGGAACAAGCTAGGCGTGCGAATGTTCAAGCGTCCAACGTAATCCTGCACGACCTGGCGCATCTGCCCCCGGCGCACCGCCAGGCGCCCGGACAGGCTATCGAGGTTGGGCAAAGCGATATTTTGCTCCACAGTGCTGATCAGGATCAGGCCGTGCTTTTGGCGGTTTTCCGGCACCAGCGCCAGGCCCGCTTTCACCGCGGCATTGGGCGAGGTAATCGTCACCGGCTTGCCGTCGATCAGGATTTCACCGGCATCTAGGGGGTCGGCGCCAAAAATGGCGCGGGCGGTCTCGGTCCGCCCGGCGCCTACCAAGCCGGCCATCCCCAAGATCTCTCCTCGGCGCACAGAAAAACTGACATCGTGAATCGCCCCACGGCGCGTCAGGCCGCGCACTTCCAGCACCGCCGGGCCGGTTTGCGCTTGGGTCTTGTGAACAGCGCTGCGATCCAGGGCGCGGCCAACCATCAACGAGATGATGCCATCAGGCGTGGCCTCGCCGATGGGCATGCTGCCCGCCCGACGACCGTCGCGCATCACAATGATGCGATCCGCAACCCGAAAGACCTCTTCCAGGCGATGCGTGATAAAGATCACCGCAAGCCCCTGAGATTTGAGGTTTTTCACGATACCGAACAGGGCATTGACCTCCTCCTCCCCCAGGGCCGACGTAGGCTCATCCATGATGACGACCTGCGCCTGGACTCCCAGCGCCTTGGCAATTTCGACCGTCTGCTGCTCGGCAACAGACAGATCGCGGACCAGCGCGTCCGGGGAAAAGTGAGCGCCCACTCGCGAAAGCAGCGCGCTTGCCTTGCGGCGCATATAGGCGCGATCAACCCACGGCAAGGGCCGGCCCAACACATTGCCCCGGCACGGCTCGCGGCCCAGAAAGATATTCGTCGCCGCGCTCTGGTTGGGGGTCAGGTTGAACTCTTGGTAAATTATGGATATTCCCAGGCGCTGGGCCTCGTTCGGATTCTGGGGTGCGATCCGGCGGCCGCCCAGGTAGATCTCGCCCTCGTCGGGGCGATAAACGCCGGACAGGATTTTCATCAGCGTGGACTTGCCGGCGCCGTTCTCGCCGAGCAGGGCGACGACCTCGCCCGCGTGAGCCTCAAAGTCTACCTTGTCGAGCGCCTTGACGCCGGCAAAGGCCTTTGAAACACCTTGCACGGCCAACAAGGATGCTTGTGGAGCTCTAGTTTCCAAATCTAACCTCCCGTTCTAGAGGAGAACGCAAGCACTCGCCTCCTATTTTCGTATCTTCTCAAAAAGCAGGGGCGGCTTCCACGCCGCCTATGGCCGGGCGTGGGAGCCCGGCCTGCAGTCCCCAAAATATTGAGAAGATACCTATTTTCCACGGCGGCGCAGCGTGTCGTAGACCACTGCGATAACCAGCACCACGCCCAGGATGTTGTCCTGCAGGTAGGAAGAAATGTTCAGCAGCACCATCCCGTTCTGCATCACACCCACAATGGCCGCCCCCAGGATGGCGCCCAGGACGGTGCCCTCGCCGCCCATCAAGCTGGTGCCCCCGATCACGGCGCCTGCAATGGCCCACAACTCATACGCGCTGCCAACCGTGGGGGTGCCCTGTCCCAGCCGGGACGCAAGAAGCACGCCCGTCACCGCCGCCAGAAAGCCGCTGACGCCGTAGCAAAAGATGCGCACCCGGTCCACGTTGATGCCCGACAGGCGGGCCGCTTCTATGTTGCCGCCTACTGCATAGATGCGGTATCCCAGGGGGGTGTAGTTGAGGATGAACAGGACGATTGCAGCGATGACGACCAGGATGATGAAGGAAATCGGGATTGAAAATACAGTGCCCTGGCCCAAAACCAAGAACTTGGACTCGGATGGGTAAACAATCGGGTAGCCCCGCGTAATGTAGGCGGCCATCCCCTTCGCAATGAGCCAGGAGCCCAGGGTGATGATAAAAGCCGGGATTTTCAACTTGGCGACGAAAAAGCCGTGCCAGACGCCAAATGCTATGCCGATGAGCAGGACGATGGGAATTGCGACAAACGCGTTGACAAACACCCCACCCACGCCTTTGAGCATCAGAACGGCCACCGCCACCCCGGTCAGGGCCGTCAGCGATCCGACGCTCAAATCAATGCCGCCCGTTATGATCACCAGCACCTCGCCAATTGCCAGCATCCCAAATGTTGCGATAAAGCGCATGATGATGGCCAGGTTGGCGGGCTTGGCAAAAACGTCGGGGCGCTGCCAGTAAAAGAACGCGCAGAGCAGCAGAAAAGCGGCCAGGACATTGAGTTCGCGAAATTGAATTAACTTGAGATTACGTGTGACCTTTTCCTGAAGGGTTTCTTGCATTTTTAACTTCTCCTGCTTATCTCGACCCAAACGGGTTGGCGCAGACCTTGCTGATGACTTGCACAGGCATCCCCCACAGCCGCGCCGGGGTGGTCGCCACATTGACCGCACGCCGTACGCAAGCTCATCTCGTCCGCCAACAAGAGCCGCCCGGGGCTGGGCGCGCCACCATGTCGGCGACCATAATACCCGGACAGACGACAGGTTTGCCTTCCGTCACGACTCTTTTCTCACCGCCAAGCGTCATGGTGAAAAAGGAAATTCCTACTCGTTCGAATCATCGCCGCCGCTTGCGCAACTGGTCAAGCATGATCGCCACGACGATGACCAGGCCCTGCACCGCCTGCAGCCAGTAAGCGGACACACCGGCGAGCACCAGCCCGGTGCGCAGCACCTGCATGATGGCCGCGCCGATGAGCACTCCCAAGATGGTGCCCTCGCCGCCGGTCAGGCTGGTGCCTCCCACCACGGCTGCGGCGATTACGTCCAACTCATAGCCACTGCCTGCCGTGGGGGAAGCCACGCCCAACCGGGCGGTCATCAAGAGGCCACCAATGGCGGTAAGGAAGCCACACAGGGTATAGACCAAGATCTTGGTCCGGTCAGTGTTGATCCCCGACAATCCGGCCGCCGTCTCATTGCCACCCACAGCGTAAATACGATAGCCCCAAACGGTGCGGGTGAGAAAGAGCGCCATGATAACGCCGATGACCAGCATAAAGATCAACGGCACAGGCACACCTACTCCGGCAACCGGGATGTCGTATTGGCCCAGGTTGACAAAGCTATCTGGCAGATCTCGCACCGGCCAACCGCCCGTCAGCCCGTAGCATAACCCGCGAGCCATCAGTAGCATACCGAGGGTGGCGATGAACGGGGGCAGTTTGGCCTTGGTGATCATCAGCCCGTTGAGGAGGCCGATAAAGGCGCCTGCGGCCAAACCGCCTAGCACCGCCAAAGGCACGTTGACGCCGGCCGCCAGTAACATAGCGGAAATCAGCCCCGAGAGTCCCATCACCGACCCGACAGAAAGCTCAATCCCGCCGGTGATGATGACCATGCACTCTCCAAAGCCGCTGATGGCAATCCATGAAAAGGCGCGCAAGATATTAAAGATATTGGTGCTCGTCAGGAAGGTGTTGGTGCTAACGCTCAGAACGATCACCATTGTTGCCAAGATGACGAAAACCCCGGCCTCCTGGCCTCGCACGATGTCCCGCCAGCTTAGCCCCTGCCGCCTGCCTGGTTTGGTCTGTTTGACGCTTGCTTGACTCATGTGCTCTGATCCCCCACACGCTGCTTCATTTGCCCACTGGCGTAGGTCATAACAAGTTCCTGGGTCGCCTCGGCACGGTCGAGAATAGCCGCCACGCTGCCCTCGTGCATCACCACGATGCGATCGCTCATGCCCAGGATCTCGGGTAGCTCGGACGAAATCATAATGATGCCCATCCCGGCCTGGGCCAGTTGGCTCATCAAGGCGTGCACCTCGGCCTTGGCGCCCACGTCAATCCCTCGCGTCGGCTCGTCCATGATAAGCACTTTAGGCTGCGAGGCCAGCCACTTGGCCAGGACCACCTTTTGCTGATTGCCGCCGGACAGAAACATCGCCTTCTGCCGCAAGTGGGGCGTGCGGATGGACAGCCGATCCACATAGCCGCTGGCCGTTTGCTGCATCTTGGCCCGATTCACCCAGCCGGCCCGGCTGTGGCGTTCCAAAGTAGACATGACAATATTCTCCAGCACCGGCAGATTGAGCACCAACCCTTGCAGGCCACGGTCCTCTGGCACCAAGCCCAGGCCGGCGTTTACTGCATCGTGCGGCGAGCTGAGCGGCACCGGCTTGCCCTCCACCAGTATCTCGCCGCTATCTTTGGCGTCTGCTCCGAAAAGGAGCCGGGCCGTTTCGCTGCGCCCGGCGCCCACCAACCCCGCAAAGCCCAGTATATCGCCGCGCCGCAGAGTAAAGCCGACGTCTTTCACTGCTCCCCGGCGGGAGAGTCCTCGCACTTCTAGCACCGGCGCAGTAATCGCGGCTGGCTCTTTGTGGAAAATGTCGTCCAGGGTGCGGCCCACCATCATTTGAACGACGCGGTCGGTGGTGGCTTTGGCGATGGGTAGCTCGCCTACACGTTGACCGTCTCGCAAGACGACCACCCGGTCAGCAACGCGAAATACCTCTTCCAGGCGGTGCGTGATAAAGATGATGGCGATGCCTTGCGCCTTGAGGCTGCACACGACCTCGAGCAGCACCTCCACCTCACTCTCACCCAGGGCCGCGGTCGGCTCGTCCATGATGATGATCTGAGCCTCAAACGCCAGAGCCTTGGCGATCTCCACCATCTGCTGTTGGGCGACTGAGAGGTCCCGCACCAGCGCCCCGGCCGATATTTGCGCTTTAATTCGGTCGAGCACCTGCTGGGCCTCGTCTTCCATACGCCGCCGGTCAACGAAACCCAGGAATCGGCCCAGCCCGCCGGCACGCGGCTCGCGCCCGATAAAGATGTTAGCGGCGGCCGTCTGGTTACGTGTGAGATTGAACTCTTGATAGATGATAGCAATTCCAAGTTGCTGGGCATGGTGCGGGTTTTCGATCTCCACTTCGCGCCCACCCAGGAAGATGCGGCCGGTGTCTTTGCGATAGGCGCCGCTGAGGACTTTGACCAGAGTGGACTTGCCGGCCCCGTTTTCGCCCACGAGAGCCAACACTTCGCCGACATGCACCTCCAAGTCCACCTTGTCCAGCGCCTGGACGCCGGGGAAGGCTTTGGAGATGCCTTCCATTCGCAGCGCCGTCTGGTCTGTTTTCTGATTCAAGGTACACTCCTTCGTTTCTGGTTGAGGCGTCCGGCCAGGCGCCGGGCGCCTCAACGCTCACCTCAACGATTCGTTAACCAGCGCCCAGCCTCCGCCTGATTTAGTAGGGCGCAGGCAGTGGCTTGGTAAAGTCGTTCGAATCCCACATCTCTTTCATGGCATCCACGTTGGCCGGGGTCACGAGGTCCATACCAGAGTCGGTCCAGTCCTCGAATTTCTTGTCGTTGACGATCTTGTCATAGATCATCTGCACCGTGTCGTAGCCCCAGCCCCAGTACTTTTGGCCAACCAGGCCCTGAACGTAGCCTGCCTTCATAAAGTCCAGTTCCACCGGCAGGGTGTCAAAGGACACTGTCTTGAGCGTGCCCGCTTTGGCTGCTGTTTCCCATAGCTTCATCGAGCCTTGCTCGGCAAACAACGGCCACAGCCCAACAAAGAACCAGCCGTTCAGATCAGGCACCGCCTGCATTGTCTCTTCCACCATCTGCACGCCCAGGTTGATGTCGTCGTTGCAGGCCACCGTCTTGACAATCTGGATGTCTGGATACGCCTGCATCGCGTCCTTGAAGCCGCGGATGCGCTCTTCCAGGTTGGCAGCCCCAGGCACACCGGTCAGCAGGGCCACCTTGCCCTTCGTGCCCATTGACTTGACCAGCAGCTCAGCCGCCGCCTTGCCGCCGTCATAGTTGCTCACCCCCAGGTAGGTGAAGCGGCCGCTCTTGGGCGAGTCCGAGTCCCACGTCATCACCTCGATGCCGGCTGCCAGCGCCTTCTTGATCGGCGCTTCGCAACCTGTCGGCTCGTTGCACGAGATGGCGATGGCGTCCACGCCCTTTGCAATCATGTCCTCCACCACTCGGGCCTGCTCGGCAATGTCCGAGGCCACCGAGCCGACGTATTGCACCTCGACTTTGTATGGCCCCTTGGCAGTCAGTTCCTCGGCCTTCTTGAGCGCGCCAGCGCGGCCAGTCTCAAAGACCGGGTTCCCCAACGCCTTGGGAATCCAGGCAATGACGATCTTGTTATCGTCCAACGCCTTGGGTTTGGCCGACGTAGGCGGCTGTGTCGGCGGCGGTTGTGTCGGGGCCGGAGTCTGGGTTGGTGGCACAGGCGTGGCAGCCGGCGCACATGCTGACAAGATCATGCTGAACATCACAATCACAACAACGAGTTTAGATATAGGCTTTTTCATTTTTCTTCCTCCGAAATTAACAAATGGCTGTTAACCGATTCTTCCCGACCACGATTAAAAGATCCGATAGTCACCACCTCCTTCAAGATTCCGCATGGGAGGCACGCCGCCGCCGGCCCGCTACCTATTCCGGGCCAAAATCTACAAGGCGCTTGTCACGTACATCACGTGCACATCGGGGGTGGGGGCCGGTTTGGGCTGCCAGGCGGCCGGGTTGTCCAGAATCTTGCGCAGGATCAAGGCAACTCCTCCCATCACGCAGGCATCGAGCTTGAAGGCCGACAACGTGATGCGGAGATCCTTGCGCGGCGCGGCCAACGCGCGCGCGTTCATCTCTTGCTGTGCGCGAGGCAAAATGTAAGGGCCGGCCAGGCTCAACACGCCGCCCAATACAACCAGGCTTGGGTTGAAAGCGTTCACCAGGTTGGCAATACCGATGCCCAGGTAACACCCCACTGTGTTCATTACCTCCAGCACAGCCGGCTCGCCCTGCGCCGCCGCCTGCAGCACGTGCTCCATGCGGATTGCCTCTACCCGGCTGCCCAC
>JBGSMF010000054.1:0-6170 GCA_041740315.1 Thermoflexales bacterium
TACTCAGCCTGCACCCTTCGACCTGTCTGCCGACAGAGCAGGCTACGCGCCGCGCAGCCTGAGCGGAGTGAAACGCAGTCGAAGGAGCGCGGCGCGTAGCCTGAGCAAGGCCGAAGGACGCTCAGGCTGCTGAGTAGTTACCGAGAAAATAACTTTGGCCTAATCAATCTTTTCAATGCGCTCTAACGGCAAAATAAAAACTATGGCTCCCCCCACTTCAATGGACACCGTATTCATAAAGCGATCCCGGGCTTCCATGCTTGGCAGCAAGGTATGCAAGTGCTTGGCCCTTCGTTTGCAAAATTTGCGCATCAACTCTAACGCACACTCAACTCTGGACTCTTCGATAGCCATCATCAAGGTCACATTGCTGGCGCGCAAAAAGCCCCCCGAAGAGCCAATGTGGGTAGAAGCTATTCGTTCCGCTTCCAGCGCCTCAACCAACAAATCCTCATCTTCGTTTTGGATAATTGCCAAAATCAGTTTCATTTTACTCTCACCTCGTTTAGATTAGGGTTGACGCGCCGGGGTAGGCGTGAGCGCGTCACCAGTGCAAAGCTGTATGCCAGACAAGGTGCTGGGGTCATTCGGATCTATGGCCAAGGCTTTTTGAAAGTAAACCATAGCCTTGTCACATTCGGCCAGATAAAAATAGGTCAACCCCAATGTATAATAATTTTCAATCTTGGCCGCGCCTAGCGATAGGGCTTGTTCAAGCGCCGGGGCGGCATCTTCGTAATTGCGCCGGCGATAGAGGCTGTGCCCCAAGTGCGCCCAGGCAGAGGCGTAGGTTGGATCAAGCTCCACTGCCCTCTCAAGTTCGTCAATCGCCGCCTCAAAGTCTTGTTTAAAAAAGTAGGTCCAGCCCAATTCATCCAGCGCCTCCACACGCTGGGGGTCAACCTCGGCTGCCCGTTTAAAGCGATTGATGGCCGCGTCATAATTGCCCAGCAGCCTGTAATTTCGGCCACTGCTCACATACAAATAAGCCAGGCCGGGGTTCAATTCAATGGCATTTTCATATTCCAAAATCGCCAACGCAAAAGCGCCCTGCTGCTGGTACACATAGGCCATCGCGCGATGAGCATCTACACTGTCTGGCGCTAACGCCAGCGCTTTCTGGGCCATGTCGGTAGCCTGTAGCCACTGACCGGCATCGGCAAAAGCCTCGGCCAAGAAAGCATAGCCAGTGGCGTAATTAGGATCAATATCAATAGCGCGCTGCCCCGCTTCGATAGCTTCAGATACCTCATCATTCCAGTCTAGCGCCAGCGAAAGAGCCGCATGAGCAGGGGCGCTCTCTGGCAAACGTTGAACGGCCTTTTGCGCCAGGCGCAATGCCTCTTGAAGCTTGTCTTTCTGCCCCTGGCTCTGGATGATTTGTAATCTGACCAATGGAACATACAACTCGGCATTGTCAGGTTCCAATGTCAATGCTACCTTGTAAGCCACAAAAGCATCGTTCAAGCGGCCTTGCCCATAAGCTTCTTCCGCCTCGGCCACATACTCAGCCGCCGAACGCGTGGGTGTAGGCGCGGGAGTGGGCACCTGGCTGCCGCTATCTGCGCGAACCAGCAGCCATGCCGCGAATATTATCAACAAGGCGATCACGCCAATGCGAATAGGAGAAGAACGATTTGTTCGCGGTTCTCTGAGGTACATGGTTACAATGGCCTCGGTCAGGTGCAAAGAGTACTTTCATTTTACCACAATCTGCTGGACATCTGCCCCAAAAGCGATTATAATCTACCGCTGCTGACCCTGTCAGCCATATTACACATATTGTGGAGGCATGATGAACTGCCCGGAATGCGGCGTCGAGTTAGGGCCGCATATTCGTCTGTGTCCCAATTGCGGCACCATGCTAGCGCCTGATGCCAGCCGGACACAACCTATGCGTAAGCTCAAACCAAGCTCGCCAGGCGCGCGGCGGCTTGGCCCCACCACACTGGTCATCATTGTATTTGCCATCTTGATGGTTGCAATGGTCGCTGTTGCCAGCGTGGCTGGCTTTTACGCTGGAGTGAACGACCGCGAGCTTGAGGCGCAACGCGACTTGGCCGAACACTATGATCGCGGCATCAATCACCTGTCGGCAAAACAATACGAATTGGCAGCCGCCGAGTTTGAGTACGTTTTGCAACTCCAGCCCGAATATCCAGGGGCGCGAGAGAGGCTGGCCGAAGCGCGCCGGCGCCAAACGGTTGTGCCCACACCCACCACATCAGCCGTCATCGTCCACGCGGCAGAGCAAGTATATCAGCAAGCCGTGCAAGCCTATGAAGCGCAAGATTGGCCGCTCACCATTGAAAGACTGCGGCAAGTGCGCGCGCTCGACCCGCTGTACCAGCCCGCTGCGGTCGAGGACCTCTTGTTCACAACCGCCCTGACGTATGGCAAGCAATTATTGGATAGCGAGCAGATTGAGGAAGGTCTGTATTACCTTGACATGGCTTCCGAGCTGCGCCCCCTCGATCAAGATACGGTGTACCAACGCCAGATGGCCGCCATGTACCTGACCGCCCGCGGCTATTGGGGAGCAGATTGGCAACAAGCCATCACGCGCTTTTCCGAGCTATATAGCTTGGCGCCAGGCTACAAAGATGTTTCGCTTCGCCTGGTTCAAGCCCAAGTTAGTTATGGCGATCAGTTTTCCAAGACGCTAGATTTTTGCCCGGCCGAGCAGCAGTATACCAGCGCCCTCAAAGTGCAGCCCAATCCCACTCTAGATGCCAAGCGCGCCACCGCCTCTCAGGGTTGCCTGATGGCCACGCCCATGCCCGTCAGTGGCACGCTGACGGTCAGCGGAACCATCGTGCCAATCTCAGGGTTGACCTCGGGCAAATTAGCCTACCCAGTTTTCAATGCAACTACTGGCTTGTACGATACCTTTGTCTTGCTGGCATCTGAAAATCGCATGTACAAAGCTGTCACAGGCGGCAGCCAGCCTGCGTGGCGGCCCGGCGCGGCCGAATTGGCCTATCGAGTCACGGGGATCGGCATCAATGTATACAACCTGGCCGCCGACCAGGATCGCCGCGTCATTGGCAACTCGACGGCGGCATGGCCAACGTGGTCGCCGCAGGGTGACCGGCTAGCTTATGCCGCCAAAGACAGCTCTGATAGCTGGCGAATTTACATTGCGCCCGTAGACAACCCAAGCGATGCGCGCGTGGTAGCAGCCGGCTGGGCGCCGGTATGGGGGGCCGGTGGCGCAATGGCCTATACAGGTTGTGGCGCTGGGGGAGTGTGCGGCATCTACATCTTGTTCCCAGACCAAGTTGGCACCGCGCCCACTATAATGACGAACGACCGCAACGATACCCCTATCGCCTGGTCGCCCGATGGGCAAAATCTGGCTTATATGTCTAACCACGGGGGCAATTGGGATGTGTTCGTGCTAAATATGTCGGGCGTTATCGTGCAGCTCACCACCGATTCGGCCGACGATGGCTGGCCGGCCTGGGCGCCCGATGGCAGCGGTCTGATATTTGTCTCCAAACGATCTGGAAAATGGTCGCTCGCGCTCATGGGTGTTGACGGATCAAATCAGCGCACGGTTATTACGCTGGCAGATCGCAACCCCAACTGGACCGACGATCGCTTGGCCTGGTCGCCATAGCTGGGCAAAGCCATAGCTTGACGGACTGAACACAACACGGTATACTTGCGAACGCTGTAACAAAGTGGGACGCAACATTCTATATGGCTTGGGGAGTTGACAAAAGTTCCCAAACCATATAGAATATCTTTTGTGAAGAAAGTATGCAACCTTTGCAAAAGAGAAAGGCTCATCAGCCAATTTCCGCTTCGTAGTGACCGCGTTGGGGTTGGGCCTTATTGTTATGAATGCAAGAGAGCATACGATCGCCAATACTATGAGAGAACTGCTGAACAAAGGCGAAAGCGAAAGAGAATAACGCAAAAGGCCAGGAGAGAAAGAGGCAGAAAGCTTATCTTTGATTATCTATCCTTACACCCTTGTGTTGATTGTGGAGAGAGCGATCCAATAGTTTTAGAGTTTGATCACCTGGACAACAAAGAAATCAATATAGCTGATATTGTAGAGTGTTCAATAGACAAGATTCGGCATGAAGTTGAGAAATGCGTTGTCCGATGCGCCAATTGCCACAGGAGAAAAACAGCACAAGAACAAGGTTGGTACAAATTCATTGACGGGGCGTAGCTCAGCTAGGTGGAGCGCTTGAATTGGGATCAAGAGGCCGGCGGTTCGAGTCCGCCCGCCCCGACAGAGTTTTTTTCAAATCTGAAATGTGGGGACGGTTCCCTAATCCGTGACATAGGCCAAAGATATTTGTGGCTTAGGCAGCCCGACGGCCGAGAAAAAGTCAGTTGCGCCCAGGTCCTCCAAGTTAATTTCGGCGCGCAGCACGGCACTGATACCCTGGCGCGCGCCACGTGTCTTAAAAGTTCTCCATCAAGGCCACACCCGCAAAGAACACTTAGCGTCCCACCGCCTCGTCGCCGGTCTTGGCAATGCTGGTCACGCGGGCGGCGTCAATCACCTTTTGGTCGTTGGCGGCGCTGATCTCGATGTATGCCCCCAAGACCCGGTTCAACTCCCATTGGGCGCGGGCGGCTGTGGGCGGGAAGGGGAGTCGCCTGACCTGGCGGGAGAGGCGGCAATTGTTGGACCTGCGTAACGTTGGGCCACGCGCCACATTGTCGGCAAAGTCACTACTGATAAGGCGCGCGCATTAAGTTTGACATTATCAGTCAGTTGGAGAATAGCTGTGATGACTAGTCCCTCACATTCAATGCCTCGAGTGTCGAGTGAACCGATGGCGGATGTTTTCTACTCCTTCTTCATATGCAATCGGTCCAATTAGTAATATGGGTGGCGCTGACAACCATTCTCCCGGAGACATCAGTTTAGTAGGAGGCTCTCATGTTTAGGTCAAAGTCCTCTACCGAATCACAATCTCAACAGTCATGGGCAATGCAAGTGCTGACCCCTGATTATCTCATTGAGGGTAATGTTCAACCCAGCGGCGACCTTGCCTGTATATTAGAGTTTATCGGAAATAACAGGACTGGCATGGGGATGCCAGTCCTGCTATTTCCGATAATGTCTATTGCAAGGAGACTGGGGACAGTATGAGTGTCTCTATTGGTTGACCCTGGCTCCCGCGCGGATACAACCAACTGGCAATCTAAACACGCCAACCCTCTCCGTATCGCAATGGACGCTGCAACACCGCAGTGGATTGGTCGCACTCATACCTCGGGACGAAGCGGGCACACAGGCTTTGCTCAAAAAAGCCGCTCAAGGCAAGACGTTTTCTTTCCGAGCAGCGTTATATGTTGGCCCCTACGTTATTCGAGCATCGTTGATTCCAGAGGACCCACCGGGAGACCTATTTTGCCAAGCGTTCAATCCCGCCAAGGACGCTGAGATTGATTGCCAATTACCAGGGGCACAACTCAGAGGGCTTGTGGCCCCATGGTTAGTTTTGAACAGTGAATTGGTGCAAGGATACCATCCTGCGTGAGTGCCGGAGGGGTAACGTGCGCATTGTGCACCTCTAGCACACATCACGCCAGACAGGGGAAACCCTTGAAACATAGGACAAGCTATGACCCAAATCACCTTTGAACAAAGCTTGAACAGCGTTGCCGAGCTGGTGAAGCAGTTCCGCCGCAATGCGGCCGCTTACCGCGGCCCCACCTACAAAGAAGCGCAGTCTCGTAGGGATTTAATTGACCCGTTCTTTGAGGCGTTGGGGTGGGACGTGCGCAACCGCAGCCACAAAGCGCCCCAATACTGCGACGTGGTCTATGAGCCAAGTATAGACGTGGAAGGCGTCCGCAAAGCGCCGGACTATGCCTTCCGGGTGGGCCGAGATGTCAAATTTTACGTGGAAGCCAAAAAGCCAGGCGTAGCGCTGAGGACCAACGCCGCCGCTGCCTACCAACTGCGCGCGTATGCCTGGAACGTCAAGCTGCCCCTGTCGGTCCTCACCGATTTTGACGAGTGGGTGGTTTACGATTGCCGCGCCAAGCCCTCGCTGGCCGACAAGCCCAGCGTGGGGCGGGTTGCCTACCACACCTTTGAAGAATACCCCGATTGCTGGCGCGAGCTGTGGGACACGTTTTCTTACGAGGCGGTGTGGAGCGGCGCGTTTGACCAGTTTGCCCAAACCAGCAAG
>JBGSMF010000055.1:0-1950 GCA_041740315.1 Thermoflexales bacterium
CCAACCATCGTATTGTTACAGGCTGGCGACATCAACACTGGGGTATTTGAGCCTTTCGAGGAGCTTATCCCCATCGCGCACGAGTATGGCGCTTGGGTTCATATCGATGGGGCTTTTGGGCTATGGGCAGCGGCAAGCCCCTGAAGTGACCCCCAAAAACTGGACACTTTTCAGGCGTTTTTTAGTTCGCCTTCACGGGGCAGTGGCTGTTCAGCACGCCATTGCGCCTCGAACTCGGCTGGGGTAAGATAACCCAGCGAGGAATGGATGCGCTTGTGGGCATAGACATCATCCAGAAAGCGCCCCAGTTGACGGTAAGCATCATGATAATCAAGATATTCAGACAGGTCAACCTCCTCTTCTTTGATGGTGCGGATGAGCCGCTCGGCATACCCATTCTGCCAAGCCTCACCCTGCTCAGCCATACTGATCTGGACTTGCGCCGCTTGCAGGACGGCGGTGTAGGCTGTCGCCGCATACTGCACGCCCTGATCAGAGTGATGGATCTCCGGGGCTGGGTGCTTGGCCAGCGCCCGCTGCAGCGCCGTCAACGTCAGGGTGTGGTCCAGGTCACGTCCCAGATGCCAGCCACGGATACAGCGGGTGAAGACATCCATAATCACCGCCAGGTAGACAAAGCCGTTGTGCAGGTGAATGTACGTAATGTCACACACCCATACTTGCTCTGGGTGCTCGACCGTCAAGTCCAAGACCAGGTTCGGATAACGCGGAAAACCGTGCTCACTGTTGGTGGTCCGCCGCTTGCTGCGCTTGATCTGGGCCTGGATGGTCATATCCCGCATCAAACGCTGCACACGCTTGCGGTTAACGCGCCATTTAGCCCGCCGCAACTGCGCGGTGATGCGGCGATAGCCGTACTTGGGCCATTCCGCCGCCGTCTGCTTGATCGCCGCCCGGAGACGCACTTCATCAGGCGACACCAGAGGCTGGTAGTAGTAGCTGCTGCGTGCTATCTCCAGGACCGCACACACGACCGTCACCGGATAATCTTGAGCCAGCACGTCGATCACCTCTCGCTTCTGTGCGACCGAGAGGTCAAGATGTGCGAGGCTTTTTTTACCACTTCCAGCTCCAGCGTTAGCCGGCCCACTAGTCGCTCTAGCTCACCGATGCGCTCTTGTTCCTCTCCCCGGCCCGGTTCGGTGGCAAAGATCTCGGGCGCCCGTTCGACGAACTCTTCCTGCCAACGCCGCAAGACCGGTGGACTCAACTGGTGCTCTCGGCAGAGCACAGCCCTGTCCTTGACGCCGCTCAATTCTTCCAGGACAACCTGGGCCTTGAAATCAGGTGTGAATACTCTTCGCTTGGACATGTTTCCCCCTTTGAACAGATTGTATTTGAACTATCTAACCTGTCCAATTTTCGGGGGTCAGTTCAGAGATTTTGGACTACAAACAAGACTGGCCTGAGCACCTGGATCGCTCCATTGCAGCACTTGCCAATACGCAGGGAGGGCTTGTATTGCTAGGGGTTGCAGAGGAAGAAAAAACCGGCAAACCTCAATTACCGTTTCTGGGTATTGACTTGGATAAAGGTGCAGACGAAATCAAGCGACGTGTTATGAGTACTGCCTATGATGCGATATACCCACCATTGTTTCCAGAAATTGCGGTAGTGCCACTACCAGATTCTGCCAAAGCCATTGCGGTGATCCGGGTACAGCAAAGCCACCAAACTCCACATGCTACGGATCAACGACAACGTATTTATGTACGGGTTGGTAGCCAAAACCGCTTCGAAGAAAATCTGGTGACTCTCCAACAATTATCTTGGCTGTGGGAAAGACACAAAAAGCCCGTAGAACTCCGTGAGCAATTATTGATACAAGCTCAAGAAATAGCGACAAACGTGGAAGAAACTTTGAACCTGGACCACTCGAAATCCTCCGTGATGTTGGAAATGTACATGATCCCTTATTTCCCTACTTTA
>JBGSMF010000056.1:0-2601 GCA_041740315.1 Thermoflexales bacterium
TCCATCCGTTGGCGGCGCAATGTCCCCGCTCACCTGCGTGTTGGCGCCGCTTGTATCGTGCAGCCATAGCCGGAACTTGCCCGCGCCGGCTGTCGCCCGCACTTTTACCCGCACCTGGTATTGCACGCCGTTGGTCAGCCCACTAATGTCCTGGCACGCCCCGCCTGTTGTGCTCCCGCTGAGCGACAGGCTCTGCCAGCCCGCAAAGGCAAATGCCCCACTCAGCGCCGCCGGCGAGGGCGTCCAAAAGGTGCTCCAGCCTTCTTGGGTGCAATCCGTCCCCATCGTCAAGCCTTCAAAGCCGGCGTTGGGCACGCGCAGCTCGGCCCCATAGTTGTACTCTGCCACCACATTTCCATACCAATCCACACTAGAACTCTTGCGCGTTGTAGCCACCGGCGCATTGTCGGTGTAAATGGTGGCTTGCTCTTGCGACACGAACCCAAAGCCTGTCGCCGTGCCTTGCACCGACCCTCGCCCATAGGTTGTTTCTGTGCGCGCCATCTCGTAGCTGGTGGCCGGGTCAAATTGCCGCACTCGCCATTCTCGCCCCAGGCGCCACTCTGGATTAGTGTTGTAGAAATAGTGCTCGCCGCGCGTTGCTTCTGCCGTCCCATCCCACACTTTTTCCGTCACCACGTCATAGCCCACCAACGTCTGCATGTTGCCGCTGGTGCATTGCTCGCACAGACTCGTTGCCCTCGACTGGCAGGAGCTGCCATAGTAATCATAGCAGGGGCTGCCATAGGTGTAGGTCTTGCGCAGTGGCGTCCCGCCCAAGCCATCCATCGTCGTCATGCTTTGCAGCCGATAGTTGTTGCAGCCATTCGCATTCGCAAAACCTGTCAGGCCGCCGGCCTTTTCGTACACGGCCCGGGTGGTAGCTCCATAGCCATTGTTCACGTATGCCAGCCATTGCAAATCGTGATAGTCGCCCGAATTGTACCATTCGTAGGCAAAGGTCTGGGCCGGCAAAACATTGCTCCAGGCATCCTTTTCCTGCACGTAGGCCAGCGTCGTGTAAGAGGAATATACCCAATTGGGGTTTCCGTTCCACCGCCTGTGCGAGTTGGTGATGCGTCCCAGCACGTAATAGCGCACCAGCGCATCGTTGCCAGACGCATCTTTGTTGTACGCATAGAGAGCGTTGATCCACGAGCCGTCGTTGTAGCTGTCTGTTCCTTGCAGGTAGATATGTGATTGCGCCACATTGCTGGCATTGTAGTTGTAGTAAATGTGACGCGGCGTCAGCGAGGATACCCACTCATCCTTGCTGTAGGTGAATGTCATCTTGTTTCCATAGGTGTCCACAATTTGATCCGCCGCCCACAGCCGGGTGACCTTGCCGCTGTTCTGCCCCTTGTAGCCCTGGTAGGCCGTCTTGGCATCGCCCCACTTGCACTGGGTGTTGCACACCGGGCAGCCGCCTGTCCACAATTGAGAAGCATCCGTATAGCCCAAACGCGCTTCTTGCCCATCTGGCGTGCGCACAATCCAATATTCGCCCGTCGTGCTCGGCCCGCCGTTGCTGGTGGCGTGCCCGGCCTGGCAGTTGCCGGTGCGGTTGTCGTGCAAGTCGCAGTTGTTGCGCCGCTCGATGTACAGCCCCGGCCCATCCTTGGCATAATAGCGCCCCGTCGTCTGCCCCTGCGCCGGCGGCGCCGGCACCGGCGTCAATTCATAGCCCGTTCCATTGATGGTCAGCACAAAAATATCATCAAAACACGTGTAATAGGTATACTCGCCAGAGCTGTTCTTGGTGTAGCACTCGTACCACCGTTCGCGCGCAATGGTCATCAGCCCATCCAATGACCAGGCATCGCCGATTGGTCCGCTGCCGCGGCTTTCGTAGCCACTGCCTGTTCGCCCCAACAGCCGCCCACTGCCATAGCTCAACGACAGCGCCGGCTGCAGCCCATTCCGTCCCGCCGGCACATTGATCGGCACCTGGTAACCGAGTTGTCCATTAAACAGGGCCGCCGAAGGCGGCTCGTATTGCAAGGCCCACACCCCAGGCGCGCCGGGGGTGATGCTCAAAATGATGCGCCCAGGCCGTCCTATCTTGGCAGACACGCTTTGCTCATCTGGGTTCGCCTGCACCGGCAAGGGCGGCTCGCCCTCAAGCTCAAACCGCAGCCAGGTCTGTGGGGCGCGCTTGCCCAGGTCTACCAAGCCTTTCAGGTTCAGCTTTACTTCTACGGGCTGGTCGAAATTGTCCACTGCCTGCCCGCCGCTTTGCGCCCCTAGCTCGAACTCTAGCACGGTGCCCGTCTCGCCGTTCAGCGGTTCTGCGCTCACAACGCCATAGCTTAGCTCCACCGACTGGCCTACTGCCCCCGCCGGCGCCACCACCGTCACACGCCCGTCTGGCGAAACCAATTGCCCACCAGCCGCCTCCAGTTGCCCCAATTTTTGCATCTGGGGCAGGGCGACTGGCTCCGGTTCGCTCATGTTCGCCGCCAGCGGCCAAACTGCCGGCGCAACTGGCTCTGGCCCGCTCTCGTTCGCCGCCCGCACTGCTACCTGGCTGTTCGCGCTCGCCACCAGCTTGCCCTGGGCATCCAGCGCATCTACCCACGCCGCGCCATAGCCGCCGGCCTC
>JBGSMF010000057.1:0-33475 GCA_041740315.1 Thermoflexales bacterium
CACCTTGCCCAGCATTTCGGGGTCAATCGCCACTTCTTTTTCCAGCGGCTCGGCTTCATTGACCGTAAAGTTGTAGCGATCGAACACGTCCAGCACGCCGCTGCCCGTAATGCCTTCCTCGACAAAATCAGAGTTGAAAAATAGTTTGTTGGGCAAGAGGACATCGGTCTTGCGCCAGTCATAACCGTCATAATCGCCCATCGGCTCAAACAAGCCACCGTTGAGGAAAGGAATGCGGCACCTAAAGCGCTCGCACCAAGCTTGCTGGCCGCGGTCGGTGGCCAGGGTGTCATAGAAAAGTGGTTCCAGGAGGTCATTGAAAAAGTTGGTGTAGCGGCCATACTCACCATTAGCCAACCGCCGCAAAAAATCGCGTGGGCCGTTGCCCCAATCCTGTCCTCTACCTACGCCGAGCCAACCTTTCTTTTGCACAAAATACAAAAAGACAATCTGGCCCATGAGCTTTTTGGCCCAATCCACTGTGTTCACGCCCTTGGTCGCCAGTTCGTCGCGCAGCGTCTTGTCCTTGGCAGCCAATTTGTCCAGCGCCGTGTGAATGCCTTTTAACAACTCGGCATATTGGGTAAAGAACTCTTTGGTGACAGCCTCGACGCTGAACGCCGCTTCGAGGTCTGCTAACGCCGGGTCGGTTTCAGTATCTTGAAGCAAATCGAGAAAACGGGTCTGCGCTGTATGACAGCTCTCGCCCTGGCCGACGATATAGGAAAAACGCCGCGCCGGCGTGAGGCGCGTTTCCACGCCAATCTTGCCCGAGTCTTGCTCGACGGTGGCATATTCCATTTTGATATACGAAAAACGCCAGGTGGTTTCGGAAGGCGAGACGAACGCCACCAGGGCGGCGTCCTTTTCGTCGCGGGCTTTGAGATGATCGGCCACGAAATTGCGCAAGGCGGTGCGGGCGCGCTCTAGTTTGGATGCTTGTGTGAGATGAACGATCAAGACATCCAGCGTTTCTTTGCCGGGTGATGTATACGTGCCAAGGCGCTCAAAACTCTGGACGTGGTCTTTGAAAGCATTCTTTACATATTGGCTGTTTCGGGCAAAGGCTTTGGACTTGTCCAGGTGGTTGAGAAGGTTCTCAATAAACTCACAGAAACGCTTTTTGTCGAACGCGTCAGTAAAGGTCTGGCGCACTAGGGAGTTGGCTTGATCGCGGTTCATTTGGCCTCCGATTCCAACCCTAATAAACCCTAAAGGTTTTAAAAACCTTTAGGGTTTATTAGGTATCAAATAAGACGAGAGAATGACTTGGCGCGGGCTGAGCGCCTGGGCAGTTTGCTGGGCGCGAGTTGGCTGGAAGAATGGCGCAGGAATATTCCGCCGCAGGACATCTAGCGCCTTTAACGGGTCAGTCACCTTGTCCTTTAACGCGTCGGCGATTTTCTTGGCGGTGCGCTTGGGCAGCGCGCCGTCGGCCAGTAGTTGCATGACCTGTTTGATATAGTCTTCATCATCTTCGGTAAAGCCTTGATAGCGGCGAATTTCCCTGGCCTTGAGCCGTTTTAGGATATAGGCGTCGTTCGCGCTGCCGGTGCGCTTGATAACGGCGTCATCTTGCGCATGGCTGGTATCGGCGACAAAGATGGCCTTGTTCTTTTCAAGCAGCGCATAGAAATCCGGCGCAATGGTCTGCCGCTCTTCAGTTGCGGCCGCGCAAAGAATTTTGGCGGCAGCCATAAAGTCCAGCTCGATGGGGTCGCTTGCGCCTAACCGAGCCAGGTAGAATTTATCCAATCGCCCCTGACGAAAAAAGGTGAGCAGTGATGGAAACTGCTCCACCGCTCTATCCGGCGCGAGTTGTCGAGTGGAGCGGGCTCTTTTGGGCAAACGCTTGATGCGAGCAAATAGGTTGGGGTTCTGGTCGCGGACGGCGCGAATCTCGGTGAGGTATTCCAGTTCGCTCTCTTCCTCTTCATCCTCGCCCGTGATGGTTTTTCTAGAGTTCAACCTGGCAAACAAATCGTGCGACTTGATTTCCTCTCCCTCAGTCAGCAACCGCGCGTCTGCGCCCAGCATCTCGATAAAGGCGCGAATCTTGGCCTCGGCCGCCTCTTTGAGTTTGATGAGGTCATTGCTTTCCTCGGTGGGGAAAAAGTTGTAGGTGTGAATTGTGTCGAACTCGGTGTTCACGCGGTTGACCCGCCCAACGCGCTGGATGAGGCGGGTGGGATTCCAGGGAATGTCGTAATTGATGACAATATTTGAGCGATGCAGGTTGACGCCTTCGGAAAGCACTTCGGTGCTGACGAGAATGCGATAGTCGTCACACCGGTGAAAAGCGTTTGCATCAAAGTTTGCAATCACAGCCTTGTGAGCTTGCTCGCTGGCTTGCCCGGTATAAAGGAGGGTTTTTGGCTCGACCTCTTTTTTGATCTGCTCGGCAAGATAGGTAGCCGTCTCTTGCGACTCGGTAAAGATAATAAGCTTGCCTTTTTTCAAAGCGGGCCGTTCAAGTTCCTCGCGAAAAGACTCCCATTTAGGATCGCGCTTGACCTTGGCCCAGAGTTTTTGAATCCGGCGCAGAATCGCTAGATCATTCTGGAGATCAGGCGAAAAATCAGCTTTGAACCTGCCTGCATCCAACCTTTCGGCTTTATCCTCTTCCAGCAGACACTCAATGGCTTCCTGGTTATCTGCATCCAGCGCTTCAAAAATTTTGCCAATGTGCTTTTTGCTGATGTAGACATTGCCTTTCTGAAACTCGTCAATCACGCATTCATAAGAATGAATGAATCGCTCTAGGGTCAAACGAAAGGCATAGAAACTGCTTTCGAGGCGTTTGACCATGAGAATTTTCATAAACGTGGCCAGGTTGCGCTGGCCTTGCAGTTCTTGCTCTGGGCGACGGCCTGTGTAATACGTGAGTGGTTTGTAGCGCGCGTATTTGAACTCGGAAGCCAGCAAGCGAATGGTCTCGTCAAAGATTTCGTCCTCTTGCCGGCTGAATTTGTAAAAGAGAGGAACGGGGTCTTGGACTTGCGGGAAGCGTAACCCCTGTTTTTGCATATCCTCGCCATAGTATCGCTCGACCTCTGTCCTCGTGCGACGGATCATTAGGTATTTGAGAACTCTCTCTCTTGTCGCCTTGGCGTTAGCCTGAACAGCTTGAAAGTAATGCTCGCGGTCTGTCTGCCGGTCCAATCCCTGGAGATTCTTGTCCAGCCGCGCAAAAAAGGCTTCGAGATTGCGCAAGTTTGGAATGGTGCTCTTTTTGCCATTTTGAAAGAGTTTGACCTGACTGAGAATATCATAGGGTGAATTGTTCAAAGGCGTGGCAGAAACCAGAATGACGCGCTTGCCCCGGCAAATTTGCGCCAGCATTTCGTAGCCCTGTGTCGTTTCCCTGCGAAAGCGGTGCGATTCGTCAATAAAGATATTCGAGTATAAAGAAAGGTCGCTTTCCACCAAGTCCTCCAATTTGCCTACAGACTCGCACTTGAAGCCGCGCACGCCAAATTCGCGGAAAACATTGGGCCAAGAGCCGCGGTTGTTCTCATCTAGCAAGTGCGGCGGCGCAATCACCAGCGAGCGCCCTTCAAGTTGCTGCGCAAGCAGAGCCGCCATATACGTTTTGCCCAAACCAACGACGTCGGCCAAAAAGCACCCGCCATATTCATCGAGCACCTTGCGGGCGGTGATGACCGCCTCTTCCTGGTACTGGAGTTTTTTAAAGCCGGCCGGGACATACATATCATCTGGTTCCGAGGGGTGGCTGAGTTCATCGCGAAAATATTCGTACAGAAATTTGAGATAGAGTTCGTAAGGTGTAAATTGAGCGTAGGGCGACTTTTTAGTGATGACTTCTTGGCAAGGTTTTGAAACATCCACGGCAATGTCCCAGAGTTCTTTAAACTTGTCAATGGCAAAGTCATAATCGGAGCGGTTCTTTAGCTCAACGTTAAACTCCAGGTTGCCTTCAAGTCCAGACTGGGTCAGGTTGCTCGATCCGGTGATGACCCGGCCTTTGTCTCGGTCACCTTCAGCGAACGTCAGGATATAGACTTTGGCGTGGAGGTTTCTCGAAGGATAGGCTTTGATTTCAAGCTTGCCCGAGCCAAGCCATTCGACAAATTTATGAACGCCAGTTTCAATGTCTGCGCTATCGCCAGAGGTCTCAAACTCGCTCAGTATCTCTTTGGAAACCTGCTCTTTGGTTAACGCGTGGGACTGGAAATCCAGCTCGCCTCGTTCTTTGGCTTGCTGGATGAGATCATAAGCTTTGGGATCTGTTTGGAGGCCGACGAGGATGCGGATCTTTTCAACCTTTTCCAAGAATGGGTAGAGTTTGTAAAAGCCGCTAATGAAAAAATACCCCACCATGCAATCAAAGTAGCGCGTGCTATCGCGGAGCAAAACACCAAATCGCTCGCTCAAAATGTTGCCGGGTTCATTGGTAATAAAGGTCAGGTCTGATGACATTCGGAATTTGCCTCCAATATGCCTGCCAGGTCAGGCAATATCCTGTGCGCAAACTGCTGCGCTCCACTCTACCAAGTATTATATGTCAACCACACAAAAAGAAAAGCGCAAGGTGACAAGCTCTGTGCTCGGTTGGAGCAGTCTGACACAAACAAAAAAACAGCCCGTGTGGGTTGTGTTCTCGTCGCTGCACTGTGGATTATCGCACTGAGACAATCTCATTTTGTGGTATGATAGCCAATGCAAGTAACACATCGGCCAGCGATTAGCCGCGCTTGGGGAGAGTTAATCTTGCTGAACTGGTTATTGAATTTTTTCTTTTGCGCGCTGTACAATCAAATGGCTTGGACCTATGACCTAGTGGCCTGGCTCGTTTCGTTTGGCAAATGGCAGGCCTGGGGAAGAACTGCCCTGCCACATTTGCAAGGGCAACGCATTTTAGAACTGGCGCATGGGCCGGGGCATCTATTGGTGGCTATGCACCAGCAGGGCTTGCGCCCGGTTGGGCTTGACCTATCGCCTAACATGGGGTGGCTGGCGCAGCGCCGCCTGCAAAAATGTGGAGCGCCAGTGCCTTTGGTGCGCGCCCGCGCTCAGGCGCTGCCCTTCCGCGCAGGAGCCTTTGATTCGGCCGTGGCAACATTCCCCACCGAGTTTATCATGCGCCCCGACACACTGAGGGAAAGCGCGCGCGTGCTTGGCGATGGGGGGCGGCTGGTTGTGGTGCCGGGCATTGCATTTAATGAGCAAAACAGGCCTAGCCTGCCAAGCCGTTTTTTAGAGTGGCTGTACACATTTACAGGCCAAGCCACACTGCCATTGACAGCCGCCAGGGAAGCAATGGCAAACGCGGGGTTTGCCTTGCGCCACACAAGACAGCCCGCCGGCATGGTTGATGTGCTGATTGCCGTGGCCGAAAAGACTCACTCGGGGTAATAACCCTCTATGGCATCCTTGTGCCCCAAAATGAGCTCAGGCCTGCTCGGAAAGTCGGCCGGCAAATGGACCGTAGGAAACACAGCCACATTGGTGAGCACAAGGTATTGGCCAATCAGCGAATCGAGGATATCCGCCTGGCGCGTCTCGGCCCCTACATGCACCTCGCCGCGGCAGATCAGGTTGGGTACGTGCACAATGATATTTATGGTTCGCTGAAGCAGTTGGATGCTGGCCCGTCCCCTGGCGTCATCCACATACAAACAACAAATATCACGTTTTTTGAACACAACCAAAGGGTGTGTTGACGGCTCGAGTTTGCCGTGGAGATCATACAAAGTAGCCTCGCTGAACGCCACCGTCGTGCGAGCCGCATCATTCATAAAGTTCACCACCGGCCCCATCGGCTCAAACTGGGCGTGCACCAAAAACAAGGGGGTTATGATCTTGACCGGGTAATGCCCAAGTACAGCTTGTATCATGTCTCACCTCTTTGACAGAGTGCCAGGAACAGTTGGCCTAGATTGAATTGTACGACAAACTCGGGCTAGAGTCAAAACGCCTGTAGCCCCAGTTTCCAGGTAGAGCGGCATCCCTATGCCGCTCTACCTGGAAACTGGAGGCCTGTAGGAGAAAAAATATGAGTTCTTTAGATGTGTCAAGTTTAGATGGGCAATCGCTGAGCATTGAAAATTTGGTCAATGTGGCCCGCGCGGCTCAAACGGTTCAGCTTGACAGCGCAGCCCTAGAGCGGGTTGAGGCGTGCCGCGCCTGGGTAGACCAGGTGGTGGCGCAGGGCAACCCGGTTGTCTATGGCATCAATACCGGTTTTGGTATCTTTGCTCGCGTGCATGTGAGCACGACCGATTCGGAGCTGTTAAGCCGAAACTTGATCCTGAGCCACGCCGTCGGTGTGGGCGACCCGCTGCCCGAAGATGTGGTGCGCGCCGCCATGCTGATACGAGCCAACACGCTGGCCATCGGCCACAGCGGCATACACCCCCAAACGCTCGCCACCCTCATCGCCATGCTCAACGCCGGCGTCCATCCCATCATTCCGGCCAAAGGCTCGCTGGGCGCCAGCGGCGACCTGGCCCCTCTCTCTCACCTGGCGCTCGTCCTGAGCCGCGACCCCGATAATCCCGATAGCGACAGCGGCGAAGCCATCTTTCACGGACAGCGCATGAGCGGGGCGCAGGCCATGCAAGCAGCCGGAATTGAGCGCGTAGTGATTGGCGCCAAAGAGGGCCTGGCGCTCAATAACGGCACGGCCTTTTCTACTGCCATGACGGCCCTGGCCTGGCACGATGCTCAGAGGTTGTTGCGCACCACCGAGATTGCGCTGGCGCTCAGCCTGGAAGCGGTGCGGGGAGTTTCGGCGGCCCTAGATGAAAGAATTCATCGCGCCAGGCGGCACAACGGGCAAATCGCTTCTGCTTCCAACATCCGGCGCATGATCGCCGGCAGCAATCTCATTGACCAGGGCGGGCGCGTGCAAGACGCCTACAGCCTGCGCTGTGGGCCGCAAATTATGGGCGCAGTGCGCGATGTGTTGGCTTTTGTGAAAACCACCCTGGAAAACGAAATCAACGCCGCCAGCGATAATCCCCTGCTCTTTCTAGACCTCCCCGGCAGCAACAAGGCGCTTTCGGGCGGCAATTTTCACGGCGAACCGATTGCATTCGCCGCCGACTTTATGAGTATCGCTGCCGCCGAGCTGGGTAGCCTGGCCGAAAGAAGAATATTCCGGCTGACCGACGCCAACCTGAACGATGGCCTGCCGGCCATGCTGGTTGAGAGCGGCGGCCTAAACAGCGGGCTAATGCTGGTCCAATATATCGCGGCGGCCCTGGTGGCCGATAGTAAAGTGCTCTCCCACCCAGATAGTGTAGACAGCATCCCCACCTCGGCCGATCAAGAAGACCACATCAGCAACTCGATGAACGCCGCCCGCCATGCCTGGGAAATTGTCCGCAACGTGGAACATATCGTTGGCATTGAGCTGGTCACCGCGGCCCAGGCGCTAGGGTTGCGCCTACGTCAGATAGGGACCCTGGGCGGGCGGCTAGGCATTGGCACGCAAGCCGCTTACGAACGCATTCGCCAAGATATACCTCCACTGGAGCGCGACCGGCTGCTCTACCCAGATTTGAACTTGGCCTGCCAGTTGGTGCACCAGGGGGCCGTATTGCGCGCCGTCGAGCAGGCCCTCGGAGCTCCCCTGGAATAAGGGCCTATCCAAAAACCTCCCGAAAGCCCCTGTTTTCAAGGCGAGAAACAGGGTTTTCGGATAGGCTACAAGTTGACATAATCCGCCATTGTCGGGTATGCTGAATTGGGGTACAATAGACGAAATACTTTTTGCGGCATGGTGAATGGGAGCGCGCCACATGAGCGACCGAAAAATTGCTATGCAACGGGATAAGAAAATTGCGCTTGTCGCGCATGACAACAAAAAACAGGCCCTGGTCGAGTGGGCCAAGTACAACCGTGATCTTTTGGCACACCACCAAGTCTATGCCACCGGCACAACGGGCAAACTATTGGAAAAAGAACTGGGCTTTAGAATCATAAAACTCCACAGCGGGCCATTGGGCGGCGACCAGCAAATCGGCGCCAGGATTGTTGATGGCAAAATAGACTTTTTGATCTTTTTCTGGGATCCACTCGAACCACAGCCACACGATTCCGACGTCAAGGCTCTGCTGAGAATGGCTGTGGTGTGGAATATCCCAATCGCCTGCAATCGGGCCACGGCTGATTTCATGATCTCGTCGCCGTTGATGGACGGAGAATATGATCGCCTGGTGCCAGATTATTCAAGTTACCGCAATCGAGAAATAGCCGGCCGCCAAAAAACTAGACCCAACGCAGACGACTTTTCCGCAGGTTAAAATTTGGCAACCTTGGGCTTGCCGATGGAGACGCGCGGGTTGACTAAAAAGCGCAAGCCTGCGAGAGGGTGAGCAGTTACAACATAAGACAGAACGTAACTACTCAGCATCCTGAGCGGAGCAGCGCGCCCCTTCGACTTTGCTGCGCTCCGCTCAGGGTGCGCGCTGCGCAGTCGAAGGGTATGGCTGAGTAGTTACGGCAGAACATACTTTATCTAAGGAGACACTCATGACTATTGTTCTTGACGGCTCTGGCTTGACCATTGAAAAAATGGCCCAGATTGCCCGGCACGAAGAAAAAGTAGAGCTTGACCCCAAAGCAATAGAAAGAATTAAAATCTGCCGCGCCATGTTGGAAGAAAAACTTCAGGCGCACGAAATCATGTACGGCGTCAATACCGGCATTGGCGAATTTTCTGAGGTGGCGCTGAACGACGACCAAGTAAAGCAATTCCAGCGTTACCTGATCTATAATCACGCCGCCGGCATTGGCGACCCGGCCCCCATCGAATACGTGCGGGGGGCAATCGCCGGCCGCATCAACGTCCACGCGCGCGGCTGCTCTGGCTGCCGCCCAGAGATCACTCTGACCCTGGTGGATTTGCTCAACAAGGGCGTCACGCCGGTGGTCTGCCAAAAGGGATCGGTGGGGGCATGCGGCGACCTGGCCCCCATGTCGCAGATCGCTCTATTATTGATGGGCGAAGGCGAAGCTTATTACGAGGGCCAGCGCATGCCCAGTTGTGAGGCTATGCAAAAAGCCGGCATTCCCATCCCTGGCCTCCAGGCCCGCGATGGCCTGGCCGCCATCAACGGTTCTAACCTCCTGACCGCCATGAGCGCCATCCAACTGTACGACATGAATCGCTGGCTCAAGCAAGCCGAGATTGCTTGCGCCATGACGTTAGAGGCTCTGTATGCCAACCTCAAGCCCTACGACGAGCGTCTGCACCAGTTGCGCGGCTTTCCGGGGGCCGTCCGCGCTGCGCTGGCTATCCGCAAGTGTGTCGAAGGCAGCGACCTGCAAACCGGCAAGCTCAAGATCAAGGTCCAAGACGCTTATTCGATGCGCTCGACGCCGCAGGTCATTGGCGCTGCGCACGACGCGCTCGACTGGGCCAAAAAGCAGGTAGAAATCGAACTGAATGGCGTCGGCGACAATCCCATCTTTTTGCCCGAGTATCGCCTGACCTTGACGGGCGCCAATTTCCAAGGCTCGCCCGTGAGCTTGCCCATGGACATGATCGGGGCGGCCATCACTATGGTGTGCGTCCTTTCAGAACGCCGCCTCAACCGCATGACCAACCCCGCCCTCAGCATTGGCTTGCCGCCCTTCCTGACCAAAGGGGCCGGCCTCATGTCTGGCATGATGCTCAGCCAGTACACCGCCGACAGCCTCATCGTGGAACAGCGCATCCTCTCTATGCCGGCCAGCATCCAATCCATCCCGGCGGCGGCCGATCAAGAAGATTTCGTCTCGATGGGTATGAACACCGCCATCAAGAACCATCAGATTTTAGACAACGCCTATGGCGTGTTGGGAATCGAATTCATGGCAGCGGCGCAGGCGCTCGACTTTCGTGATTTCACCCCGGGCAAGGGTGTGCAGGCAGCGCGAGACACCATCCGCAAGCACGTAGAACACCTGGGCGAAGACCGGCCCTTGTACCCCGACCACACCCGGATGAAAGAGCTGGTAAAATCATGCGAAATTTTGGAACAAGTTGAAAAGGTTGTAGGGAGCCTAGAATAATCAAACCCTCTAAAATAAAGTTGAGGTACTATGCCCACTGATGGTCAACTGCTTAACAATCGCTATCGTCTGATCGCCCGGATTGCCGCCGGCGGCATGGCCGTTGTCTACAAAGCCCAAGACACCATGCTGAGCCGGATTGTGGCAATCAAAATCATGCGCGAAAGCTTTGCCGAAGATCCGTCGTTCCAGGCTCGCTTTCAGCGCGAAGCGCGCGCCGCGGCCAACCTGTCGCATCCCAATGTTGTCACCGTGCACGACTTTGGGCTGGATGGCGACAAGCAATACATTGTGATGGAATATGTGGAAGGCAGCGACCTCAAGCAACTGATTCGCCAGGGAGCGCCGTTCAGCCCGCAGCGCGTGTTGGATGTGTCCATCCAGGTATGCGCGGCGGTGGGCGCAGCTCACCGGGCCGGCCTGGTTCACTGCGATGTGAAACCGCAAAATGTCATCGTCACGCCCGAAGGCCGCGCCAAAGTGACGGATTTTGGGATTGCGCGCGCATTATCGGCCGCTTCGGCCTCGGGCGTGACCACAGGTGTGTGGGGCACACCGCATTACTTTTCGCCCGAACAAGCCAGCGGCCAGGTGCCCACCCCCGCTTCCGACGTATACAGCATCGGCGTCATCATGTACGAAATGCTGACCGGTCGGCTGCCTTTTGAAGGCGATAATCAACAGCAACTGGCCGTCGCCCACGTGCGAGAACTGCCCCCTCCCATCAGCAAACTCAACCCTACCATCCCCGCTCAATTGGAGCAAATCGTCATGCGCGCGTTGGTCAAAGAACCCTCGCAACGCTATCGCCATGCCGATCAACTAGGGCGGCTGTTGTACGAATATCAACGTGGCAGCGAGCAGGCCACTGGCTACCAACCTTCGGTGTCGAGCGGCATGACGGTTGGCGGCGCATCACAACACATGGCCGGGTCGGGCGGGTTCGACTGGAGCCTGTGGCTCTTGGCAGCCGTGGCCACCATCCTGGTCATTGGCCTAATTCCATTGACCATGCTCAACTGGCAAAAATACTATGGCGGCGAGCGCATCCCTTCCACCCCCACCCTGCAGCCCACCGCAACCGTCACCGCTGTCATCACCGACCCAGGCCAGCAAACCAACGTGCCCCAACTCACCGGCCTCAAGAAAGAAGAGGTTGACAAGCTCGTGGCAGAGGCCGGCCTGCACGTTACGATCAAAGAAGAACGCGCCGACCCCAAAACGCCCGCCGGCACAGTGCTGGAACAATCTCCCCCGCCAGGGACGCCCGCCAAGCGCGGCGACACGGTGAACATTGTCCTGAGCAAAGGCCTACCCATTGCCCCCGTTCCGATTGGGCTGCTAGGGCTGCAATACGACGAGGCTTATCGCAAGGAATTGGAAAAGAATTATGGCTGGGTCGTCAAGCTTGATTCTCAATGGAGCCAGGTTGACCCCAAGGGGCGCATCCTCAAATCAATTCCACCGCCTGGCGCGTCGCTGACCAGCGGCATGCCGCTCACGCTGGTGCTCAGCAGCGGCAGTATCATCTCGTTGAATGTCAACCTGGGCAACGTCATCACCCTGGATAGCGCCGAGATCAAGCGCGACACTTTTCGCCCCGGCGAAACATTTCAAGTCACATTCAATTGGCGCTCGCGCGTCAGAAGCATACCGGTGGCCTACAAGATTTTTGTGCACCTGATTGGCCCCAATAGCCCCCAACCTGTAACGCAAATTGACGGCGAGCCGTTGGGCGGCAACTCGCCCACAACCACCTGGAGCAAAGACGCTCTAGTAGCAGATTGGTACGCCATCAACATCCCCGGCGGCGCGCCCCGCGGAAAATATATCCTGCGGGTGGGGATGTATCCGGCCAATACGGCCACCGGGCGGCTGCCGGTGCTTGATCCCGGCAAAACCACCGCAGACCAAGACAGTATCCTGATCAAAGAATTAATTGTCGAGCCATAAACAAGCATAAATCACAAGCAAGCTTGTTTTTGTATTGCAAGTTAAAAGGTAACTGCTAAGCACCCTGAGCGGAGCGCAGCGCTCCTTCGACTGCGTTGCACTCCGCTCAGGATGCGCGGCGCGTAGTCGAAGGGGGCAGGCTGAGCAGTTACGTTAAAAGCATTGATGAGCCAAAAGTTGACAAGGTTGTGAAATTATGAATTCTACTCAATCGCGCGGTTTTGTGTATGCGATTATTGTAATTGCCCTGATAGCCTCTGGAGCAATGTACATTTACTGGAACAAGCAATCCGCCAATCCAGACATTATAGATATTTCAAAAGTGGCCGCCCAGATCCGAGAAGGGCGGGTGATGCAAATCACCACCATCAACGATGAACTGCACGTCAAATACAAAGACGGTAAAACGGCTCAATCACGTAAAGAGACCACCCTGACAACCCCCGAGCAGCTAGAGGCTTTGGGAGTGCCCAAAGAAGCGTTGGCCCAAGTCCAGTTCAAGGTTGACAGGCCCAGCGACTGGGGAAGCATCTTTACCCAGTTTGCTTTATATGGCTTGCCGGCCCTGTTGGTGATTGGCATGCTGTGGTTCATGTTTCGCCAGGCGCAGGGCACCAACAACCAGGCGCTCAGTTTCGGCAAAAGCCGCGCGCGAATGTTTACCGGCGAACAACCCACTGTGACCTTTGACGATGTGGCCGGGGTGGATGAATCTAAGCAAGAACTGGCCGAGGTGGTCGAGTTCCTCAAAGAACCGGAAAAATTCATTCAGCTTGGCGCGCGCATTCCCAAGGGCGTGTTGATGGTGGGGCCGCCCGGCTGCGGCAAGACGCTGCTGGCCAAGGCCGTTTCGGGCGAAGCAGGCGTGCCGTTCTTTTCCATCTCTGGCTCCGAATTTGTGGAAATGTTTGTGGGTGTGGGCGCCAGCCGCGTGCGCGATTTGTTCGACCAGGCCAAGCGTCACAGCCCATGCATTGTATTTGTGGACGAAATTGACGCGGTTGGCCGGCACCGCGGCGCGGGTCTGGGCGGCAGCCACGACGAGCGCGAGCAAACCCTCAACCAAATCCTGGTAGAGATGGATGGGTTTGATACCGACACCAACGTCATTGTGATAGCGGCTACCAACCGGCCTGATATTCTGGACCCAGCCCTGTTGCGGCCTGGGCGCTTTGACCGACGCGTCGTGCTAGACCGTCCAGATATGCGCGGGCGCGAACAAATCCTCAATGTCCACGCGCGCGGCAAGCCCCTGGCCGATGATGTCGAGCTGAGCGTGCTGGCCAAGACCACCCCCGGTTTTGTTGGCGCGGATATTGAAAGCCTGGTGAACGAGGCCGCCATCCTAGCCGCGCGGCGCGGCAAAAAGACCATCGGCATGAAAGAATTCCAAGACGCCGTCGAGCGCGTCATTGCCGGGCCAGAGCGCAAAAGCCGCATCATCACCCCCCACGAAAAGGAAATCATCGCCTACCACGAGGCCGGCCACGCCGTGGTGGCGCGCAGCCTGCCCAATTGCGACCCTGTCCACAAAATTTCTATCATCTCGCGCGGCATGGCTGGCGGGTTCACGCTGGCCCTGCCCGAAGAAGACCGCACCCTCGTGCCAAAGTCCAAATTCACCGACGACCTGGCCTATATTCTGGGCGGGCGCGCCGCCGAAGAAACCGTGTTTGGCGATGTGACCACCGGCGCCAGCAATGATTTGGAACGTGTCACCGAACTGGCCCGCGCCATGGTCACCCGTTATGGCATGAGCGAAACACTGGGACCCATGGTGTTCGGCCAAAAAGAAGAACTGGTCTTTTTGGGCAAGGAACTGGGAGAACAGCGCGATTACAGCGACGCCGTAGCGCACGAGATTGACAAAGAAGTCCGCCAAATCGTCAACACGGCCCACGAAAAAGCCTTTCAATTGCTTAACCAGAACCGGCCCGCGCTCGACCGTGTGGCGCGGCGGCTCATCGAGGCCGAGACGATAGAAGCAGCCGAGTTTGACGCCCTGTACACTCAAACTGATCCCGCCCCCCAGCCACTGCCAACACCGGCCTGATTGTAAACAGCAAAACTCCCGCCGGGTCAACTAGCGGGAGTTTTTGTTTTTAACCCTCAAACTGCTATGGCGTCTGCGCGGGTGCGCCTAGGCCGGCTTTTTCTTTTCTTCCTCCACCAGCATCCGCCGCAGCACCTTGCCTACCATTGTCTTGGGCAATTCTTGCCGAAACTCTACCTGGGTGGGAATCTTGAACTTGGCCAGCTTGTCTTTGCAAAATTCTTTGACCTCATCGGCCGTCATCGTTTCGCCAGGTTTGAGCACCAGCCAGACCTTGATCGTCTCGCCACGGTGTGGGTCTGGAATGCCCGCCGCCGCCACATCCATCACTTTCGGATTTTCCTTAATCACCTCTTCTATTTCACGCGGGTAAATGTTATACCCACCGGCAATCACCATGTCTTTCTTGCGATCCACAATGTAAAAATAACCATCGGCATCCATCTTGGCAATATCGCCGGTATACAACCACACTTTGCCATCAGCGCCTTTGCGCAGCACGTTGGTGGTCTCGGTGGGCATATTCCAGTAGCCTTGCATCACCTGCGGGCCACCGATAACCAGCTCGCCCACCTCTTCCACTCCCAGCTCTGTCACGCCATCGTCCAAACTGATGATTTTGCAATCTACGTCTGGGAAAGGCATGCCAATGCTGCCCTGCCGGTTTTGGCCCGAGCGCGGGTTGCAGTGCGAGGCCGTCGGCGCTTCAGACAAGCCATAGCCCTCGCGCAAGTTGCCGCCGGTGAGCGCCTCGAACTTGTTTTGCGTTTCGGCCAGCAAGGGCGCGCTGCCGCTGATGCACGCGCGGATTGACCGAATATTATACTTGCCAACCCCTGGGTAATTGTTGATGGCGTTATACATTGTCGGCACGCCGGGGAAAATGGTGGGTTGGTACTGATTGATGGCCGCTAACAGGTTTTCAATATCGCGCGGGTTGGGCACCAACAGCAGCGCGGCAGCAGCCGATATGCCATAGCACATCCCGGCCACCATGCCATAGACGTGAAATAGCGGGATGGCCAGCAGCACTATCTCGCCGCCCGGCTTGGTATCATGAATCCATGCCTTGATCTGCAAAGAATCGGCCACCAGGTTGCGGTGGGTGGCTACCGCCGCCTTTGACACACCCGTTGTGCCGCCCGTGTATTGCAACAATGCAATATCCTCCGCCCCAACCTCTACCTTGGGCCGACTGGCCGCAGTGTATTTCTTGAGCAAATCTTGAAAGAGCAAATCGCCGGGGGCAAGCTCTGGCTTGTGGCCCTCTTTCTTTTCTTTGGCCAGCGTAAAAAGTATCTTGATCAGCGGCGACATGTACTCCTTGATGTTGGTGACAACAATCGTTTTGAGCTTGGTTTTGGGCTGAACTTGTTTGACCCGAAGGTAAAAATTGCTCATCACCAGCATCACTTGGGCGCCGCTATCAACCATCTGGTGCTCAATCTCGCGCGGGGAATACAACGGATTGGTTGCCACGACCACGCCGCCAACTTTGAGAACAGCAAAGTAACTGATGACAAATTGGGGCGAGTTGGGCATGAAAATTGCCACCCGGTCCCCCTTCTTGACCCCTAGATCTGCCAGAGCAGCGGCCAAGCGATCAGCCGCATCATTTAACGCCTGGTAGGTCATCGAGCTGCCGGCAAATCCCTGGTGGGATGGTTTGAAAATGATGGCGGGGCTAGTGGGGTTTTCCCGCGCAGCCTGTTCCAAGAGACCATGCAGAGGAATTGCCGGATACGGTTCTAGCGAATGGGGTACGGCCTTATCATAATTTTTGAGCCATGGCTTTGTCATAAGAACCTCCCTTTGGGCTTCAAGAAAACGGTTAGATACAATATGCGCGCGTCTTGAACCATCCTGAGCGGGCGTTTTTAATCACTCTTCGCTGGCAATCAAGCCGTTGCTATCTAAAGTATAGTTTATATGTTTTCCAATGTCAATAGCCATTTCGAGTTGCAGGCAAGGCCTCAATTTTGCCGGTGTGCCCAAGTTGCTTGGCATAGGCTGACATGGGGATGCCAGCCTGCTTTCGACAGAAAGTAGCTATACGGTAACTCAGCCTTACAGGGTATCTTGCCCTAAAGCACACCGAATGGTATAATGCAACCCTGCAACCAGCCTGTCATAAGGAGTAGCATACTGTGTCACCCGAGCTTTTGCAAAGAGTGGTGGATATCCTGTTAATTATCCTCGCCTTTACCGGCGCTTTTTTGGCGGCATTGTGGCTAAGCCTGGTCATCTGGGCTTTTCGCGATATCCGCAGCCGCACACGCGATATTTTTGCGCAAATTCTGGCTACCCTGGTCGTGGCCATCTTGAACCTGCCCGGGTTGCTGATTTATTTCATGTTGCGCCCGCGCGAAACGCTGGCCGAAGCCTACGAGCGATCTCTGGAAGAGGAGGCCTTGTTGCAGGGCATTGAAGAAATGGAAGAGTGCCCCGGCTGCGGCGGGCGCGTGCATCCAGATTTCATCGTGTGCCCCACCTGCCACACCAAGCTCAAGCGGGCCTGTGCCCATTGCGGCAAAGCGCTCAACTTGCGGTGGACTGTTTGCCCGTACTGCGCCGGCACAGTCTTGGCTCAGGGCGCTCCACCCCCCACGGCTTCCGCTCCTTCTGCCGAGTCGCGTAGGGCCCAGCGCACCAACGCAGACACAGCGCCTGCCGAATAAGGACTAAGGATTAAATAACTTGCTCGTAACTACTCAGCATCCTGAGCGGAGCAGCGCGCCCCTTCGACTTTGCTGCGCTCCGCTCAGGGTGCGCGCTGCGTAGTCGAAGGGTATGGCTGGGTAGTTACACTTGCTCATCTATAGCTCGTTTTGCCCGTATTTCGGCGTCACTGTGGCAAGTTATTTAATTTCTAATTCCAAGTGGGCTTTTCGGGCAATGCCCGGACAATAACTTATGTCAGCCTTGCTTCCCCTCCCTCTCTGGCGAGGGCGTTATGGCGATTGTGAAATCACAATCACGTTGCGCTATGTCACCCCCCTCTTTTGCGCGGTCGCCATCCTGATCATTCACTTGGCGGGCGCAACATCCCTGACGGCCATCCTCTTGACAGCCGCGCTAAGCATAATAGCCAGCGCCGTCCTTTGGGTGCAGCAAATGGCCCGGCACCTCCGCGCCAGCCGGCAGCTTCAAGCCCGTTGGATACAAGCGGGCGATATTATGGAAGAACACTTGCTGCTGTGGAACAATTCGTTCTTGCCGGCGCTGTGGGTCGAAATCACCGATCAATCGAATGTGCCTGGTTACAACGCCGGCTCGGTGCGTTTTATTGGCGGCAATACCCAAATCCACTGGACCTACTCTGGCACTGCCACTCGCCGAGGCGAATTCCAGCTTGGCCCCTGGAGCCTGGAAAGCGGCGACCCATTCGGAATATTTTCGGCGCGCATCCATTACCCGCACAGCCGCCCTTTGCTGGTCTATCCTCCCATTGCCGAGTTGCCTCTTCTGCCGCTGCCGCGCGGCGCAGCGCCAGGCGCCGCCCGCATCAACCGTGCTTCGCCTTCGCCCACCGTCAACGCCGGGCAAATACGCCCTTATCAATTGAGCGATCCCTTCCGCCACATCCACTGGCCTTCCACTGCCCGCCGCGACGAATTGGTGGTTAAAATTTTTGACCAGGAAGCCTCGGCCAACGTATGGCTGATGATAGACGCTGACCCGAACGTTCAAGCCGGCCAGGGTGATTCATCTACGGAAGAAGTTGGCGTGCTGGTGGCGGCCTCGCTGGCCGCCGATCTGTTGGGCCAAGGCCGCGCAGTGGGACTGGTGTCCAACAAGATAGGCGGACACACCGTCCTGCCGGCGCGAGGCAGAGGCCATTTATGGATCCTGTTGGGCGAGTTGGCCCGCCTGCCCAACGCAGACGACAGAGCCAGGCTAAAAGATGAGCAGAGCATGCCGTTGGCTTTTGCGCTGGAACAGCTTGGCCGGACGTTGCGCAGCGGCACAAATGTCGTCATTATCACTCCTTCTACCAACCCGGCCTGGGTGAGCGAGCTGGCGCAGTTAGCATGGCGGCAAATCGCCGCTGCCGTGATTCTGGTTGACCCATCTCCCCAAGGCCAAGCCGCCACGCAGTCTTTGGCCGCACTGCTCAGCAAACAAGGCATTGTCTGCCAAAGTGTGCGCTGCGATACTCTGTTTAGCACCCATCCTGTGCTGGGCAAGGCACGCCGATGGGAATTCAAGACACTGGCCACCGGGCGCGTCATCACCACTATGGAAGGTGTGCGATGACCGCGCCACAAGGAAACTATATCCCATGAGTATGCAGACCGGCAAGCGCCTGGCCGCCAGCGTGCTCATCCTTTGCGCAATGCTGCTGCCGCTATCAATCATCGAGGCCGAATGGGCGCCCGGCGATATATGGCTGCCGGCTGTGTCCATGATTGGCTTAATGTTTGGCGCGGCCACGGGCCACTGGCGGGTTTCGCGCAAAATTCGGTGGCCTCTCAGCGCAATCCTCGGCCTGCTCATCGCCATGCTTGCTGCCGGTCTCTTTACCCACGCGCAAGTTTCGCTGGTAAAGCTGACCCACTGGATAAGCGATCTGATGGCCGGTCAAGCTGTCAACGATCCAGCGATGGTGACCGTATGGGTGACTCTGTGGGTCTGGTGGGCAAGCTATAGCGCCGCGCAAGGATTTGCAAGCAGTGGATGGGCCTTGGAGGCCATGCTGCCACTGTTATCTTCCATGACCATCCATTCAATCTATACCCGTCAGGGCTGGGCTTATGCAGTGATGGTGTTGTTCGGGTCAGTCATTCTAATGGCCTGGACAGCCCTAAGCAAACATCAGTCAAGCTGGGACGCGCGCGCGGTAGATTATCCCGCCGACCTTTGGCCCGAATGGATAGGCAGCAGCATGATCATTGCCACCCTGGCATGTTTGCTTGGACTGCTTTTATCGGTGTTTACCTCGCAAACTACCATCGAGTGGATGCGCAAGACGGTTGACCCCTCCATCACCCAGGTGCGCCAGTTTGCAGAGCGCATGCTGGGCGGGGCCAACATACACACCCTCCCCGGCGCGCCATTGGGCACGGGCAGCGGCGCATTTTTGCCCACCAGCCGGCTCATTAGCGACCCGCCGCAACTTGCCGACGATATAGTTATGTGGGTCAAAATTAGCGAAGCGCCGCCGCCAGAGTATGTGCCGCTCCCTTTGCAGACCAGCAAGCCGGGTTGGCGCGGCCTCAGCTACTCTATCTACACCGGGCGCGGTTGGGACAATGCCAGCTTGGACACTCGCGCCCTGCCAGATGTGCTCCCCCTGCTGACAAGCGGCATCATCACGCAGCAATTTGAAATTGTCGCGCAACACGGCGACACGCTCTTTGCCCTAAATCACCCCCTGGCCGGCTCTGGCCTGGCCGCGCTTTACGACACCAGCCAGCAGTTGGTCGGCCTGCGCGGAGCGCGCTCGCGCTATATCGTTGTTTCGCGCATCATCCAAATTGACGAACAACTCGCGCGCCAGCAGCCAAGCAGCTACCCGCCAGAGCTGGCGCTATATCTTCAACTACCAGCAACGTTGCCGCAGCGAGTGCGCGACTTGGCGGCCGAGGTGACGGCGGGGGCGGCCACACCCTACGACAAAGCCATCAAGGTGCAGGCCTTTCTGCGCACCTACCCCTACACGCTTACCCTTCCGCCGCCGCCCGCAAACCGCGATCTGGTAGACTATTTTCTGTTCGATGCGCCGGGCGGCTATTGCGATTATTACGCCTCGGCCATGGTCATAATGTTGCGCTCGGTCGGTGTGCCAGCCCGGCTGGCTTCGGGCTATACTAGAGGCAGCTACAATGACGAACATGGCGCATACCTGGTTGCGGAGGATGATGCACACTCGTGGCCCGAGGTATACTTGGGTGGCGAGTGGGTAGAGTTTGAGCCCACGGCCGGACGGCCTGAATTGGAGCGCCCCCGGCCCACACCCACCACAGAGCTTTCGGCCAGGCAGGTGCGCGCCGCACAAGTCTGGCGCGAACGGCTGACCTGGCTGGCATGGGGCGTTTGTGGCATTGTCATCCTCATCGGCGCAGCGATAGCACGCCAACTCTGGCGCGAGCGCCAACTGGCCGCCTTGCCCGCCGAGGAACTGGTACCTATGCTCTACCAACGCCTGCGCCAGCGCGCGGCCTGGCTGGGGGTAGACACACGCCAGAGCGACACTCCTGATGAATTTGTGCCTGCCCTCAAACACAAGGTGGAACAGCTTGTCGCGCCTGCGCGCCGAAAACGCTGGCAAAATCATATCCATATAACCCAGCAGGCCGCCGAACAAATCGGGCAGATTTACCGCGCGCAAAGCTACAGCCCGCACAAGCCAGGCCAACAAGAAAAGCTCTTGGCCATTGAGGCGTGGCGCGCATTAAGGTGGCGGGTGTGGTTGATGCGATTGTTCAAACTGATCCCGAGGGACTAGATCGGATGAGCCAGAATCCAACAAGGAGATTTCACCACAAGTACACAAGGGACACAAAGAAAAGGCAAGTTTCCCTTCGTGTTCCTTTGTGATCTTTGAGTTTTTTTGTTGGAAAAGAAAAAAATTGACAAGATGTTATTTCCACACCAGCGGCAAATAAAACAAGTGGGACATTTTCACTGCGTCAAAAGCCGCCTTGATATCCAGGCGGCCATAGCCATAGATATTGTTCGGCCAGCCGCTGCTGCTGCACACTGTGGATGAAATGTGAAAGGCGGAATTGTTCAAGATTTGCTCGGTAGGTGTGATCTGATTGGTCAGTGTGGGGCTGGCCGACCACAGCAAGGCCACCGCGCCGGCCACGTGCGGCCCGGCCATCGAAGTGCCCTGATTAGAGGCGTATCCCCCGCCCGGCACGCTGGAGCGAACATACTTCCCCGGCGCGACGATATCCGGCTTGAGGCGATTGCTGCCGTCTATCGTCACCGGGCCGCGGCTGCTGAACGAAGCGATATTATCTGTGCCGGTCTCAAGCGCGCCCACCGTATAAGCGGCATCATATATGGCCGGCGGGTCTTGCATAATCGAGCACGTTGAGCCAGCGTTGCCGGCCGATACTACCGTCATAATCCCGGCGGCGCGCTGCGCATCCACCGCTGCCTGCAAGGTGTTCCACGAACATCCTTCAGACGAGGGGCAGGTCCACGAGTTAACCGTCACATCTGGCGCTTTATCTGGGTCCCCTTGGGCCGGCGCGCCGCTTACGGGGTACGGAGCCAGGAAAAATTCGAAACACTCCAGGTAGGTGGCCGGTGTGCCATAACCCACGTTCATGTTGCGGCAGCCAATCCATTTTGCGCCAGGCGCTATGCCAATTTGATTGCTGCCGCCATCGCTGCCCACCGCCGTGCCCATGGTGTGAGTGCCGTGGCCATAATCATCACATGGCTGTAGCGAGTCTGCCCCACAACTGCCCCCGCCAGAGTGAATGCTGTCGTGCCAGTGGTAATCGTGGCTAGCCGCTGCGCCATCCCAGCCGCGATATTGCGCTTTGAGCGCGGGATGATCCCAATCGTAGCCGGTATCTTGCCCGCCGATGGTAATGCCCTGGCCCATAAAGCCCATCGCCCACACCTCTGGCGCGTGAACATACGCCACCCCTGGTTCAACAGCGTTAGGAGATTCCACGTTCAAGATTTCAAATTCAAAATTTGGAATCTGAAATTTGGAATCTGAAATCTTGAAATTATGAATTTCCGGATTGCCTTCGACGCGCGCCACATCGGGCCGCGCAGCCAGCGCCAGGGCAAGCCCGCGCCCGCCCTTGACCCAAATGGCATTGACGATGTAAAACGAGCGATATTCAACCTGCTGCTGCCTCAGCCAATTCAGCAGAGCCGGCTGGGTGGTTTGCGCCTTGTTCCACAAAGCATCTCGCACATAGCGCCCCTTTTCCTGCTTGGTGGCAAGCGTTTGCGCGCCGCGTAGATCCGCCTGGTCGGCCAGCACCACCAAAAACTCGGCCTGTGCGCCATCAGCAGTCTGCGCAATGACCCACGGAGCAATTTTGCTCTGGCCCTCCAAATCTATGGGGTGAGCATAACCAGATGGCACAACCAGTGCAATGAGAAATATCACAACAAATGCAAATCGGAATATTGAAATCATCTCTCTCCTGCCCTTTGATATCATTCGTGGAAATTTGCCATCCCCAAAGCATTATACACCCCGCTCAAACAGTTGTCATCCTAGGGCGTTTGGAATATAATAGGCTTGATAATCAAAACTGCTCTACCCTAACTTGAAAGGAGGTCAATAGTCCAATGATGCAAGTGCGCTGCCAACGCTGCGGATGGATGTTTACCCTCAGCCGAGAAGGAATCGCTTTGGCCCTATCGGAAGCGCAAGCCAAGAGCGAAGAGTATCATGCCCTCAATTGTCCTCAATGCCGGCACGTCATCAAGATGCAAATACGAGATATGCGGCGCGGGTTGCCGCCAGACTATCCAATTCCAGAATGGAAACCGGCTGAACCAGAGGCAGCAAAGGAAGAGCCGCCTGCCCCACCCAAAAAAGAACCCGCCAGCAAGCCCAAGGCCAAGAAACCAGAGGCCAAGAAGCCGGTGACCAAAAAGCCAACGGCCAAGAAACCAGCAAAAAAGACCGCTAAAACAACAGCAAAACCAAAAAAGTGATGGCAAAGCGCGGCTTTTGAGGAGTATATACTATGGAGATCAAGTGCCCAAATTGCGGCTGGAAATCAAGCCTAACACCCGAACAACTCACTGCCGCCATGGGGGCGGCAGCCCAAAAGCAGGCCGAATATCACCTGGAGCATTGTCCGCAATGCCAATGGGTAATTCGCGTGCCGGTGGCAGGCATACAAGTGGCGCTGCCAAACCCCAAGCCTGTCAAAAAGCCGGCTGCCAAGAAACCCGCGGCTAAAAAACTAAAGCCAACGGTCAAAAAGGCAACAGCCAAGAAGGCTCCTGCTAAAAAGCCGGCTGTCAAGAAAAAGCCAGCCGCCAAGAAAAAGCCGGCCCAAAAACCCAAACCGGCGGTTAAAAAGCCGCCCGCCAAGAAACCAGTAGCTAAAAAAACCAAGAAACCAGCCGTCAAAAAAAAAGTAGATTGACACAAGGGTTTTCCAATTCTCTTTTTTAGGACATGGATCAACGCGGACGCGAAACGCGCGGATTGGCACGGGTATTTTTTAAATAATCCGTATAAATCTGTTGCATCAGTGAAAATCTGTGTCCAATTTAGAAAACCTGTGCATACAAAAGGCCAATCGGGAAACTTTTGACAATCAGCCTAATGTGACAGTACAAAGGTAGTGTGATGACACCAGGCGACCCTAACGGGTCGCCTTTTTAATGGCCCCAAACCGACCAGCGCGACCGCTCTGGGTACAGCACGTACACGGTATCGTCTGAGCCACGGACATAGCAGGTGGCTTGCTGAGGGGCTGTGTCGCACTGCAAAACACCTGGAATTTCACGCTCTTGATCTGTAGCCCACCCCAGGCGTTGGCGCGTGCCTAGATATTTCCGCCAGATCAACCCGAACCCGCGAATGGGTTGGAACAGACCAGATGGAGGGTTAAAAGTAGGGTCAGACTCGGGTTCCCCCTCGTCAAAAAGATCCGACCACATTTCCCAGGCAGGGTTTTGACCGTCAGAGTACAGTGCATAGATGCGGTCGGGCGATTCAAGCCAAATCATCACCCCGCGCTCAAAATGCTCCAGGGCCGCCATGCCGGTTTGCGCCGGCCATGGGCAAGTCGCGGGTCCATTCGAAAAGAACCACGTATCTGGACAGCGCACCTGGACCGAGACCGTCGCTTGCGCCTGTGTCCCGGCAGCGTTGGCAGCGAATAGCGCAAAACTGACCTGGTTGCGCGCCAGGGTTGAGGTGGTCATCACCAATGTTCCTCGGAGCGGAACAGAATGCGCCGGTAAAATCAAGCGCCCCAAATCGTCCAAACGATATAGGGTCACCTGTCCGCTAGTCGCTTCCCACATCAACTCGATGGACTCGCCGGGATTGACGATCTCTGGCGCAGCGGTGAAATATTGAACGGTGATAGGCCGGGCAGCCGGCGGACGCGACGGGACAGGCGAAGGTGCGAGCGCGGGCGCTGCGGTCGGCGTTGCGGAAGGCGCAACCGAGGGCAGCGGCGTAGAGGTAACTGCCTCGCTAGGCGTAACCAGAGGCGCAGGCGTGCTAGTTGCATCCACGCGAGTTTCTTGCCTGATTATGCCAACGGTGCAAGCCGTCAGCGATAGGCAGACAAACACAAACACAACAAACGTAACAAACTTAACAAACATCATTCGGCCCATCTAGATTCCTCCATTGCTTCAAGGCTTTTGCCCCTCAGCCAGCATTGTCGCATCCACGGCAACCACTCGTCCGTCAGCCGTGCCTATAAAGAGCAAGTCAAAGTTGGGAGAGAGGGACACCAAGTTTCCTTTTTCCTTTGTGTGCCTTTGTGCCCTTTGTGGTGAAAAAGGAAATTCCTACGGCCAGAGCCGTCCTATGGATTAACTCAAGTTGCCATCTTGACGGTGAACTCAAGGCAACAGTTCCCAACTATTCCCGCCGTAAAAACGCACGATGCGTTCGTCCGGCAGCTTGAAAAAAGTGCTAACGGGCGAGTAACGCGAGGTGTTTTCGATGACGGTTTCCACAAGCATGGTGTACCCCACCTCTTGGGCTGTGCCCCAACCCAATTTTTCGCGCACGCCGGGCTGGGTTGACCACAGCTTGCCAAAACCGCGCGCAGGCGCAAATCGGCCCGCCGGGGGCGTTTCTGAGATGTTGACCGGGTCGCCTTCGTTCCAGGTGTCTGGAAAAATTTCGCGTCCGCCCTGGTTGTAAATCGCGTAAATCTCGCGGGTGTCTCCACGCCAGACTAGAAAGCCATTCTCAAAAGCTTGAAAAGCTGCCTGGACATATTGGTGCGTCAAGGGACAAAGGCGAGCGATGTGTTCATCATAGCGGCAGCGGATGTTGACCGTGACCGGCTGGCTATAAATGGAGACGCCATTGGCGTCATGAGCCGAAAGGAAAAAAGCCACACTTGTGGTGTGTTCGTCCGGAACCGGCAGCGCCATCGAGCCGCTGGGCGCCAGGTCGCTTACTCCCTGGCCCAAATCGCCGACAATTGCGCCATACCGCGAAATGCCCACCCGGCTGGCGCCGGGCACGTCCCAGGCCAAGGTAACTGTTCCACCGCGATCAATCGTGTCGGGGCTGGCAGTGAATGAAAGCAGTTTCATCTCTGTCTTGAGTGGGACGCTAATTCTATTGGCAATGGCATACCCATTTTCGTCTATCATCAACTTGCCATCGGCGCCCTCAAGCCCGATATCGAAATTGACCTGGTCGCCATCGAACTTGACCTCTGAAAGCTCGATTGATAATTGCCCTACCAGCGGCAGCCCGGAACGCCCTGGCGAGTCCATCTGCTTGTCCCACCAATCAATCGAGACACTGCTCCCGCCGCGCGCCTGCCAATAGAGGGTCACGCTGCCTGTCGGATCAACCGGGCTGGGGCTGGCATAAAAGCTAACAATCTGCGCATCACCCGGCGATGCAAGGGGTGTAAGAGTTGCAATAGGCGGAGCCGTTGGGGGCACAGGCAAAGACGATGGCGCCGTTGCATTGGGAGAAACTAGCGTTGGTGTTTGAATGGGCTGAGGCGAGAATGTTTCAAGCTCTCCACTGCCATCTGAGCGAATGCGGTAGCCATGATAACCGCCTTCGCGCCCATCCCACACTTGTACCTCCAGCCACTTGCCATCCTCAGACCATCGGAGAATCTGTATTCCAACCGATTGGTGCTGTGGAAAAGGCTGGGTATCAAGCTGAACAAGGTCGGTGCCATCTGAGCGCGCGCAAAAAAGGTGGGACTTGAAGCGATCACTTCCAGGCTCGGCGGCCACAAAGGCGAACCAGTTCCCATCTGGCGACAAGATGGGGTCGCCCAAGACATCCTGGGCAAATATGGTGGACTCTCCGCTCTCTCTATCGCATACTCGCAGCGAGCGTGTGTCAGAGTTTATGCCATGCCAACACCCTGCAGAAAAGTGATAATCATGTTGGATGAGCAGAGTACTGGCCCCCTCGCCCATCACTGTTTCCTCAACCGATTCTGTCTGGGAACATGGGTAGGCAAGTTCCGGGCTTGCATGCATCATACAAAAATCAACATGCTTTGAAACGTTTTCCAGCTCACACGGGTAAGAAGGAGTAAACGTAGCAAGTATCGAGCCGCGGTCGGGAACCGGCGTCATTTCGGCGCAATCTATCAACGTAGCCGTGGCAGCAGGCATGGCAGAGGGCTGCGGCGCGGTAATTATGACCTTCTGTTGGACAGCGCCCACCGTGCAAGATGTCAGCAGCAAGCAGGCGAGCAAGCAAAAAAGATATCTCATCGAATGTCTCCTTGTTGGAGAAGTATGCGACTAGAATACGATGGAGAGGTTACGCCAGGTTCACTGCCAGGTTACCGCGAGGTTACCGTTGCGGAAGAGTTGATTGGGGCAAAACCACTGTAAAACAAGTTCCCTCTTCACCGCTCTCTACCGAGATGCTGCCGCCGTGCTGCTCGACGATGCGCCGGACGATAGCCAGCCCCAGCCCGCTGCCTTCAACGGGCCGGCCTCGCCGCCGCTCGACCCGGTACAGCTTTTCAAAAATGTGCGTCAAGTCTTGGGGTGGAATGCCCTCGCCGGTATCGGCCACCTGCGCCGCGATGCGCTCGCTGTCGGCGCTGAGCCGCACCGTCGCCGAGCCGCCTTCGCGGTTATACTTGATGGCATTGTCCAACAGGTTGATGAAAACCTGTTTCAGCCGGGCGCGGTCGGCCATGATGCGCCGTAATTTGCCTTCGCAGTGCAGGCTCAACGAGATGTCGCGCGCTTCGGCCAGGTCAGACAGCTGCAAGATGGCATCTTCGACAATCGCTTCCAGGCTCACCGGCTGCAGGTTGAGCGCATAGTCCGGCATCTCTAGGCGAGAAAGCAGCAGCAGATTGTCCACCAGTTGCGTCAGGCGGGCGGCCTCTTCGGCCACTATTCGCCGCGAAGTCTGCCATCGCTCGTCGTCGGTCGGGCGTTCGCCCATCGCGGCAACGTGTCCCTGGATGACTGTGAGTGGAGTTTTTAGCTCGTGCGAGACATTGCTGATGAAATTGCGGTAAAAGGATTCCTGGTGTTGCCGGGCGGCAAGGTCGTGCAGAAGGAACAGCACCAGGCCAGAGCGCAGCGCCGCCGCCCTGACCTCCAGCCTCGTTCCTGCCGGCGATTCCAGGCATTGAATACTGTGCGCGCCGCTGCTCAGTACATTCGCTGCAAGGGCGGCCCAGTCGCCTCCCAGTTTTTGCGCAAGGGATTGCCCGCCCCACAACTGTCGAGCCTCTGCATTTGCCATAACCACGCGTCCATCGGCCCGGACAATCATCACGCCGTCAGGCAACGCGTCCAAAAGCTCGGTCAAATTGCGCCAGGGCTTGCGCCGACCTATTAGCCAGCCAACCAAGGCAGCCACGATGATGACGCCTGCCGCGATCAAGATTAGATCCAGCAGGCCAAAGTAAATAATCACATCGCTCATCGGCCTAGTCCTCAAACTTGTAGCCCACGCCGCGCACGTTCAAAATATAGCGGGGTTCTTTGGGATCGGCTTCCAGCTTTTGCCGCAAGGCCCAGATGTGCTTTTCGACCGTCTTGGTCTCCAGGTCATCGGGAAAGTCAAAGACCTGTTCCAACAGCGTGGTCTTGCCAATGGCTCGCCCGGCATTATAGACCAGGTAACGCAACAAGTCGAACTCTTTGGGGGTGAGGCTGACCTCTTGCCAATCGCCCTCCTGCTGAATCCACACCTTGCGCCGCGCGGCATCAATGCGAATGTGTCCATCAATTTCCAGGCGCTCGGGCGGCAGCCGCGCCTTGATCCGGGCCAAGAGCTCGCGGATGTCAAACGGCTTGGTCATATAGTCACTGGCCCCAAGCTGAAAGCCGTGTTCCAGGTCGGCGATGCTATCGCGCACGGTCAAAAAGATGATGGGCGTCTGGTCGCCGCGCTCGCGCAATTGACGGCAAACCTCTAGCCCATTGGGCGCGGGTATTTCGATATCCAAAATGATGAGGGCGGGGGAAAAAATCTCAGCCTCGTAGAGCGCTTCTGCGCCGTCACTGGCTGCCTTGACCTCGTAACCCTCGCGTTCCAGCGCAGGCTGGACAAAAGAGATGACGTTGGGATTGTCGTCAACCACCAGGATTTTGGTGCTCATTTCCAATGTTCCTTGTTACATACCAATCTGCCGGCTCCTATTCGCCCGGCTTGACACGCAATTTGGGCGCGTAAATACCCAAATGATTGCCCACCGGGCGCTCTCGGCCAGGAATGCGATTGTCAATAGGCGAATTGAGCAAGACCGGCTTACCGGCGTCACCCTCCATAACCAGTGTGCTAGAGCCGCCTCCATCCAGATTCAAGGCCGTATCTCCTCCATACTCAGCCACAATTTCAGCCAATTCGGCCAATGTCACGCCTTCGCTGTAATTTGGCTGCCGGCCATCAACCACCACTAGCATCAACGTGCGCATTGTCTTGTCAAGCGCCACAGCAGTGCGCGGATGGAGCGAAGCGTTATAAGCGTGAGAAAATACCAGGGGTTGAACCTGGCCATTCTCCAGGAAAAGCATGCTCCCAGAGATAGCATTATACACGCCATCCGCAGGCGCATTAAACCCAGCCTGATTATGGTGGTTATGGCGAGAAATGTAAAGCGTCGGATGCGCCGGCTCGGCCTCAGAGTATATATCTCCATTCGAGACGGCAAACCCGCTCACATAGATGGGGTCGCCCACGTGAGGGTAATAATTCCACGGGTTGTGTGAATACCAGGGCGTGAAAAAATCACCATTGATCGCCAGTTGGAAATTAAACTCGTCCAAAAATTGAGATGTAGTGCGCGCTCGCAGTTCTCCATTTGGCACAGCCTCGCCTGGAGTGACCAGAAAATCAAGGCCGGGGGTGTCTAAATTGACCAGTATCACGTGGATGATAAGCGGGCGAGGCTCGCGGCGAAACTCGCGAATATAAGCGACGCCTTCAAAAAGTGATTGCCGGGCGTTGGGGGGAAGGGGGCGGTGCGCATACCAGTATAAAACGCCGCCCACCAAAACAGATAAGGCGGAGAAAATCATCAACAAAACGGCGATGCAAGAACCACTGCCACGAACAAAGCGGTTCGGCGCGCGGCCCATCTGTTTCCAGAGCCAGATGCCGATGAGACCAAGCAGAAAACCCAAAGCGACAGCGAGCAACTCTGGCATAGCCTCAATTTCCAGGATGCCAAGGTTGTGTGTACAGCTCGTGCTGCTCGATATACGCTTCAACCGGCAGCGGAACCAGGTATCGGATGGGCAACCCTAGCCGTACGCGGCGGCGGATGTCGGTGGCAGAAATATCCAGCCACGGTGTATCGAGCCAAACAAGGCGCTCCCGCAAGCCAGGCAGAGCCGCATCAAGCTCGGCCATGTCAGGCTGGCTGCCAGGGCGGCGCGCCACAGCCAAACGCGCCAACGAGATGATCCGGGCCGGGTCGCGCCAGCGCAGAAAATCGCGCAACGAATCTGTGCCCACGATGAAATTAAAGTCAGTGTTGGCGTAATTTGCATGCAAGAGCGCCAACATATCGCCGGTGTAATGTGGACCAGGGCGGTTTACATCTACCAACGACAGCTCAAAATGAGGCTGACCGGCAATGGCCAACTGCACCATCGCCAGGCGGTGTTCGACCGGGGTGACAGAATAGTCTGCCTTGAGCGGCTGCTGTCCCACCGGGCAAAACAACACTCGTTCCAGGCCAAGTTGGGCGCGGGCCTGCTCGGCCAGTACCAGGTGGGCCAGGTGGGGGGGGTCAAACGTGCCGCCAAGGATGCCAAGAGGCTTGTTCATGCGCCAGGTTCCAGTGTTTAAACATTCGGGCGATTGGCAAGCGCAGCCCTCACGGCTAGCAGCGACGGCAAGACCTTGTCTGCCGCCGAAAGGTCAAGCGCGCGGGTGTACTCGTTGGGCACGGCCCAGCACATCATTCCGGCTGCCTTGGCTGCCGCAATGCCATTGGGGGCGTCTTCCAACACCAAGCAATGACCTGGCCGCAAGGCCAGCCGCTCTGCCGCCAACAGGTAACAATCGGGCGCAGGCTTGCCATGCAAGACATCTTGGCCGGTCACCAAAATGCTAAACGCGCCCTCCAGCGACAACTGGCGCATGACCATGTCAACATAGTTTGCCAGCCCCGAAGTGACCAGCGCGCATGGCAACTCGCGCGCCACAAGCCAATCGAGCAGCTCGAACAAACCCGGCATAGCGCGCAGGCGGCCCGGCAGCATTTCCAAGAATAGCTCATTGCGCCGCCGGCCCAATTCCCCAGGAGTTGCAGGCAAGCCCAGCCACTCGCGCACCAGCCGCGCACACTCTACCTGGCGCAAGCCCAGCATCTTGCCGAACATGGATTCATCAATGGTGTGCCCATAGGCTGCCACCGTCTGCCGCCAGGCCTCTTTGGCCAGCGGCTCGCTGTCGATCATCAGACCATCCATATCAAAAAGCACAGCGCGAATTTGCAATTTTCAAACCCTAGCCTGGCTGAGCCAGAACCCAAACCACCAAGGCGCCAAGCCACAAAGAATTCAGAATCACTAGCAGGCTGTCGGAAAGCGGGCTGGTAGGCTCGTAGTGCGCGCTTCAGCGCGATAAAGCGCGCACTACGAACGGCCCTCTCCGCAGGCTGCTAGCGGCAAACATTTGGCAAGGCGCTGAAAACTGGCGCGGATTTATAGCCTAAAAGAGCCTGGCGTTTGTCACGCGCACCAAGTCATCCACACACAGCTCGATATTTTCCCCCCGCTGGCCTGCATTAACAAAAATGCGCTCGTGTGACATTGCCGCGCTATCCAGCCAAAGTTCAAAGCCCTTGTTCAGCAAAGCCAATGCGCCAATGCCGCCCACCTTTAACCCCGTCAGCGCTTCGGCTTCTTTTTGAGAGGCCATCCGCAGTTTCTTATCGCCGGCGGCGCCGGCCAAAGCGCGCAAATCCAGCTTGCAGTTGCCAGGCGCCATCACCAGCAATGGCTTGGCGCGCGAGCCTTCTCGCATCACAACAAGCGTCTTGTAAACACACTCAACCGGCGCGCCCATTGCCTGAGCGGCTTCTACTGCCGAGTGAATTTCGGGCGAATAGTCCCAAGTTTTATAAACGACCTTGTGCGAATCCAGCACGCGCATGGCATTCGTCTTGACGGCCATTTGATCACTCGTGCCATTCCATTTCAAAATCGGCCAAAAGGACCGTGTCGCCTTCTTGCACACCGGCTTGCCGCAGCGCCTCTATCACCCCAAGGCGCTCTAGCCTGTGCTGCAAGCGCTGCAAGGCTTCGTCGCTATCAAAGCGGCTCATAGCCACCATCTTTTCGATTTTTGCGCCACGCACCCGCCACACCGGCTCGGCCCCTCCGCGCTCGCGCACGACGCTAAAGGCTTCCTCCTCCTCAAAGCGCAACACCGGCACTTGTTCAAGCGCCAACTCTACCGGGGGCAGTTCGGTCAGCATCTGGGCCGCCCGATAGAGCAAATCACGCGTGCCATTTTGGGTGGCCGCCGATAATGATAACACCTGGATGTTGTGCTTTTCCAGCGTGCGCTTGAACGCAGGCCAATGCTTCTGGGCCTCGGGCAAATCCATTTTGTTAAAGGCCACTAGTTGAGGTTTGTCTGCCAAGCCATGACCGAACAAGGCCAGCTCGTCATTAATCGCCTTGTAACTGCTCAGGGGGTCCTCACCAGACCCATCTACCAGGTGAACGAGCACGCGACAGCGCTCAATGTGGCGCAAAAAATCGTGTCCCAGGCCGCGGCCCTGGCTAGCGCCTTCGATCAGGCCGGGAATATCGGCCATGACCAAAGTGGTCTCGTTATCCAGGGCAACAACGCCCAACATCGGTTCCAGGGTCGTAAAAGGATAATCGGCAATCTTGGGCTGGGCGCGCGTTGTGGCGGCCAGCAGCGTAGATTTGCCGGCATTGGGCATGCCCACCAGCCCCACATCGGCTATCAGCTTCAATTCAAGCTGCACCTGCAAAGCCGGCCCTGGCTCGCCATTTTCGGCATAGCGTGGAGCCTGGTTGGTTGATGTGGTAAAACGGGCATTGCCCCGCCCGCCGCGCCCACCCTTGAGCAGGCGCGCTTCCTGGCCGGGTTTCACCAGGTCGGCCAAAATGTGGCCGGTGGCGGCGTCATACACCAGCGTGCCCAGCGGCACCTCGATGCGGCAAATCTGGCCATCGGCGCCGGTCTGGTCTTTGCCGTGTCCGTTTCCTCCATTGCTTGCCATAAAGCGGCGATGGCGCCGAAAGTAGTTGAGGGTATTCATTTGCGCGCTGGCCACAAATAGCACGTCGCCGCCCCGCCCGCCGTCGCCGCCATTTGGCCCGCCATATGGCACATATTTTTCCCGCCGAAAGGCCACGCAGCCATTGCCGCCATCGCCGGCTTTGATATTAATCTGCACCTGGTCAAGAAACATATCTATTCCTACTTCTCTGTCTGCATTTCATCTTTTGGCTGTTTCTTTTGTCCGTAGGAACTCAAGAATTGACCAAAAGCAAAAAGGGCACTATCAACCTTCTTCAATTCGGCTACAATGTCTTTGATATTGGATTCATTTCCTTCTGGCCTCTTGACGCCTGCTGCACCAGCGACTGTGAAGAAATAATCCATGTAAAGCTTGTATCCGCCCCAATCTAGCGGCACGGTCTTATTCTTGTGCGCCGAGAAGGCCCGGAAGACGTTTTGATCTGCTAAAGGGTACTCCCACGGGCGGGCAATGTGAAATAGCAATATCTGCCAGACTGGTCCACTGGGAAAAATCTCTATCGCCTTTTTATCAAATTCGTGCTTGTCTATCTTTTTGGCCCGAAAGTCATTGATACTCTTTAATTCTCTTATAACATTCTCGGCTCTTTTATTTTTCTCGCCCCTATTCGGACCTGATGATATCTCTTCAGTTAGCCATCTAGGATCTTTCCAACGCAACAACCGTTTCAAATTTTGTTCAGTTAACTTGCCATCGAGATTCAATTCCCCGAGATAGTCAATATTCTCACTACTGCCAAACACTTTTACTTCACCGTGATAATGCCTACACCAACAATCAACAAATTCTCTGGCATTCCCTGGATCAAACTCGCAGAATTGATCCTCATCTAAAATGAACATATTGATTCATCCACTTTTGTCGTGCTCTATTCAATGCAGCAGCATTTTATCCAGATAGGTGCTTGCTAACCGACAGCGCATGCCTGACACTTAACCGACAGCGCATGCCTGACATGAATGTCGCTTAGTACCGACAGCGCATAGCTGACATGTCTGTCGGTTGGAAATGACTTTCCTGCAAGAATAAACTATGTTGTCAATCA
>JBGSMF010000058.1:0-13469 GCA_041740315.1 Thermoflexales bacterium
ACTGGCTGCCGGTAGATTGCTACACGGGCGGCATAGAGCACGCCACCATGCACCTGATTTACACCCGCTTTTTTACCAAGGCGCTGCGCGATATGGGCATTGTGAACTTGAACGAGCCGATGGCACAATTGCGCAACCAGGGCATGATCTTGGGCGAAGACAATGAAAAAATGTCCAAAAGCCGCGGCAATGTGGTTGCGCCCGATGAGCAGGTGGCCCGCTTTGGGGCCGATGCCGTGCGCGCTTTTTTGATGTTCGGCTATCGCTGGGATCAGGGCGGGCCGTGGTCAAGCACGGGGCTAGAGGGGATGTATCGCTGGCTGAACCGGGTGTGGAACCTGGTACTGGAAGAAACTGGGCAGGAAGATAGCAAGAAGCAAGGAGACACGCGGGCGATAGAAAGGATCACCCACAAGACGATCAAGCGGGTGACCGACGACTATGAGGGTTTTGAGTTTAACACGATTGTGTCGGGGTTGATGGAATTTTGCAACGCGTTGGCCGACGCCAAGCGAACAGACGTCTACGGCACACCGGCCTGGAACAAGGCCATTGACACCCTGCTGGTGCTGCTGGCGCCGGTCTGCCCGCACATTAGCGAAGAGCTGTGGGCGCGGCGTGGGCAGGCTTGTAGCATCCACCAGCAGCCGTGGCCCGCCTACGATGCGCAGGCCGCCGCCGACGAGGTCATTACGCTGGTGGTGCAGATCAACGGCAAGGTGCGTGACCGCATTCAGGCCCCGGCCGATATTAGCGAAGAAAAGGCCGTGCAAATGGCGCTGGCTTCCGAGGCCATCCAACGCCACACCAAAGGCAAGCAAATAGTCAAGACGGTGTACGTGCCGGGCAAGCTGGTGAATGTGATTGTCAAGTGAATTTTGTCAATCAACCGATTCATCTGCCTCTGGAGAGGGAACCTCTTCGCTCTGCCGCTCCAGTTCGATCAGCGCCGCGTCTATCTCGGCGATCATCTGGCTATAGACCTCGTCAGAGATCGCATCGTCACGCAGCAAAAGGCTGACGGTGCTGCGCTGCGCCAGCAACATCTCGCGCCGACCCAGCATCAATTCGCGCGATTTCAGCGCCGGCTCGCGCCGAACCAGGATTTGCAGATCGTGAGCGGCCTGCTGCACATAATACTCTAGCTCTGGCACAAGCTCTTCCCAGGTGTGCGTCGAAAACGCGCCGTCTTCGCGCAGTTGCTCCAGCCGCTTGCGCGCTTCGCGGGCGGCCAGCACGCGCGCCCGCCGGTGCTCGTAATCTAACTGCACCGAGGTGCGCCCCAACAGGCCCAGCCGTTTGAGCAAGAATTGCATGCTGGCGCCTTCAACCAGCAAAGTGAATAAAACCACCCCAAATGCCATCACCGTCAGCAGCTCGCGTTGGGGAAACTCGACGCCCAGGCTGAGCACCAGCGCCAGGCTGATTGAACCGCGCAGCCCGCTCCAAAACAACACGTGCCGAAAAGGCCAGGGCATCTCTGCATTGATTTTGTGCACCAGCCACGAAAAGCCATAAACTACCACCGCCCGGCTAACCAACACCGCCGCTACAGCCCACAAGATGGGGACAAAATAAACAATTAGCCGATTGATATCTATTTCCAGGCCAATCAACAAGAACACAAACGAGCTGACCAGAAAAGCCACATATTCCCAAAAGTTGAAAATCACAATCTTGGTGGTAGGCGACATGCCGGCCGGGCCGATATTGCCGTTGATTAACCCGGCGGCCACCACGGCCAGCACGCCCGATACGTGGAGCCGTTCGGCCACCAGGTATGCGCCATAGGCCAACACGGTGGTGAGCGTAATTTCAATCAGGTAATCGTCAACCCGCTCAATGAGCTTGGCTACCAGCCAGCCCAGCACGCCCCCCACCAGCAAGCCGCCCAATGCCAACCACAGGAAATCGGCCACGCTCTTGACCAAGGCAAATTGGCCGCCCAGCGCCAGGGCCGTGACAATGCGAAAGATTACTACTGCTGTGCCATCATTAAAGAGGCTTTCGCCTTCCACAATCACCGCCAATTGGCGCGGCGCTCCCAATTGCTTGAAAAATGTCACCACCGATACAGGGTCGGTGGCGGCCAGCAATGCGCCAAACACTAAGGCTACCTTCCACGGCAAGCCAGTACCCACCGTGATGATTCCGCCGATGATGAACGTGGTCACCAACACCCCCGGCACAGCCAAGGTGATGATGGGCAATAGGTTCCGCCGCACTTGTTGCAGGTCCAGGTGAAAGGCCGCCTCAAACAAAAGCGGCGGCATAAAAAGCGCCAGGATGAGTTCTGACGAAAAGCCAATATGCACAGGCTGTTGAGTGGTGATGAACAGGCCCGCCAACACCAGCGCCACCGTGTAGGGAATGCGCAAGCGCCGCACGACGATGGCCACCAACGACACCACCAACAATAATTCAATCACGAGCGATTCAATCTCGATAAAGTGCTCCATGCAACCTCCAAGTGGCATCATTGTAACAACAACAGGTAAGATAGGCAAGCGCAAAGTGGTGTAAAATAGGGTTGCAACTCTTTGTGCTCCTCTACGTATATTTAACAAGACAGTGCATGCGTATCTTTTCAATAATTCGGGGTAGCCAGTCAGCCTGAGCCTGTCGAAGGCTGATTGGCAAGTACGAAATTGCGCCCTTTGACAGGCTCAGGGTGCTTTTGACCCCTATTTTTTGAAAAGATACGCGCATGCGTTCGATAAGCGGCAGACAGACCGCCCGCAGGCGGCGCGTAGCTTGCCGCGCTATGATGATGTATGATTATGGAGGGGAAAATGCCTGAAAGAGAACGACCCGTCTCGTGCCTGGTGTGGCCGTTTTGGGCCATCTGGCGGCTGGTGGTGGGCATTGTGGAGGTGACGGGGCGCTTGGCGGCCATGATACTAGGCATCGTGTTGATGATTGTGGGCGTGGTGCTCACAGCCACGATTGTCGGCGCTGTGGTGGGCATCCCGCTCTTTCTGTTTGGCTTGCTGCTGGCCGTGCGCGGCCTGTGGTGACTTTTTGGTCTTGCCCGTCAACTTGCGCGAGGCTGTAATGCAGCCAAAATCCCGGCGAAGCTGGGATAACTTGAAATTGCAAATTTGAGGTGACTATGAGCGACAATCAACCATCCATGCATTATCGTTCCCCCCGGCCCAGCCTGTTTTGGCCCATCATCCTGATTGGGGCGGGAGTGATTTTTTTGCTGTATAATCTGGGCATCCTCACCAACGACCCGTGGCCGCTGCTGGGAAAGCTGTGGCCCATCATCCTGATCGTCATCGGTTTGGATATTTTGCTGGGCCGGCGCAGCATCTTGGGCGGCATCCTCAGCGCGATGTTTGCCCTGCTGGTCATTGCCGGCATTGTGGCCTTGCTGTTTGCCGCGCAAAACTATCCCGTGCTGCTCGACCTGGGAACAGCCGAACTGCAAACCGAACACATCAGTTATCCTATCGGTGAGGCGCGCCAGGCGCAGGTGGAGATAGATTTCTCTGGCGGGGAAGGCTATATCCTTGGGCTGGATGATTCCAGCAACCTGATTGAAGGCGAGATACGCTATTACGGAAACCTGAGCAAAAGCTTTGCTACCAACGACAACACGGCGCAAATACGGCTCGATAGCCAGCATGGCGCTTTTAAATGGTGGAGCAGCGCCCAAGAAAAGTGGACCATCGGCTTGAACCCGCGCGTCGAGTATGACCTAAAACTGGGAACGGGGTCAGGCGATTACGAATTTGACCTGCGCCAGTTCACTTTGCGCTCGTTCCGGCTAGACGGCGGCTCGGGGCAAATCAGGTTGATGCTGCCCGAAGTGGGCCAATATCGCTTCAGGCTAAGGGGTGGGTCGGGCGATATTGACGTTCATGTCCCCGAAGGAGTGGCCGTGCGCCTCGAGCACGAGGCCGGCTCGGGCGAGCTGGATGCGCCTGGGTTGACCAGGGTAAGCGGCGACTGGCTCAAAGGCATCTACGAGAGCAGCGGCTTTACGCAGACAGGTTACTATGTCATCATCGAGCTAGACGGCGGCTCGGGTGATGTGACGATTCGGTAATAAAGGAAATACAATGGATGTTAAGCGAAGATCAAGCATAGCCACCGCGCTGGTGTTGATTGGCATCGGCGGATGGTTCCTGGCGGTGCAGGTGGTTCCCTCGCTGTATGGCTGGGCTTATGGGGCCGCCACCTGGCCCTTGCCCATCATCGGCATCGGAGCAGGCCTGCTTGTCATTGGCCTCATCACCTTTACGCCCGGCCTGGCTGTGCCGGCCTGCATCGTCGGCGGCATAGGTGGGCTGCTCTACTGGCAAAATAGCGCCGACAATTGGGAAAGCTGGGCCTATGCATGGGCGCTTATCCCGGGCTTTGTGGGAGCGGGCATCATCCTCTCGGGCTTGCTGAGTAGAGACCGCGGCGCAATCATCGGCGGCGCGTGGACGATACTGGTGAGCCTGGTGATGTTTGCCATTTTTGGCTCGTTCCTGGGCGGGCCTGAACTGGTGAGCACCTACTGGCCCATCATCCCCATTGTGTTAGGGGTGATCCTTTTGGGGCAAGCGCTGTTCCGGCGGCGATAACACCAGCGTCCAAATCTTGACCAGCCTCCCCCTTGGGAGGCTTTTTTGCGTGTTAAATAGACCTTATCGGAAATAGCAGGATGGGCATCCCCATGCCCGTCCGCCAACGCACACCCTGGACTGCCCGTCCAGGGCAGGCTTGCACCTGCGCTGCGCTTGGCCCCTTTGGGAGTGCAGCCTGCCTGGCGCAGACAGGGTGTGGGGATACGTTGGCTGCGTTATTTCCGATAAACTCTAATGTTCATGGGCCATTTTTGAACCGCAGAGGGCGCTGAGAAATACGGGAAAAGACTCTGTGTCTCTGCGGTGAATTCTCTTACAGGAGGGCTAAATGTCAACACGATTGGACGCGTTTCGCGCTCACCGCGAAAAAATGAACGAGAAAATTTTGGACAGTGATCATTTGGGCATCAAGCGATTCTTTAACCTTGATACAGCCGCCTATAACGATGGAGCGCTGCCAGGCAGGACCAAAGAGCTGTTGGGGTTGGTTGCCTCGGCCGTGCTGCGGTGCAACGACTGCATTGACTATCACCTCATTCAGTGTGTCCGCAAAGGCTACTCGGACGGCGAGCTGTACGACGCGCTCAACGTGGCTTTGATCGTCGGCGGCAGCATTGTTATTCCACACCTGCGCCATGCCTATGAAACCATCGAGCTGCTGCGGGTGGAAAAAGCCAAGAACAATCCATAGTATTACCCTGAAAAAACTAGCACGACCGCGAAGATTTTTTTGTCCACAAAGGACACGAAGGGGCACAAAGGTTTCTATTCTTACCTTCGTGTTACTCTACCTGGCGGCAGACAGGTTGGTGTCACCTGCCCTCGCGCAAGCAGAGGGTTCGTGGAAAAATTTGGTTGTGGTAGGAAGCCGCGCTATGAATGACGAACAAGAAATTTGGGACGCGCTGCACCGAAATCTGAACAGCATCTTTGGCCGCGATTCCAAGACTTGTGCCGAAACAACCGCCGAGGACCTATCGCTGTACGAGTGGTGGGTGACGCCGCATCGCCAAGACGGGCTAGACTCAGTAGATCCAATTTTGGGAGCGGCGTGGGAGCCGCCCCCAAAATTGGATCTACTGAGACTCTAAGTTTATGATTGACAATGCATGGTCGAGCGCGGGCGACAAATGGCGCTATGACCTGTTGGAAAAACGCTGCCAGCGTTATGGCGACGTGGCAATTGTCAGCTATACGTTCATGTTGAGCATCGCCACTGAGGCAGGCATAAAGCACCAAGTGCATAACGAATCGCGCGTGCTGGCAAAGCTCGATGGCGCATGGAAGGTCGTTCACGCGCAAAGTCGCCGGCCCAGTGATGGCAAAGCGCCGCGAGAATAGGGCGGCATCTCTATGCCGCCCTATTAAACAACTGGCGCAAATAGGAAAAATATTGTAAACTAGGCGGGTTGGCTACGCCGACCCAAAGTAGTTTCGGGCTATACACAGGTGTCTAGGGCCGCTGTTTGAGGAGACAAAAAGGATTGTACTCTACCTTGCCCCGGGTAAACACTAGTTTTGCCAGTGTATACTTTTGCCTCAAAAAACTGTATGTGTTGATTGCAACTGTGCAGCCATAACCACTTGATTTCTCCAACGGAAACGCCGCTTTGTGATGTTTTTGTGATAGTTGCTTGATACAATAGCATATGGCTATGAATGGCCACATTTTGCATACTCAGGGGGAGGAAACATCAAAATGATTACTCGTAGCACGTTCTACAAGGTTATTGCCGCCGCTCTTTGCATCGCGCTAACTCTCTCGCTCACACCGCCGCCGGCGTTGGCGCTCTTGTTCGGCGTTGGCGTGGCGCATGCCGCTTCACCTGAGGTCAACCCAATCCCCGAATTGATGGGCGGGGCCAATTCACCGATGGCGCAAGCGTTGCAAGCGTCCCTGCCGCCCGAGCTGGCCCAACAGTTGACCGGCATGGGCGCGCTTGGCCCAGATGGCGAGCCGAATGGGATGCTAGTGGATGTTGGCGCCATGCAGGCGATGGCGCAAAACGAAGCGGCTTCACTGGCTGCCCCCATCTCTATCTCGCGGATGCAATCGGCTTTTCGCGCCGCCGATGCCATCTCTGGCACGCTGGTCATTACGTTTACGGTCAGCAACAACCAGCCACCATCCATCCCCCTTCCACAATTGTCGCCTTCGGCCACCATCACCGATACAATTAATGCTGTGTCAGCGATTGACTTTTCCAAAGACCCCAATGTTATCCGCAATGTGCTGGTAGCCGATTCATTGACCAGTTATGCAACCTTTGTTTCTTCGTCACCCATGCCTGACCACAGCGAGGCCCAATACGCCTGGAACCTGGGCGACATTCCCCCGCTGGGCAGCATCACCGCCACGCTCAAAATCAGTGTGCCCACCAGCATTGCTGACTTTATTGATCTGGATACAGGCGCAACGGCTTGGGGCACGCTCCAGGGGCGCGCTGTATTTGCGTCTACCGCGCCGGCCACGCTCGCGCCCGAAACCATCGGCGGCGAGCCGATCGGCGATTGGCTGATGTGGACAGTGGACGCCGATTACTATGACGAATACATGGTGACCAAATCCGCCGAACTGGGCAACGATTGGGCGCCAATGTTTGCCTACGTTCGCTCGCTGGGCTATGAAAGCTACAAAGGCTCGCTGCGCGGCACGCGCGGCACGCTGTGGAGCGAGGCCGGCAACAGCCTGGACCAGGCCAGTTTGCTCATTGCTATGCTGCGCGGCAGCGGCATCCCCAGCCGCTACCGTCACGGCGCACTCTCTACCGCCCGCGCCCAGGAATTGATCTTGTCAATGTTCCCAGAGCCAACCAGCGTCATCGGCCATATTCCGCCTGGAACAGAGGTAGCCGACCCGGCCAACGACCCGCAACTGCTGGAAGAAACGATTGACCACTGGTGGGTAGAGGCCTACATACCCGGGTTGGGATGGACTAACCTCGACCCAACTTTTGCCAACGCCGCGCCCGGCCAAACTTTTTACGCCAGCCTGGCCACCGATGGCACCGACCGCATTGCCGAAGTGCCAGATAGCCTGCGCCACAAGGTGACCATGACGGTCAAGATTGAAAAATATCATCCACTCACCCCTGGCAACAATGGGTTGAGTTATTCGTACCCGCTCAGTCACACGTTTAATACAGTAGAACTAACAGGAGACCCTGTTGCGTTTGGACATTTGGTAAATACCGAAAGCCAAACAGGAATGGTGTTTTTCTGGGTACAGCACACCTACATCCCGTATTTTGTTGTCGGTGATTCTGAAACAACCCATGTCGGCCAGGCATTTCAAGAACTGTTGTCCAATTTTCCATTTGGCACCTTTATGGTGACCGGCGAGTGGCTGCTATTCGATGTTCGAGACGCAGACGGGAACATTAAACATTCAGAAAGAGAGATTGCTGATCGGGTCGGTTTCGCGAACCGGCAGGGGCAGTTCCCCCCGGTCACAATGGGATCAACGGGAGAGCCATTGTTCACAGTTCTAGATGTATTCACCTTTATCATTCAATCTGGGCGTGTGCCACAAAGCGTAACCTTGCAGCAGGGCCAAAAGATGCGAGAGGCTTTTGGCAACCTGAATGCAACCTTCCCAACTAGCAGCACCCAACAAACAGACCCGGCAACTGCGGCACAGCAAACCAGGCTGATTGCCAAGTTGTTGCCCGTGGCGCTGGCTAATTTTGGATACACCTATATTTACCGCGCCGACAGTGTTTTTGATGCCACTGCCCGCTACAGCCTGGCGGAGGCCTATCTCAATTCGCCCAATATCTTGGGAGTTAATTCGCGAATCATATCCAACACGGTTAATATCGAGTTTGATCTACACAAAATCTCTAGCCAAATCATTGCAAGTCCGGGCCAAAACAAAATCATTACATATTCGCTCAACATGCTCAAGGGCATCTCAGATAACGGCATTGAAGATCTCACCTTGAGAGCCATAAACCCCAACGCACAAGTCAAAACCACCTTTAACATTCTAAAAACCGCCATTGATGCAGGCATTCCGGTCAAGGCCATTAGTATAGACAATCTCGACGAACTCGCCCAACTTGAAATCTCGAACGAAGCCAAGCTACGCATCCAAAATGCTATCTACCAAGGCGAAGGCAATTTGGTCATTATGGTTCCAGAGCAACCTGTGCAGATTGGGCAAGACACCACCACAGCCTGGTTAGAGTTCAATCGAGAAACGGGTGAATTGGGATCTATGATGGAAAATGGATTGCGCTCTGGCACGATCAGTTATGCTGAACGCGCCAAGTACAATTACTTGTTAGCCAGTTTCTTGCGCGGATTTGTTGTTGGGCTGATTTATCAAATCGTTCTAAATTTTGCATCAAAGATCTCTACCACCATAGCGATTATCGCTATCTGGCTAGATGCTTTTGGAGCAATATTGGCCTGGACTTCAGATCTGGTTTGCGGTGGAAGGGGAATCGGCCAAGCACCTTGTATGGCAGGCTGGGCCATTGGCGCCGCTGTGGCAAACACAATTGACACACTCATAGACCCGCCTTTGCCAGCCGTGTATCTAGAAACAACCCCTCGCACTGTAACGCAGGGGCTAGGCCCAATTCAACAGGCCATAGGGCCTCTCCCTCCCAATACTTTTACAAGGGATGTAACTGCCAGTTTAGAGACAGCCGCAGTCTCGTTCGACAGCTTTGAACTAGCCAGTTGGGCACCAGGTGCCGCTGTCTATCCATTCCAGTTTAACTCACTTGCGGCCTCAAACACCACTCTCTTTGACAACAACGGAGAGCTATTGGTTTCCAATGCAAACCTCTATGTGATACCAGCTCAATCTAATGTAACTATTCTATCTCAGCCTTTCACTGGCTCGGCCTCAACCAGTGGCCAAACAGGACAAGCCTTTTATGCCCCTGCCCTCCCCGGCCTTGGGGCGGGCACCAACTGGCTCACCTACACCGCCAAGCTGACATCTACCCAGCCCTATACCCTCACCCTCTACGACGCGATAGTCACCGTCAACGGCACAGATGTCTACACCGGCAATTTCACGCTCGTCACCACCAGCACCACCACCATCACAGGCTCTGGCCACACCGCCGCGCCCAACTTTGCGCCGGCGCTTTCCGGCCAGGCTCAAGATGCCCATCTGATGATCGGCCCGGCCACTGGCACCTTCCTCGTCGGCGGCCAGCCTGTGGACGCATCCAATGGGCTGGCGATTGCGGGCTATACCGGCCCCATCACCATCACCGAAGCCACTTCCACCACCGACCACATTGAGTTGAGTGGCGATGCCTCGTTCTTTACGCTGGCTGTTTCGCCTACCACATCTGTGGTTGACCCCAACACGCCGGTCAACTTTAACGCCCTCATCTCGGCCAACTTTACCGATACCTACACCGTAACCGTACAAGCGCCCCAAGGCTGGAATGTGGAGATTGGCGCGAATGGCCTGGTCACCGCCACGCCGCCGCTGGGCACAGAGTCTAGCGACTATGCCATTTTGGTCACGGCGCAATCTGGCCAGTACCCTGACTTGTTTGCTTCGGCGGTGCATACCGTCACCACCACCGCTTACCAGGGAATGGTGATGAGCGTAGAGTACGACGAGCTCATTACCGTGCCCATGGGCCAAATCATTAACCCAGAAGCACTGCCTGGCGACATCAACGATGGCCGCGCGCAAGTGCCCGGCGCTGCCTATACCGTGAACATTACCAACACTTCAACCACATCGCACACTTTCTTTGTTCAAATTGACCCCACTTTCCCGCTCGACTGGCTCATCTTGAGCAGCGCCGAATGTGCGGGCGCATGGCCATGCGCCCCAACTACGACACTCTCATTGCCCGCCGGCGGAGTAGGGCAAATTGGGCTGTACATCTCGCCAACGCAGGCAATGTCGCTGCCGCCTGCCACCACCTACCCCTTTACCGTCACGGCGACGATGCTTCAAGCTCCATCGCTGAGCCAGCAACAAGGCGCTATCTTTGTCATGCCGGCCATCGCCTTCAATTATCTTCAAGCCAACCCCACGCTGGTCTATGCCAGCCCCAATATTTCAGCCACCTTTGACCTGGCCCTGACCAACGTGGGCAATGCCGCCGGCGTGTTTGATGTCAACATCACCTTGCCCATCACCACCTGGGTGGGCGCTGCTCCCTACAGCGCCACTCTGGCAGCCGGCGAGAGCGACAAGCGGGCAGTTGTGTTTACGCCCACCAACGCGGCGCTAGGCAGCCATGAAAACATTATCATCGCAAGCCCCGCCCCCGGCACAGCCTATACCCAAACAGACTATGTCGCCGTGCGGATTGCCGGGCCATGCGTGCTAAAGACCCAAAACACCATCCGCGCCGCAACGCAATTAGATGACACCCAACTGGCAGCCTTGCTGCAAAACCTCACGCTGCAATTGGGCCGGTGGGAATTGGATGAAACCAACCTCACTTTGCAAGCCCGGGTGGTAGCAGCCCTGAACGATGTGATTGCGCACTTGCACACGCACTATCCTCAAATAGACACCAGCGGCCTGGAAGCATTGGCCGCCGCGCCCACCGTGGCCGGTTTCTGCGCGCCCATCGCCGCCCTTCAAGATGATTTGACAACCATTGCCCAACGGCACGTGACGGCAGCTTTTGCGCCCAGCCTGGCGGCCACTTTGCTCAACCAAGCTGTGCCCTACACGCTCACGCTGCGCAACCACGGCACGCTGACCACCACCTATGCTGTGACGCTGACCGGCCTGCCAGCCGGCTGGGCAAGCTGGACCAACCAGAGCGTCAATCTGGCTCCCGGCGACGCCGCCGGCCTGCCGGTGATCATCACACCGACCGTATTCAGCTATCGCAGCTTTGGCGCGCAGGTTCAAGCGGTGGAAGACGATTTTATCCAGGCGCAGGCCACCGCCGGGCTGAATGCGGTGGATGCCTTTGTGCGCATATTGGCCGTAACACCCACCCCCTCATTTGTAGAAACAGGCGTCAGTTCCACCACTCTCTCTATCCGTGTGGCCAATATTGCCAACATTTATCAACAGGCCAACGCGCACGCGCAGATACTGGCGCCCACTGGCAGCCCGACCTGGACAAGCGATATCCCCCTGACCATCCGCACCGGCGCAGCCGCCACCTACACGCTGGCTACCATAGACACTTCAGGCTGGGCAGAAGGCGTGTATACCGTCAGCGTCGAACTGTTGGATGAAGCCGATAACCTGATACCTTATGGCAGCGCTTACGCTTACCTGGGCGTGGGGCAGGCGCTGCAACTATCGCGCGCCGTTCAACCTGCTGTGGTGCCGCCCGGCACGGTGACGGTGACGACCATTATCACCAGCCGCATTCGACAAAAAGGCTTTATGGGCGAACAGACCGAGACATACACCGGGCAGCTCGCTCCTGCGCCATCGGCGCAAATTGACGTTGAGTACAACCACAGTGATCCGAGTGACGCCCTAGATGGCGACGATGACCATCAAGCTCTACCCCACGATTTGACGGTTGACCAATCTGCCCAGACTGCTTATGGCCTGGCAGTTAGCCATGACAATGCGGGCCACCGCAGAGAAAAAGCCAGAGAAGCGCGCTTTGAGCAGGCAGATTGGAAAGCCAACTTGCCAGTTCCGGCCGCCCCCCGTGGCCCAGAAGCCAACCCTGGAATTTACCGGCTGGAAAATAACACAAGCACCCTGGTCTATGCCGGCACGTGGGCCACAAACGTCACCTTGGCCCGCGCCAGCGCCGGCACAGTGGCCCGTTCTCTGACGGCGGGCAGCACAGTTACAACATCTTTTAACGGCGAATGGGTGGGAGTGGGTTTTGTCACCAACAATAGTTATGGCTATGCCGAGGTATTCATTGACGGCACAAGCCAGGGGGTTATAGACACCTACAGCAGCGCAGAAAACCTAGCCAGCTATTACTATGCGCCGATGAGCGGCACACACACCATTTCAATCACCGTCTTGGGCAGCCACAATGGTTTTTCTTCCAACAATTACGTATCTGTAGATTACATTGACGTGTGGGACGGCGCCCCCATGCCCAGCGGCACGTTTGAGCAAGATAACCCGCGCATCTATCGCAGCAACAACTGGAGCTCTGCCAGCAACGCTGTCGCCAGCGGCGGCACGTACTATTATCACGACAGCCGTCAAAGCAATGCTTGGTTCCCCTTTACAGGCGACTCGCTTACCTACCACGCCATTGCTACCAGTAGCGGCGACAAGGTCGAGCTGCTCATAGACGGCGTCAGCCAGGGCTATTTTGACCTCTACAATTCCACCCTCATCACGCGCACTTTTGCCTTTAGCCTCACCAATGGCCCGCACGTCTTTCAGGTTAGCGCCTATCGCGGGCGCGCTACAGTAGACGCCTTTACCACCCCAGGCGCGCCGCCCTTTTACCAGCCGCCTGTTCGAACCGGCGTCGTTCGCTACGAAGAAGACGACCCTGCCCTGCGCTACAACGGCGTCCCCTTCCGCCAGACCGCCTCCACTTGGAGCCTGGTCACTTTGCCTCAAGCCAGTAGCGCTTGGGCCGCCCGCTCTGAAACGCTCAGCCATACCATCAGCCTCACCTTCACCGGCACATGGGTGGGGGTGGGCTTGCTCACCGAGCAAGATGCCGGACTGGTTCGAGTCTCGATTGACGGCGTCAAACAAGATGACCTTGATACCTACGACAAGCTCGACGCCACTCTCAGCCGTTACTATTCCGGCCTGTCTGCCAGCGTTCACACCCTCACCCTCACCATATTGGGCCAGCGCAACCCCAACTCTTCTAACAATAGGGTCTATCTGGATTATATTGACGTGTGGGATGGCAGTTCTATGCCCCAAGGCGTGTTTGAGCAAGATGACATGCGGGTGTACCGCAGCAGCAACTGGGGCACTGTCAGCAG
>JBGSMF010000059.1:0-31331 GCA_041740315.1 Thermoflexales bacterium
GGGGTCGGCCAGCGCGACCGCGTCGGCATCGGTCAGTTCGGCGCTGCTGGCGCCGGGCGGTTGAAACTGCGCGTTTTGCAGGCTGCCCGGAATCACATACAACAAATTCGCGCCAATGCCCTGAAACCTCTCGGCAATATACAGTTGCACGCCCGCCCCTGCCGACATCAACGTAATGACCGCGCCCACACCAATGATGATGCCAAGCATGGTCAAGACCGCCCGCAGCTTGTTAGCGGTCAGCGCCCTCAAAGCGATGCGAATACTTTCTACTATCATCCCTCAACCTCCCCCAACCTCATCCATTGCTCATCCGCCCCTGCGTCATTCTGCCAACGGCTGCCCCGGGCAAGCTATCAGCTGCTCTGGCACCACCTCATCCTTCACCACCTCGCCATCGCTCAAGTGAATGATGCGGCGGGTGTGGCGGGCAATGCGCAGATCGTGCGTCACAAACACAATCGTGATGCCCTGTTCCGCGCTCAACTTTTGGAAAATGCACATCACCTCGCCGCCAGAGCGCGAGTCTAGGTTGCCGGTTGGCTCGTCGGCCAGGATAAGCGCCGGGTTGCTCACCAACGCGCGCGCAATCGCCACACGCTGCTGCTGCCCGCCCGATAGCTCGTTAGGCCGGTGGTGCAGGCGGTCGCCCAGGCCTACCGCCTCCAAGGCAGCCACCGCCCGCTTGCGGCGGTCATTGCTCCCGGCATAGATCAACGGCAGTTCCACATTTTGCAGCGCCGAGGTGCGCGCCAACAGATTATAGTTCTGAAACACAAAGCCAATCTTGCGGTTGCGAATCTCAGCCAGCCGGTTATCATCAAGCTGGCTCACATCGGTGCCATCCAGCCGATAGATCCCTGAGGTTGGTTGATCCAGGCAGCCGATGACATTCATCAAGGTAGATTTGCCCGAACCCGATGGCCCCATAATCGCCGCCATCTCGCTCTGGCCAATGGTCAGTGAGACGCCATTCAGCGCATGAACTTGCACCTCGCCCATCTGATAAGTTTTGGTAATATTCTCAATCTCGATTACTGGCTCACTCATCAATCGCCTCTCACGGATTATTCATAGATTCAAGCACAGTCGTCAATCGCTCTATTCCGCCGGTCACAACAATATCGCCCTCCGACAAACCCTCGATTACCTCGCTGTCGTTCTCGCTGCGCGCCCCCGTGACAATCTCTACCTCGCGGATGGCATTGCCCTGCTTTAGATTGACATAGCTCTTGCCGGTGGCGCGGTCAATGCGGATAGCCCAATTAGGCACCAGCAGCACGTCGCTGCGCGACTCGGTGACGATGGAAATATTGGCGCTCATGCCGGCCAGCAAAGGCAAATCGGTGGGATTCAACCCAATCGTCACTTTATAAGACACCACCGCCCCCTCAACAGTAGCCACTGGCGCAATTTGGTCCACCTGGCCGGTGATCACCTTGTCCGGCAGCGCCTCAATTGTGATCGAAACCGGCTGGCCAACCTTCAAACGGCCCACGTCAATTTCGTCCACGTTGACAGTGATGTGAAAGCGCGCCAGGTCCGCCAACCCAATCGCTGGCTTCAATCCGCTGGTGGCCACAGAAACGCCCAGGGTAATATTGACCTCGGAAATCGTCCCATCAAAAGGCGCGGTGATTGAGGCATTCTTGAGTCGCTGCTTGGCCTGCTCAAGACTGATCTGCGCTTGTTCCACCTGGATGTGCGCAATCTTGACGCGGTTTTCATCGGGCGCTAGGCGCGCCAGGCTGGCTTCGGCCTGCTGTATCTGCGCCCAGGCCGCGCTGAGTTGCGCGCCGCTGGCGCCCCCAGCAATGCGGTCGTAGGCAGCCTGGGCAGCCTCATAAGAGGCCTGGGCCATTTCCACCTGCGACCTGGCCTTTTCTTCAATCGGTCCCAGCATTGGGCACACCTCTTGTTTTCTGCCGTCGCCGAGCGGGACATCGTAGCACTCCATCGTCTTGTTGTGAGCCTCTACGGCAGCGTTGTATTGGGTGCGCGCCTGCAATAGCTGCGCCTCGGCCTGCGCCACCTGGTCGGTCTTGGGTTTTTTGATATCGCCATATTGCGCCTGCGCGCTCGAAAGCTGCGCCTGGGCGGCCGCCAACTCTTCCGGCTTGGGGCCGGCCACAGTCAAACTATAGTTCACCTGTTGAATCATAAAGGCCTTTTCGGCCTGCGCCACCGCCAACTCAAGATCAACCGTGTCTAGCTTGGCCAATACCTGGCCCTGCGTGACTAGCTGCCCCACTTTGACATTCACCTCGGCCACCGTCCCCGGCGTGCCAAAGTTGAGCGACACCTGGGACTCTGGCTCAATGCTGCCCGAAGCCTTGACGGTAGACAGCAACGTGCCCTGCCGCACGGCAGCCTCGCGCCCCACGTCGGCGGCAGCCGCCTGGTCAGTCTTTAACTTGGACCAATAAAACCAGCCCGCCGCCGCAAGGATGACCGCCACCAACAAAAGAATTACGATAGTGCGCCTTTGCATCTTTCCTCCTGTTTCGCCACACGAACAATTGGCTCAAAAGCTCGCCGCATGACCGCCAGCCCGGCCAACAACGTTTCGTACTCTTCACCAGACAGCGGCGCCAGCAAATCTGCCACACGAACAGCCGCCTGCCGCTTGATCTCATCCAGCACAGCCCGCCCCACCGGTGTCAACTCTAAACACACCATGCGCCGGTCGTGGGCAGAGCGCGTCCGCTTGACCCACCCCCGTTCCGCCAACACTGAAACAGAATTGGACATAGTGGGCAAGCTCACCACCTGGCGCCCAGCCAACTCGCTCAGGTTGCATGGACCGCTTTCCAACAGCGCCAGCAAACGAATGTGCCCCGGCACAATTCCGTATCCCGCTGGCTTTATCCCGCTTGCCAAAACCCGCAGCACCAATGGGATAAGCCCGCTCATTTCGACAATTTCTTGCGCCGCCCGGTTTCTCTTAGCTGACCTCACTATTAGTACTCCTAATTTTTAGCTGGGCTAATTATATTCAATTTGCCGCTGCTTGTCAATAGTACTGATGGCCTAGGCATCTACCCTAGCGCCAAAAGCTTGCTGTCTAGCCACTGGCATAGCCGACGCGTTAGGAGTTCGCAAAAGAATAACCTCCGTCGTTGTCATTGCGAGAATTCAACTCGCCTCTGGTGCTATGTTGGAAATCAGAAACTTGTACTGGTCATTGCGAGCCGAAGGCGAAGCAATCTCTTTACGCCTGTTTGAAATCGTAAATGCCGTCAATCACAGGAAAGCTTGCGGCGCAGGCGGGGCAAGTCAGTGAGACAGGCGTTTCGGTCAATGGCGAGGTGTTACACAGAGGACACTTGAAAAACTGTTTGTTCGAGGCAGCGATAGTCGTGTGCGGCGCGCGAGCCTGCACAAACATACTGGGCGAAAATTTCCACCAGCGGCCAGTGCCCTGCACCACCCCATCTATTGCCGCCAGCCAGTGCGGTGGCAGCAGCCGCTTGAGAAATGGCAGGCGAAAATGCGATACCGCTAACTCGCGGGTGATGGACAGCCCCGCCTCGCGCAGGCGGCGCGCCATCCAGCTTGGATGAAAATCAAAGTTGAGTTTGGCAAATTCAAAAGGCGATTCGTCAAACGGCGACCACGCTTGGCGGCGGGCCATCCACCGCGCAATAGCCTTGAGGTGGCGCTTGTTGGCATACTCTAGCACAAACGTCGCCCCCGGGCGCAATGTGGGCACAATTTGAGCCAGCGCCTGGGGCACATTGGCCAGGTGATGCATCACGCGCACCATCACAATCGTATCAAACACCCCCGGGACAAAAGGCAAACGATAAACATCGGCGGCCACAAAACTAAAGCGCCCGTCTTGCCCCCAACGCTGGCGCGCTTCAAGCAGCGTAGAGCGGGCATAATCCATCAAAATCACCTGGTCATAGCCGGCGTATAGATCGGCCAGCCGGCCAGCGCCCGCGCCAATTTCGATGATGCGCTGGCCTGCGGGCGGCAAAATTTTGCCCAGCGCCACGCGCTCGGCCAAATCTTCATAGCGCCGGTCGCGCGTCCAAAACTCGGTCGAATACCGGCTGCCTTCATAATCGCACACGGGCGGGCGAGAAGCCATTCAACCTCCAAACCCTCACAATGTTTCACGTGAAACAATCTCTGCCGGCGACAAAAACTCCCGCCTCTAGGACGGGAGTTGGCTCGTTCTACTTTCCGGCAATGCTGGTCAAGCAAGAAAGCAAAGCTTTCGCAGTGGTGGAGCCAAAGGCCCCCTATGGGTAGACAGTCTTATACTTTCCTAGTATCTTTTCAATAATCTGGGGTGAGGGCAGGGCATGCCCTGCCCAGACAGGGTAATCACAAGGATTACCCCCACATTTTGAGATGTTACCTTTCCTATACCATGAAAAACAGAGACTACTTGGGCAATTTATTTACCAATTCGATATAAGGCTTGAGCACGCCTCGCAGTTCACGCACCACAGAGCCAAGCCCCTTGTCGCCCAGCTTGATGTCAATGGGCTGGTCAAACTTGACCGCGATTTGCTCGTTGACAGGCACTTGCAAATCCAGGTTGACGGGCAAAGCCAAGCCCGCCGGCAATTGCAAAGACACCGTGCCATTAATCTGTCCAAATTGCCCCAGGCTAAAGGTGGCTGGCACTTGCAGTGGCACGGGGCGGGTCAAGACCACCATCGTTTCGGTTTGCAAGGGCAGTGTAAAGTTGATTGGCACTGATTGGCTGATGTAAATGGTATCCTGAATGTGCGACTCGCCCAGGTGCATAAAGGCCGTGTCCAGGTTAACCAACAAAGGGGTGACAATCTGTCCATTGATAGGCTTGAGCAAAAACAAAGCCAAGATCAACAGCACCAACACCAGGACAAAATTAACCACAAAGGAAAATATGATCGCGATATCTTTGAACGCAGCCCAAAAATGTTTGATTCGGCCAGCCATGGGGGTACCTCCTCATTAGCCAAGAATTTTTAATCCCGCGCTCTACACTGTATATCTTGTGTAACTACTCAGCCGGCACCCTTCGACCTGTCTGCCGACAGAGCAGGCTACGCGCCGCGCATCCTGAGCGAAGTGAAACGCAGTCGAAGGAGCGCGGCGCTCCGCTCAGGATGCTGAGTAGTTACTATCTTGTATCCTAATCTTATCACGCTCGCATTAAACGCGCAAGCCATAAACAAAAACCGCTCACCCTCCCGCAGGTTTGAACGCTTTTGAATGAGCCAGCGCAACTCACCCAGGATTGCCAGAGCTGATTTTGTAACCTGCGGGAGGCTAGGCTGAGCAGTTACAACAAAAAAACGCTCTGGGTTGAGCGTCAAGAATGTAGTGATGCGCAACAATGAAACCGGGAACCCAAACAAAAAACACACCGGTTTCTCAAAGAAACCGGTGTGTTGGGCGTGTTACTCGCGGGGGAAAACCACCTTGACCGTCATTCCCCACCACAGTCCGGGATCAATCGTTTGCAATTCGATGGTGACAGTATAGGCGGTGTCGCCGGTGGGCAAACTGACGCTTTTGGGGACGATGGCCCTGACGATGCCATTAAACTCGGCGTCATCCAGCGCATTGACCACTACATTCACTGTCTGTCCCACCCTGACGTGGGCCGCTCCCCATTCATCCAGATCCACCGTTTCCACCATCAAGTGCGAGAAATCTGCCAGCACCACCGCCGCCGCGCCCAGCGTTGCCGATTCGCCAGACCGCACATTCACCTCTGCAACTATTCCTGCGATGGGCGAGCGCAGCACCGCATCGGCCAGGTTAGCCTCGGCGCGCTCCAACGCCAGTTGAGCCGATTCCACAGCCAACTGGGCCGCTTTGACGCTATTTTGGTCAGGCTGTTTTTCAAGCGCCCTGTACTGGGCCTGGGCAGAGGCCAGCGATTGCTGCGCCTGCAAAGTAGATTGGTTAACGTGGCCCCATGCGCCGCCGGCATCGCGCTTGGCAATATCCAGGTTGGTGCGGGCGTTTTCTAGCTGCACCTTGCTAGTCTTGAGCACATCCTCGACATCATAACCCCAGCCCTTCATATCAAGCAAGTGGTTATAATCGCGTTCGGCGTGGTCATAGGCCAATTGCGCGCTGCGTAACGCCACCTGGGCCTGGTCAACAGTGGTTGCATACGAGCCGCGTGTATTGGTCAGGGTGACTTGGGCCGCCAGCACGGCCTTTTCGGCGGCAGCCAACTCGGCTGGGTCGGCGGGCTGCTTGGCGCGCTCCAGGTCTAACTCGGCCTGCCGCAGCCGCAGGCGAGCCTCAGCCACCGCCAGTTGCAGAAAAGTATCGTCCAGCCGCGCCAACACCTGCCCGGCCTGTACCTGGTCACCCTCATTCACCAGCACATCGCTGATCACCCCACTTGACTGAAACGCCAAACTGCCCCACTGCGCTGGAACGATTACACCTTTGGCCGTGATGGGGCGTGGAGCGTCGGCCTCTGGATCCGCCGTTGGTGTAAGCATCAACGCTGCTTGCTGGGCGGCCTTTTGCGCCGCTTGCCCCCCAAAAACACACAGCAGCACAAGGATAATAATTACAGCCACCACCCCGCCGATAACGACTTTCTTGTTCACAAAACCCTCCTGATGGATAAAAAAGAGAAAGGGCAATCTTTTTCTTTCACCCCACACTTGCCCTATTCTGTTCTCAATGCCTTGACCGGGTCAAGCCGGGCAGCATTCCAGGCTGGGTACAAGCCCGCAATGGTACCCAGGATGACGGCAAAAACCACCGCCGTAATGGCCAGGCGAGGGGTGACAGTGAAAATCTCTGCCCCTCCCAACGCCTGTGCCGCCGTTGTATTCAATATACTTGCCATGCCTGTTCCAAGCGCCAACCCAACCACCCCGCCCAGCAAGCCAATAACAGCCGCCTCGGCCACATATTCAAGCACAATATCCCAATCGCTAGCTCCCACGGCTTTTTTTATGCCAATCTCGCGCGTGCGCTCTGAAACACTCATAATCATTGTGTTAATGACGGCCAACCCGCCCACAATGACGGCTAAAACCGAACCGCTCAGCATAATTACGTTGAATACGACCAACCCCGCTCGCACCTCGTCAATGATTTCCTGCGGCGTTCGAACCTTGATCCCAGGCACAGACTCGTTCAATCGCTTTACTAGCGCATTCACACTGGCTGGATCGGTGCGCTCTGGCACAACATCAATCGAGGCGACCCAATCGGGGCGCTTGAGCACACGGCGGGCTGTATCCAGCGGCACAACCGCCACCTGATCCATCGAGCCTTGTGTTTCGGCCAGAATGCCCACCACAGTGAATTCTTGCTCGTTCCACTCTAGCTTGCCGCCCAGCTTGAGCTTTCGCTTGGAAGCGAGCTTGCTGCCAATGACTGCATGATAATCGTCGCCGCGCTCAATCCAACGACCGGCCACTAGGCGAGAGCGGGGAAAGAGATAGTCAATGCGCTCTGGCGGCACGCCAAGCACCATATCCATTGACCCCATTTGCACAGTTCCCAGCTCACCCAGGCTGTCATACACGGCAGGAATGGCCATCTTGACGCCAGGCACGCGCTCAATACGCCGCCGGATGCCCTCGCTGAGCACCGTAGAAAACCCGCCCGATGGCTGCACGCCCAGGGTGTTGCCCGCCTCGGCCATCGCATTGTCCAGCAGTGTATTGAAATACTCGGACATGCTGCCCATCACCGTCAGCGCAAACACACCGATGACAATGCCAAAGACTGTGAGAAATGTGCGCACCTTACGGCGCAGCATATTTTGCAAGATTTCGCCCATCTCTATCCTTCTTCGCTATCGCAAGCGTTTATCACTCTCTACCTGTCCATCCAGCATCCGCACAATTCGGTCGGTGGATTCGGCCACCAGCGGGTCATGCGTGACAATAATGATAGTCTGGCCAGTCTCCTGATTAAACCGGCGAAGCAGCGCAATAATCTCTGCCGCCAAGTGTGTATCTAGCTCGCCCGTTGGCTCATCGGCTAAAATAATGGCGGGATGGGTCACCAAGGCGCGGGCCAGCGAAACGCGCTGCTGCTCGCCGCCTGAAAGCTCGTTGGGGCGGTGGTTGGCCCGCTCAACCAGGTTAACTTGCTCCAGCAAAGCCAAAGCGCGCTTCTTGCGGTTGTTTCCGCGTATCTGGTGATAACGCAACGGCAGCATAATGTTTTCCACTGCGGTCAGGGTAGGGATAAGATTGAATTGCTGAAAGACAAAGCCTATTTTTTCGCGGCGGATGCGCGGCAAATAGCCTTTGGGAAGGCTGGAAACCTCTACCCCGTCAATAATCACCGTGCCGCTGGTGGGCCGGTCCAGGCAGCCCACCATGTTCAGCAGAGTTGACTTGCCAGAGCCTGAGCGGCCCATAATGGCCATAAACTCGCCCGCTTCAATTTCCAGGCAAAGGCCACGCAGCGCGTGAACCTCGCTGCGCCCCATTTTGTAAACTTTGGTCAGATCTTTAACTTGCACGATTGGCATCGAATGTTCTCCACACGAAAGAAAATGAGAAATTAAAAGCAGAACATTGACAGGCTCATAACAACCCGTTGGGTTAACGTAAATCGTTCTCCATTTATTCGGGTCCAAACTAGGCGGGTCGGCTACGCCGACCCGAAGCAGTTTCGGGCAAAGCCCGAAACTGCACCCCAGATAGCAAGTTCAAAAACTGGCTCATTTATACAGATTTCGGGTCATATAGATGTCTAGGTGGGTTGGCTGCGCACCTAACCATTTTTGATTGTACTAAAGCACAAATGCCGCAGTATGATTAGGGACAGACAGTTGGCTGACCAGAATGACAATCGCTTGACAAGCCCTAGTACATCACCTATACTGTGCCGCGATGGATCAAAACAATTTGTTGAGCTGGGTTGAAATCAATCGCCAATTATTAATCAACAATGTGCGGCGCTTCAAGACGCATATCGGGCCTGTCGTCAAGCTGGCCGCGGTTGTCAAAGCCAACGCCTATGGACACGGCTTGCTAGATGTGTCGCGCATTGTGCTCGAAGCAGGCGCAGACTGGCTGGCAATCAATTCGCTTCAGGAAGCCGCCCAACTGCGCAGCGCCGGCATCGAGGCCCCCCTCATCACGCTGGGCTATGTGCCACTGGCATGGCTGGAGCAGGCCGTTGAGCTGGGCGTGCGGCTGACGGTCTATAATTATGAAACCATCGAGCGACTGGGGCAAATCACCCAGCAGCAAGAAAAACAAGCCCATCTCCACATCAAAGTTGAAACAGGCACCAATCGCCAGGGGGTGCGCATAAACGATCTGGTCAATTTTGCGCGCGCCATACAAAAATTTCCACACCTCAAATTAGAAGGGCTGTCTACCCATTACGCCAACATCGAAGATGTGACCGAGCACCGCTATGCAGAATGCCAGTTGAGCAATTTTGTGCAAGCATGCCAAAGCCTGGAAGCCAACAATATCCATGTGCCAATCAAACATACTGCTTGCACCGCTGCAGCCATCCTTTTCCCCAAAACCTTTTTCAACATGGCGCGGGTGGGCATTGGGCTGTATGGATTATGGCCCTCTAAAGAAACAAAAATCAGCGCCTTGCAAGCAGGCATTCCCCTCAATGAGCTCGACCCGGTTTTAACCTGGAAGACAAAAATCGCCCAAATCAAAACCGTCAAGTCAGGCGAGACGATTGGTTATGGCTGCACCGATGTAGCTACTCAAGACATTCGCCTGGCGGTGCTGCCGATAGGTTATTATGACGGCTACGACCGCAAGCTGTCTAGCGTAGGTTACGTGCTTGTGCGCGGCCAACGCGCGCCGGTGCTGGGCCGGGTGTGCATGAATATGATGATGGTTGACGTAACCCATATTCCCCAGGCCAGTCTCGAAGATCAAGTGGTTCTGCTCGGCAGACAAGAAAGCGCTGTGATTTCTGCCGAAACCTTGGCCAGCAAGATTGGCACCATCAATTATGAAGTCATCACGCGCATCAATCCGCTCATCCCTCGCATTGTGGTTTGGTAACTACCCAGCCCGCACCCTTCGACTACGCGCCGCGCATCCTGAGCGAAGTGAAACGCAGTCGAAGGAGCGCGGCGCTCCGCTCAGGATGCTGAGTAGTTACGTGGTTTGATCGCAATATACCGCCTGATAGTAATACACGTTAGCGTGTATGGTCGCCTTGCAAAAATACCACTCTTAGCTTTTAGCGACAGGTTAAAAGTAGCGCGAGTCTTGGATTTGCTTGCGGCGTTTTTCCTCTGGGCTAGGCTGAGGCACAGAAGGCGCGGCCGCTCCCAGTTCTGCCGCCTCGGCAGCGGCCAATTCTTCCTGGCTGGCGCGGCGCACAAAACTCCACTTGCCGCAATTGGGACAGTGGTCAAACCTGCCCATAAAGCTAATGCGAAAAGCCCAGAGATGCAAGCCAAACGGCCGCCCGCACTTGGGGCAAACCGCGCCACCCAACAGACCATAATTGCGCGGCTCACCCAATGGCTGATCATCGGCTAAACCCTTTTTTCCGCCGCGGTCAAACAGCATTGGCACCACCGAAGACAAGAGCATGGCAACGGCGATGAGCACAAAAATGGGTATGATGATCTTGCCCACCGACTGCCAGCCAGCCTCAGCCGAGACAAACTCGGCCCGCAGCACGTTCGATTCTATTCTCTGCCCGCCAGCCGTTTGACCGACGGCGTTCAATTCATAGCGTCCATGCGGGTATTTATCGGTATTAAATGTGAGCGCAAAAGGCGCCTGGGTCACTTGGCCCAAAACAACCGAACCCAGCTTGCCCGCCTCATCCCTTAGCGCAAAGGTCACCGACACCAAATCGCTCGGCCCTTGAGCACTGACCTTGAATGTGCCTTGAATCTCTCCACCCATTGCATAGCCAAATTGCTTGTGAAGTGAAAGGCGCAGTTCGTTCTCTTGGGTGTTGGGGATTGCGCGATGCGGTGACGTGTTTTCATGCGCCTGGGTTGACGTGGCCAACGCCGCCATCAATACGAGTGCTAACGCGGTCGCCCCAATCAAACGGCTATAACGTTTCATTTTACCCCTGCCTTTTGCTTCTTGCCACCCTGTCTACTTCCATTTTGTCAAAATAGCTTCGCGCTGGAACAATTTGACTCCCATGTAGACCAACCCAACATTCACCAGCGTCAGCACACCTGCCGTCAGCGCCATGAACTGCATATTGACCAGGAGCACACCCGCCATTTGCCCAAAAAAGACGCCCAGCACCGGCAGCATAACCACCATCGAGACTTGCTCGGCCACACGCGGGTCGCTCACCCGCGAAGACACAATGATGCTAACCATAATCGCCACCACCGCCATCAGCGGGCCAACGACGATAATGGCAACCAGCCACATGGGGTCAAGTAAGCGAGAATAGACCAGGGGATTTGTCACCATCAGGCGAGCGCCAATGGCAAAGATAAGAAAACCAATCCATGTTGCCAAAACAGCCGGGATTGCCGCCGCCAGCCCCTTGCCCACAATCAGCTCTACGGTCGTAATGGGAGTGGCCAGCAGCGGTTCCAGGCAGCGGGTGGTCTTTTCGCCCACAATGCTGTAAGCTGAAATAGCCACCGGAATAATCAACGGCATCATCATGAACAGAAGCAAGAATTGGTTGACCATAAATATCTCAAGGCACTCACCATCGCTCAGAGTGCCTGGGCAATATTGTCTAAACTGGTCCGGCAGGTCACCTACGGTTGTGCTACTGTTGGCTTCCGCCCCCATCGCGTAAAGAAAGATGAGCGGCAAGGCGGTGAACATCAACGGCATAAAAGCCACCGTAAAGAGCACGATGCGATTCTTGAACAACTCGGCCCATTCTTTGTCTATGATGGTTCGGATTTTGTCCACAGTTTTCACCCGTCAATTTCAAATTGCAGATTCAAGATTAAAAATTTCAGATTGAGACCACATAGAGCGGGCACAAGCTTGAATTTGAAATCAGAAATTTTAAATCCCAGAAGCCTGCGTATTGATCAGAGACAAATACACATCTTCAAGCGAATGTTTCACCTCGCCCACAAATTGCACCTCGGCTCCGGCGTTGACCAGCGCCCGCACAATGGCCGGGTTGCGTGTTTCGGGGTCATCTAGCCCCACCACGATTTTGTCGTCAACCAATTGGACCGTCTTGGCAAAAGGCAACTCTCGCACTATTGCCACAGTCGCTTCATCGGCCTGACGCAAGTGAAAAACAACTGTGCGGCCAAACAAGCTGGCGCGCAGGTTGGCGGGCGTATCTACCGTCAGCAAGCGCTGTTTCATCACGCCTATGCGGTCGCACAGCCGGTCGGCCTCATCCAGGTTGTGCGTGCATATAAAGATTGTGCGGCCTTGCTCTTTGATGTCTTCGATAAAATCGCGCACCAACTTGGCGGCTTCTGGATCCAGGCCAGAAGTCGGCTCGTCTAAAAAAAGTACCCTGGGTTCGTGCAACAGCGCCCGGCAAATGGCCAGTTTTTGCCGCATGCCCTTGGAGAAATTACCTGCCAGGTCATGTCGCCGTCCCCACAAACCCAGCAAGCGCAGGTATTTTTCTACCTGGCTCGATACATTCCTCACCTCGTACAAGCGGGCAAAGATGGTCAGGTTCTTTTCTGCGCTGAGGCGATCATACAGGCCCGGTGTTTCCGTAAGAATGCCCACGCAGCGGCGAATGGCGGTATCGTCCTTGCCCACCTGTAGCCCGTTGACGGTGGCATGCCCCCAGCTTGGGCCGACCAGGCAAGTGAGCATACGAACCGTCGTCGTCTTGCCCGCGCCATTAGGCCCCAGAAAACCAAAAACTTCGCCTTCTTTCACTTCTAGGGTCAGGCTGTCTACGGCCATCAGGTCATTGAATTTTTTGGTGAGATTGTCTATGTGGATCATTTTTAGAGCCCAGATTTCAGACTTCAAATTCCAGATTCAAAATTTCAAATTTAAAATGAATCAAGAATCAAACCTGGAGCGGTCTAGCTTTTCACGCAGGTCGTCTGTTGTGTCACGCTGCTTTAGCTGAATAGGGGACAAGTCTGGCTGGGCTGTTGCTGGCAGAGCAACTGCCGGTTCTGGCTTGAAATCGAGCGGACTGTGCCGAAAGACCAGGATGATGCCCAAACTGACAAATGACAAAATAACAAACACCCCCTCGATAGCCCAAGCATTCCACTGGGCTGCCATCAAGATCACGGCCAGCGCATCTACAAGCGCATGCCAAAGAACAGCGCCCGCATAGTATAGCACGTTTCGCCGGGTAAAGGCTTGCAATACCAATACCGACAACGAGAGGTGCAGCGTAATGGCGATCAGCCGCTCAACCGCGCCGGCAAAAGGCATATGCCAGGCCATGTTCCAGTAATCGGCTATTTGAGCTTGGGCGATAGCCAGCTCGCTTCCGCTCAGCATGGTGGACAAATCGGCATTACGCATGAAAACCATGTACACAAAAGTCAGCAGCACCACCGCGCCTACCAGAATGCTTTCGATGCCGCCGTGCCCCGCTCCCAAGGCAAGTGCAGTTTGCCACGTGCGGGCGCGCTGCTTGAGCAGCCAATAGCCTGCGGCGCGCGCCGTCTCTTCACACAGCCCCGCGCTCAGGCCCGCCACAATGGCAGTGCGAAGAATCAGAGATGGGGCATTGGCGATTAGCCCAATTTTGGTCAAGCCTATGTTGAGCGGGATGTGAACAAGCTGCGAAGCTATAAACGTAAGCACACCTACGCCTGCCAGCAGCCAGGCCGTTTTGCCTGCACGGCGGGCCAAAAGCGCCGCAAGGATTACGGGCGCAAACAACTCGATTAATGCAGCTAGAGGAAAGGTTATATAGAGCATTGAATCACCAGCCAACCCAGCTTTTGCCGCGTTTAGGTTCAGTACCAGCCAGCGGACGCTTGAAAAAGATGGTGAGCTTGTTGCTATTTTCGTGGGGGCGCACGGCAAGCACTTCCCAGCCCTCTTGTCCCAGCGCGTTCAACTCGGATTCCAGGGCCTCGTCCTTGGGGCCGCTCAAAGTTCCGCCAAAGCTTTGCACACGATATTCCCAGTATTTCATTGTCGCATCTCCCATAGCCCTTGCGAAGCTGAACCTTCGCAAGGGTAAAGCCTGTTACTCCTGCTCGTGCCCACGCAAAGCTTGCGAAGCCACCGACACAGTGCCCATCATGCCGCCCAGGTTCATGGTGTCTACCGCGCTGGAAGGCACAATGACGAGTGCGCCCTTTTCCTTCAACCCCTCGAACAGCATGTTCATTGCGCGCAGGTGCAGCGCAGTGGGGTTATCGGCATAAGCCAGCGACGCTTGGCGAAAGCTTTCGGCAATCTGCTTTTCGCTTTCGCCCAAGATCACACGCGCCTGGCGCTCGCGCTCGGCCTGCGCCTGGCGAGACATGGCGTCTTCCAATTCTTGAGGGATGACAATATCGCGGATTTCCACGCTTTGCACGCTGACGCCCCAAGGCGTGGTGCGCTCGTCAATAATGTGCTGCAACTCGTGATCAATCATGTCGCGCCCCACCAGGATATCAGCCAGCATCATCTTGCCAATGATATCACGTAGAGCCGTCTGGGCTGCCCAGGTAATGGCCGCGCGGTAATCTTCCACTTCCAGCGCGGCCTTTTCGGCATCCCACGCTACCCAAAAGAGCACCGCATCCACATTAACCGGAACGGTATCTTTGGTGAGCGTCTTTTCGGCCGCAAAGGGCGTCACCATCACGCGCAAGTCAATCCACATCGGGATGTTATCTACCACCGGGATGATCCAAAATGCGCCCGGCCCTTGCAAGCCGCGAAACTTGCCAAAGCGCAGCACGATGGCTTTTTCCCACTGGTTAGCAATTTTGAGGGCAAAAAGTATGTACAAGCCAACCAAGTTGATTATTACAACTTGCAAGCCAATTGCCCAATCCGGCCATTCGTACGAATCCATCACCACAGCCGCGACAATGGATATGATCAACAGCGTGATAAACACCGCCATTGACATCGGGTTGAATTGTTTGATCTGCATCTGTATTTGCGCACCTTCGGATTTACGTGTTCTAGCCATTCTAGCCTCCTTTTTTTCATCCTAGTGGTCAACGGCGCTCTTTGCGCCATTGACGCGCTATAGTTTCAAATTCATCGCGAATCTCGCTCAGCTCATAGCCCAGGCTGAGCGCCTCGACAATCATCTGGCTGGCCAACCCACGCAGCTTTTCTTCGCGCATGCGCGCCAGCCCATTCTCGTCGGGATGCTCGCGCACATAGGTGCCGCGGCCCTGCTGGGTAGAGATAACCCCAGCCTGGTCCAACAAGGTATAGGCGCGCGCGATGGTGTTGGGGTTGACCACCAGATCCAGCGCCAGTTGGCGCACTGTGGGCAATTGGTCGCCCGGCTCGAGTTCGCCGGTGGCAATCAGGTGTTTGATTCGCTCAACCACCTGGATGTAAATAGGCACACCGCTTTGGAAATCAATCTTTATCTGCATGGGCACTCTTGAATTGTACTAATTGTTGTAGACAATTATATGATCACTCACTTGGCCTGTCAAGGAAAAAATACTGACATTTGGCTGACAGCGCGCGTTTTAGCGCCCAAATTGCCCGCCACTTGTCAAGTGACGGGCAATTCATCCCCTGAAACTGGCGCTTGCCTGTGCTGTCAGTCCAAAGTACAATGAGGGTCTAGCAGGCTGTCGGAGAGCGGGCTGGTAGGCTCGTAGTGCGCGCACTACGAACGGCCCTCTCCGACAAGCTCCTAGGGAAACAAAGCAATGTTATCTAACCGTATCGCTTACCTGGCTTCACCCCCCCGGCTGGTTCCGCTGCAGGCGGCATGTTCTGCCATGTTGGGTGTAATGGGCAGCGTGGGGGCGCTCGTTTTTACTATCAGCATGATCGCCGTATTACTATTCACCAAGAATTTGTATCCTCTCGACGAATGGCGGTTGTCCCGCTCTACTGCGACGGCCCAGGCCACGGTGAACAAGGTCATTGGAATCAGTGTTGAGGAAAATGACAAGCAAGTTTACGAATATCGCTTTACTTTTAGAACACTGGACGAAAAAATCGTCAGCGGGCGCAGTTATTCGGCGGGGCAGGTGTGGTCTGAAGGTGAGCAGGTTCGGGTGTGGTATTTGCCCGATAAACCCACCGTAGCCCGCCTGGAAAATACGCGCCTATCTATGTTGCCGCTGTGGGCAATGCTTGTGATGATTATCTTTCCAATCCAGGGTTCTATCATGTTCATCTTGGCTTGTATCAGCGGAGTGAAACAAGTGCTCTTGCTGGTGTATGGCGAGGTGACCGGCGCTCGAACGCTTTCGCAGCAAAGGACAAGCACGCGCGTGAACGGTCAGCCCGTCATCAAGTATACTTACGAATTCCACACCAAGGAGGGAATGATTTACACAGGCTCATCCAGGTCTTTGTCCACCGGGCGAATCGGCGATGAGGCGAACGAGCCGGTTTTGTATCTGCCGTCAAACCCCAAGGTGTCTATGTTGGTTGACTCGCTGCCGCTCAAGCTGCCGCTTGAGGTAGATGGGGCCGGCCAGTGGGCTAGCACAGAAAATTTTTGGCCCATCTTTTGGTTTGCTTTGGCCGGGGCAAGTGTAGCCATCAGCCTCCTTTTGGGCGGCGCGCGCGTGCTGGGCAAATTCTAGCCTGCCGCTACCGTATGGGGATACGGTAGCTATATGGATTTTGAGATGAATCCAAAACTCATTTCACTCACAAACCGGGCCGCCTTGGCACGCGCATGGGTGGCTGCCCGCATGGTCTCATTGGTGCGGGTCTACTTGACGCTCTTGTTCGGCTGGGCCGTCTTGCACGCGCTTTTTGGCGACCGCTGGGGCTGGCTCTTTATCATTAGCTCATTTGTGGAATATCTTGTCTGGGCGCTGCCGGCCGTGCTGCTAATGGCCCTGATCGCGCGGCGGCGCGAAACGTGGATTGGCCTGGGGCTGGCGCTGGCGTTGGGGGCATATTTATACGGCGAATTATTCTTGCCCCAATGGCCCACGCAAGCGCAAGGCAAAACGCTCACCGTCATGTCGTACAACATGCTTGGCACGACCAAAGACTCACAGAGAGTGATTGCCGCCATCCGCTCTGCACAGGCCGATGTGGTGGCGATCCAAGAGCTCAACCCCGCAGCAGCCGACGCCATACGCAGCGAGTTGGCGAGCGACTATCCTTACCAAGTGCTCGACCCGCAGGCAGGGGTGACAGGCATGGGCACGATCAGCCGTTATCCACTCGAACTGAGCGGAGAAAAACTGCCCGGAAACTGGGTTGGCACGCCACAAGTGCTTACGCTGGAATTCGGCTCAAGCCGGGTAGGTCTGGTTCACTTTCACACCGTGCCCACCACCATCCCTAACCTCGATCCACGCTCTTCGCTGGCCATCATTGATTGGTCGGTGCGCGAGCGAGAGCAAGAAGCGCAGGCCATTGCAGATTATGCCAGCGCGCACACCGGGCCGCTGGTGGCCGTGGGCGATTTTAACGCCGGCGATCAAAGCACGGCCTATGCCATTATGACCCGCCACTTGACGGATGCCTGGCGTGAAGCGGGCTGGGGGCCGGGGCATACCATGACCGCTCTGTTCTTGCACCATCAATTCAAAATCGGCGACGTTTACTTGCTGCCCTGGCTGCTGAGAATTGACTATGTCTTTCACTCTCGCCATTGGCAAGCCAAATCGGCCAGGGTTGGCCTGTGGGATGGTCAATCTGACCACCGGCCAGTTATCGTGAGCCTGGTTTTGCGAGGTGAATAAATTGCGCGCCCATCACCACCCTGCCGCCAGGCGATGGGTGTGGTTTGCCATTGCACTATGGCTGCTGGCAGCTTGCCGGCCCAACTTTTCGCCGGCGGGCATTCTGCCCTCTGCGGTTGCTCCGCAAACTCCCGAACCTGCCGCCGACTTTGATTTTCCTCTAGATCCAAGCCACTATGGGCCATATCTGCCTTTTCAATCTGGGCCGCAGCCGGTTGATACGCGTTTCGGCGCGCAAAACCCAGGTGTGGGCCAAGACGGCAAATGCTTTATTGACGAGGATGGGAACAAGGTGCCTTTTGACGAATTGTATCACGCGGGCGAGGATTGGTTCTTTCACGAGGCGGGTGACATAGCCAATGGCAGCCGGGGAGCCGGAGCGCCCGTATGCGCCATTGCCAACGGGGTGGTGACGTGGCAAGAATCGTTGGGGAGCGACGGCTTTGTGCTCATCATCGAACATATACTGCCTGACGATACGCATATTTGGTCGGCCTATTGGCACGTTGCCGACTTGCAGGTGAGCACAGGCCAGGCGGTGCAATTGGGGCAGGTCATTGGCCGCATCCACAACCGGAGCTATAACAGCCATCTGCACTGGGAAGTTCGCGCCTTTGGCGATGGAAGCGAACTCTTTCCGGCCGGCTCAGCCGGCGAGGGCTGCAACGATCATGCAGCAGGGGTGGGTTATACGTGGGACGACGATCCAGAGAGAGCAAGGCCGGAAGTGTGGGGGTATTTGGATCCAAGCGAGTTTATACAAGCGCACTGAATTTTGAATCTGCAATTTGAAATTATCACGCAACCCGCTTGGCCACCACCAAGGTGAGGTCATCGAAGGGTGGCTCGTCGCCCACAAAGTTTCGTATATCGTCTTGGATGGCGCCGACAATATCGTGCACACTGCTCTCGATGTGCCGTTTGACACATGTTTCCAGCCGTTCCAGGCCAAATTCATCGCCGTGAGCGTTGAGCGCATCGGTCACACCGTCGGTGTACAACACCAACACGTCGCCCGTTTCCAGCCGGGTGGCATGGTTGTCAAGCTGCACGTGGTCCAGCAGCCCCAGGGCCATGCCATGCGCAGTGAGGTATTCTACTGCTCCACTCTTGCCGTTCCGCACAATCATCGGCGGGTTGTGCCCGGCATTGGCATAGGTCACTTTGCCCACAGGCGAAAGGTCGGCCATAAAGATGGTGACGAAAAGGTCAGAGGGGGCATCGGACAAGATGAACTCGTTGGTGCGCATCAGAGCCTCGGCCGGGGTGCGGTGCCCGCCTATGGTGGTGCTGCGAACCAGCGTGCGGCACAAGGCCATGAACAGAGCCGCCCCCACTCCCTTGTCGGCCACATCGGCAATGACCAGGGCATGATGGTCGCGCAGCAGCGGGATAAAGTCGTAGAAATCACCGCCCACCTGGCGAGCCGCCTGCCAAAAAGAATCAATCTCCCAGCCGGGCACCTCGGGGCAACACTTGGGCAAAAAACTCTTTTGAATTTCGCGCGCCAGCTTGACTTCTTGCTCCAGCCGTTCGCGCGCGGCCAACTGGCGAATCAGGCTGACGTTTTCTATGGCAATGGCCGCCTGGTGGGCAATGCCCGAAAGAATGCTGGCCGGCCGGCCGGGTTGAGCCAGCGAGGGCGGCGCTCCTTCTATAATCATCACCCCTACCACGCTGCCTTTGGCTCGGATTGATATGGCCAGCGGCGCTTGCAAGTCCAAGGTCCGCACAACGCTGTTTGGCAAGCTGGAGGCAGGCAAGGTTCGTTCGGAAATATCAGTTCGATCAAGCGGCCACTCTACGCCTGGCACACGCAGCGTATAAAAAGCAGCCAACTTGTCGCGGGGCAAGCCATACGCTGCGCCTGGGGTATACACAAAAGTCGCATCGTCCCACAAAAAGATCATGCAAGCTTCTATACCCACCAAAAGCGGCGTCAAGCGAACTATGGTGGTGAGCACTTCAGTCAACTCGACCTGGCTGCCGACCGCCTCAGCGACCTGAAGGAGGGCCATATTCACCCATGCTTCTTCGCGTTGCGCGGCGGCCAGTTGCGACGTTTCAATGGCCAACGCGGCCTGGTTGACAATGCCGCTGAGCATGGGCACGCGGCGCGCGTCAAAGGCAGCACAATCGGCAGCGCCTACCAGCATCACACCAGCCAACTGGCCGCGCGAAACCAGGGGCAGCATCAGCGAGTGGGCCGAGCCAAACACAGCGCTCAGGTGATCATCGGGCGCATCAATTTGGATAGGCTCCAGGGTTTCGCGCAGCTCGTCCAATTCCCACCAATCTTGGGGGCTCACCTGCCAATCGGCGAACCGGCTGGCCTCGTCTTTGGGCGAGCCGTAAATGTGCGAGCCGCGAAACACCCCCCCGGCTTCATCCCACAACAAAATGCCGCAGCGGTCTACCCCGGCCAACATTGGCGTGATGCGCACCACCGTCGACAGCACCTCGTCCACATTTTCGGCGCGGGTAGTGGCCTCGGCCACTTGCAACAATGCGGTAGAGATCCACGCCTGCTCGCGCTCGGCTTCGTACAGGCGCGCATTGCTGATGGCCAAGGCCGCCTGGCTGGCCAGCGCGGTGACAATTTCCACGTCTTCCTGCTTGTAGGCATTCGGCTTGATTCGCTCGACCGACAGCGAGCCGATCAGCACGTCGCGCGCGATGAGCGGCGCGCCCAGGCACGAGTGATTTTGGGGCAGATTGATTAATTCGTGATAATTGCCCGCCGGGTCGTGCTCGCTGAAAATCAAAGGGCCGCGCAGGTCACGCAGGCGGACAAAACGGCCATTTTCTTTTACCGGAATGCGCTGGCCCAAAGTGCTGACGACCTGGGGCAAGCCACGCGCGGCTCGCACCGTCAATGTGCCCAAGTCAGAGTCTTTTTCACTCAGCAGCAAGACTGCCACAGCATCATACTTGATCACCCGCGACAGACTTTCCAAGATGCGGTCAAGCACCGTATCCAGATCGAGCGTAGAGGCCAACACGCTGACACTTTCGCGGAGTGCATCGGCCACGCGGCGGCGCTTGCGCTCGGAAGCATACAGGGTAGCGTTGCGTATTCCCACCGCCACCGCATCACCCAAAGTTTGCAAGCTGAACAAATCGCTCTCATCAAACGCATTCATTCGGTCACTTTGCACATCCAATACGGCAATGACGCTGTCGCCGGCCCGCAGCGGTACGGCCAGTTCTGCGCGGGTGTTTTCAATGCCTTTCAGGTAATGTGGATTGGTAGTCACATCGTTGCACAAGACCGTTTCGCCTGTGCGCGCAGCCTCTGCAATCAGCCCAGGACCATCAATGGCCAACTGCCGTCCCAGGCGGGTCCAATCTTCAAGTTTCGCGCCGGCCCCGGCGCGAAACTCGGCCAGATCGTCCTCAACCAAAAACAAGCCCACATGCAAATGGCCAAAGCGTCCCTGCACTAGCGTCACCACCTCGTCCATCAGTTCATTCAAATTAAGATTAGAGATGATGGCGCGCCCCACCTCGCCCACCACTTGCAATTGTTGAAAGCGCCGGCGCTCCGCCTGGTACAAGCCGGCCTCGTGTATGGCTATAGCCACCTGGTCGGCGAGCATTTGCAAAACAAACAAATCGTCTTCGCCCAATGTTTGCGCGTGCGTGCTTTGCACATCGAGCACGCCCAAAATCTTGCCGCCAAACTTGAGCGGCACGGTCAGTTCGGAAAAAGTTTCTGGCAGGGCGCTCAACGAGACATAACGCTCGTCCTGGGTGACATTGTTGACCAGCAGCGGCTCACCTGTTTGCGCCACCTGCCCGATAATGCCGTCTCCAAGCTTGCACCGCAGACCAAGCATTGTGGCGTGCGTGCTGGCCTTGAAAACAATCTCCTCGCCATCTGGGTCGGGCACGCACAAGCCCACGTGATAATAGCCAAACGTATCGCGGATCAATTCGACGACGCGCGTAAACAGCACATCTAGCTCGAAAATGGCGGCCACCTGGCGGCCCACCTGGGCAATCAGCGAAAGCTGTTTGACGCGCCGCCGCTCGGTTTCCAGCATGCGGGCGCGGACAATAGCCGAAGCAGCCTGGTTGGCAATGATTGAAAGCAGCCGAATGTGCGTCTCGGAAAACGCGGCGGGGAAATCGCTATTGATGGCTAGCGCGCCAATGGCCTCGGTGCCGGCCAGCATGGGAACAAACACAGCCGAGCGTGGAGGATTGGGGCTGACATAGCGAGGATGGGACGGCAGGCTGCCGGCCTCGCGCTCGAAATCACGCACCAACAAGGGCTGCTTGGTGCGCCGCATCCAGCCCACAATGCCCTCGCCATCGCTGAGGTCAAATTGCTCCGGCTTGCGGCGGAGGCCATCTGAATGCCACAGCTTGATGTGGTAGTAATTGCCCTCGAACAGGCCCAACTGAAATGACGAAGTGTCTACAATTTTGCTAGCCTGGTCAAAGACAAGTTCGCACAGCGCGTCTTCATCCAGCTCGGCCACCGAGAGCGCCCGGCCAGCATCGGCCAGCGCTTCCAATTCCTGCACGCGGCGGACCAAAGCCCGCCGGCTGCGCTGCCGGAAAAGGAATATCACAAATGTCGCGGCTATGGCCAGCGCACCAATGATGATGTATGCCCAACTCAATGTGCTCACCGGACCAACCTATTCAAACGAACAATTCCAATTATTGGCAAACGAGTATTGTAACGCACTTGCGCCCAAAAGCCAAATCAAAAAGCCGCTCGGTTGCCATTCAAACATCATACGTGCCGCACTCTCAACCTGTCCACAAAGAACACTCAAAATCCCATAGCTGGCGCATTCCTATGCGTCAGCGAACGGCATGGGGATGCCGTTCTACAGGTTTTGAGGCTGGCATGCGCGCCAGTTTTCTGAGGGAGCCTATGGTTCTGACAGTATCAGCGGCAAATAAACCAGCAACGGCCTGATGCGCACATTCACCGGCAGAGATTGAGCAAGCTGAGCGCAAAGATTGGTTGCTGTGACAACCACGACATATTCACCGGGGTTCGTCCAGCTATATGCGGCAGAAGGGCCAACCGTGCCATTGCTCCACGTCAGCGTCACAGGGGGTGTGGCAGTTGGGGGAGTATAGGCAGCTACATAAATTCCTGTTTCTGCTGCCCACAGTGAGCTTGGCCCATACAGGTTTATTGTCTGCACAGCCTGACAGGACGTGGTAAATATCCACTGAACCGGGGCAAGTGAGTTTGCTGCCTGGTCGCGGGCCTGGAGCACAGAGAAAACACTAGTTTGCCCAGGGGAAAAATCAGCATGAGAGAGAAAAGCGACTGTGCGTGTGCTGTTCCACTGCACCAGCCAGCCACCGGGATCGGACGTAACAGCATAGGCAAGCGTGCCGCTTACAATTGGCTCGCTAAAGGTCAGAACTATCGTCGCCGAAACAGGCACATTGGCCGAGCCACTCACAGGGTAAAATGCCACCAGTTCTGGCGCAATAGCATCTACTGTGATAGTGACGCATGAGCCAGAAAGTTCTACATGCCCCAGCCAATCTACCGCCTGGCTGCGGAGAGTATGTTGGCCATCATCCAGACCGTTCCACTGGAACGTCCACGACTCGCGCCCGCTGGCAGGCAGCCAAGGGCCGCCGTCGGCGCTGACCAAGACCTGCTCCACGCCGATGACTGTATCGGTGGCAGAGCCGCTGGCAAGGCAATCCGTGCTGCTGATGATTTGCCCATTGACGGGATTTTGGATAGTCGAGATGGGGGGCAAGGCGTCGACCCTGGCGGCTGCCACCAACGCATGAGAGGTATTCACTCCATCGGTCAGCCAAGCAGTGTTGGTCACTCTATCGCCATCCGACAAGCTCAACAGGGCGCTTATCTGAAAAGTAAGCGTGACCTGCCCGCTGCTTGAAATCGTCCCTGTCCATGTAATCGTTTTGCTGGCCGGTTCGTAGCCATACCGGCCACTGCTCGCCCACAGGCCGCCAGAAAAAGCAGATCCCTGCGGGATAGGATCGGCCAACTGCGCAAGGGTAGGAGCAAGCCCGTCATTTAAAAGGTTCAGGGTGTATGTCAACACTCCATCTGGCTGGGTGATAGCAGGCTCGACAACCTTGCGCGAGGCGCTCAAATCGGGTGGGATAATGAGATCGGTGTTGATATAAACGTCGTGATCCTGGTAGGGGGTGCTACCTAGTTGGTGCGACCAGACGAGGATAATGTGCCCTGGCGCGCCATGCAGCAAAGGGTGGGGTTGGGTATCATAGTGGGTTGGGTCTTTTGTCACCTGCACTTGCGGCGACCAATTGATGCCATCGCGGCTGGTTTGGTAAAAGAGATCAAAATAAGATACCGGTGTCATGGCATAGACGACCAGAAAAGTGCCATCTTCCAAGACTATCGGCTGAGAATCATGGCTATTGATGCTGGTAGAGAGTGGAACTTGAGCAACATTCCAGTTGTAGGGATCAGTTGAGGCCTTGGCATACATATCCAGATCGGATCCGCCAACCTGGTAGGTGACCAGGTAAAGCCCATCGCTCTCTCGCCTGGCAAGACGGGGAAGTTGGGCATTGCCGTTGCTGACCTGGGTTTTGAGATGGTCCCACGTTACGCCATCATCGGCAGATTGGGCGATATAGCTGGGGCCAGACAAACGATGGTAGGTCATTGTCAAGGCGCCATCGGCCTGACGAATGACGGCGGGGTTGATCTCTCCTGTAGTCGACCACCCCAGGTCAATAGCGCCGTGAGTTGCCCAACTGACGCCAGCGATAGATGTGGCGCGGTGGATGCGATAGCCACCGCTGTCTCCTACCAGGTAAAACAAGACAAAGGAATCGGGAGCCAGTTGAACGAGCGCGGGATGACGCTCGTTCAAAAGAGTGTCGGTGATGATTGCATGGGGGGCAGTCCAGCTTGCGCCACCGTCGCTGGAAAAAGTGACATACAAATCGCCATAGAAATCCGCCAGTCTGATTCGCTCAAACACGACCATCAATTGCCCATCGGTTTTGCGGATGATGGAGGGTTGGTAATCCAACTCGGGGCCAGAGTAGATTGGTCCCACCGATGTGAGTCCAGTGCCTAGCGCCTGGGGAACAAGCACGGCCTGGACAAAGTAAGCCAGCGCCATCACCCCGACAAAACCAACTGCCGCCCATCCCTTCTTGGCTTGTTTGCAAAACGCAAACAGCAAAGAGAAAACTTTCATTGAGGACTCTATCCTCCGCTGTGCAGCTCGTCTCTGACGGTCTTGTATAGCGACTCGGCTTTCAGCTCACGCAATGTGTAGCATGGCGCGCCCAAGTGAACGGCCAACTCGGCGGCCAGGCCCTGATCAAAGGCGACGTGCTCCATGTTGATGACCACGGCGCGTATTTTTTCGGCAGCGATGGTTTCGGCAATGTGATAGGCTTCTTCCTGCGCGGGCAGGCCACCCATCGAAACGTTGCCGGCGCCGTCGGTCAATATGATCATCAGAGGCATGACTTCGGGATGCTGGCGTTTTTCCTGGTCAACGACGCGGTGCGCCAACTCTAGGCCGGCGCTGAGCGGCGTTTTGCCGCCCACGGGAATATCTTTGAGCGCGCGCTGGGCCAGCACGACGCTGCTGGTGGGCGGCAAGACCACGCGGGCCTGGTCTTTTTGAAAGACCACCAACCCCACCCGGTCGCGGCGCTGGTAGGCGTCGGTGAGCAGCGACATGATGGCTCCTTTGGTGGCCTGCATGCGCTCGGCCACGGCCATGCTCCAACTGGCATCTACAACGAACAAGATGAGGTTGGCGGCTTTGCGGACGCGCACCTTTTTCTGGTAGTCGCCCGAGCGCACCGCAAAGGCCAGACCGTGGCGGTCGCGCCTGGGCTGAAAAGGCGCTGCGGCGCGCAGCGTGGCATCAAAGGCCAGGTCGCTGGCATCATTGGGGGAGGGGCGGGCCTGGCTGTAGCGCCCGCGTTTGCGGGTGGTCTTGGTGGTAGAGCGCCGCCCCATGCGCGAGGTGCGCGTCAACCGGTCTAGCGGCGTATCGAGCCGCCGCACATCAAAAGTCTCTCCTACATTAGTTGGTTCTCCCCCTTCCCACCACTGGGCGTCTTGCTGGCCCAGGTTATCGGCGCGTTGAAGGGGTTGGCTAGAGCTAATATCTGTGCCTTTTTGCTGCGCGGACTGGTCGGACGACTCTATCGTTTTTTTTTGAGCGGGCTGGGTTCTGCCCCCTCGGCAGGCTGAGATTGCGCCTCTTGCTCGGCCCAGTCGTTGGCGGCTTGCTCTAATCGCTCACCCAATTCTTGAACGTTCAGCTCGCGGTCTTGCAGGGGGCCGCGCTTGAGGCGGTGGGGTAGGGCCAACTCGGCCGCCAGCAGGATATCTTGGTTGGTCAGACTGGTGCGGCCCTGCAAGGTGGCGTGGGCGCGGGCAGTTTTGAGGATGACCAAATCGGCCCGGTGGCCATCTACGCCCATGCCGCTCATCATGGTGGCAATCACAGACAGGTCTCTTTGGGTGTATTTGACCTGGGGCAGCAGCTTGCGCGCCTGGTCAATTTCTTGCGAAAGCTGTCTTTCCCTGGGTTCCCACTCGGCCCGAAAGCCTTCCGGGTCGGCCTCGAAAGCAATGTTGTGTTCCATAATGGACATGCGCGCGGCAGGGTCTCGGATGCCTTGCATATCAACGCACAGGGCAAAGCGGTCCAAGAGCTGGGGGCGCAAATCGCCTTCTTCAGGGTTCATGGTGCCAACCAAGATAAAGCGGGCCGGGTGTTGAAAGCTAATGCCCTCGCGCTCGACAATGTTCACGCCCATCGCGGCGCTATCGAGCAAGATGTCGGTCACGTGGTCATCTAGCAGATTGACCTCGTCCACATACAGCACCGAGCGATTGGCGGAAGCCAGCACCCCTGGCTCGAAACGCCGCTCGCCCTTTTGGATGGCGCGCTCGATATCCAGCGTGCCCACCACGCGGTCTTCGGTGGCGCTGACGGGCAGGTCTACAAAGCGGAGTCGCCGGAAGGTGATGGGCAGCGTTTCGCCTGCCTCGGCGCGCTCTCGGCAGGTGGTGCACCATGTCAGTGGGCTATCTGGATCGCAGCCAAACTGGCAATCGCCCACCACGGCGATTTCTGGCAGCAGCGCCGCCAGCGCGCGGGCGGCGGTAGATTTTGCGGTGCCACGTTCGCCTCTAATTAACGTGCCCCCGATTTGGGGGTAAACTGCGTTCAAGAGCAAAGAGCGCTTCATACGCTCCTGCCCAATGATGGCACTAAATGGGAAAACTGTTCTCATTTCTCTAAAACTTTTTGTACTTGTATTTTTGATATCGCTGTATGTGCGCTTATTTTACCACACTTGGCTGTTTTGCGAACCGCTCCCATATCTCGCGCTTGCGAGAGAGGGCGGGCAAGTTTGGCGCATAATACAACCAGCGCCCCAATGCTATTGCTTTAGAACCAGTATAGACCAAGTTTACATCATAGACGCCACCATATAGGCCAGCAAGCTGCTCAATTTTTGCTTGCATCCACTCTAGATAAGCTGGGCTGGACGAGCTCAGGCTGACGCACAGGCACTCATTCACTTTGCCAGATTTTTGCGTTTTGCGCCTGATAGTCCAGGTGCCATCGCCATCCCACGCGCCGCGAGCATAATCTGGAAAAAATTCGTTCGGAATGGCAAGCGGGCAAAGAGTGAGGCTTTTGTTTGGCGTCAACCCAAGGCTTTCTAAAAAAGTTCGGAATCCCACATCAAAAAAATCGAGCCGGTACAGAGTCTTCCAGTTAGCTGTGGCTGGCTGACGACGCGGCTCAATTGCCGGATCAAGCTGGATACAGCCCATAAAATTCTCCATCAGCTCCCAGTCTGTTGAGCACAACCTGATCCCATTATCGCCCCGGTGCAAACCACCATCGGAGGCAAACAGGCCAACCGCCCAGGCCAAATCTGCGCTCCAGCTTGCATACACTTCCGGCGGCACGTGCTGCGCCCAGGGCCGGCTAGATGGCCGAATTGGGATGTGATAGGCCCGCAGCCGCCGGAGAACAGTGGGCTTGGCGCAGCCCAAACAAGCAGCTATGACTTTGGCGCTCATCTCTAGCTCAACGTACAGGTGGTAAAGCTCATCGCGTGGAATTTCGGTGCGCCGGTAGTCATTGGCAGTGCGAGTTTCCAGGCCATGCTCTTTCATTCGCAGTTGAACAACACCTTGGCGGCAGCCAAGCCGGGCGGCAATTTCGGCCTGGGTCATGCCTTCTTCGTAATACATCTTGCGCAAGGTCGCTTTTGGAATTTCAAAACGCTCGGTCATTTCTTGGGCCTCTCTGCTGTTGCAAGCTTGCCTGCCGGAAGAGCCACCCACAATTCCGGCAGATGGCAAATGGGCCTGGGGATGCCCATTCTGGCATCGAGGGGGTTTTCCAGGTTTCGCCCAGCATGGCCAGGCCAGACGGCCCCAATACACGAGCGCGCTGTTCTGGCCCCAGGCCCATGAACTTGCACAGGTCGCTCAGGAGGGCGGCGGCGTTTAGGTTGCACTCGCCAATGCCGCCGATGCCATCTTGAGCCAGTTCTGCTTCAAGGTATTGCCTGAATTCAGCCAGCAGCGCCGTCAGAGACATTAATGCTTTGTGGGGGTCTTGGGAAAACGTGGCTTTTTGCCGGGCCAGTTGCCCGGCTTGTTGCAGGGTAGTGCTACTCATTTCTTGATTGTCCTTTCTATTCGTGTTATGATTGGGTTACAGATGGGAACGATTGTCGCCCATCTGCCGCCGGAAGTGTGACAGCACTTCCGGCACTTTTTTATTCTGGCAAATGCGCCCCATTGCCGTTGAGGACAAGCCTGGTTGGGTCTGCATCGTGCAAGCCGGGCACAACCAGCCAAAACCACTGGTAGCATTTGAACAAGCGCAAAGGCCAAAGCTCATGAGGAAAGTTTTGGCCGTGATGGCCTTGCCAATGGCCCAGGTGCGCCAGTTGGCATTTGACGCAAGGCGGGCACAAATCGCCGGGGTGACCCTTGTCTAGGCTGTAATTAGTAGAGGCAGCATCAAGCGGAACAGTATCGGGAATGTGACCGGCCTGCGAGTAGGGGCAAGGCCTGCCTCCGAGTTCGGCCGGGATGATGCCAGAGCAAATCAGCGTATCAGGGTAAATGTTGCCATCTGGCGAGAGGAAGAATGCTTTGGGTTGGGCGCTGTGATCGTTCATTTTTGCCTCTTGACAAAGTTTGCACAGTGTAAATTCTAATTGCGCTCATTTGTTCGCAATTGACATTATACACGTTAGTGAGTATTTTGTCAAGTGGCAATTTTGGAGGATTTTATCCGTATTAGACTTTTCCGTTTGGGCGTTTTTTCGCCCAAAGCATCGGATTTCCAACAAGACACAATTTGTGGTATAAGAGTCTTAGCATCCGCGGAGCATGTCCGAGATTATGGATGCTGAGGCAAATCTATGAACGCAAAACGTCAGCGACAAGCGCGACAAAAGATAGAACTTGAACAACTGAAAAATGATGCGAATAGCTTTCTAGCTCTGGGCTTGGATGATCCGATTCTGCGCAAGCTAGAGACGTACCGTCTGTATCAAGCTGGCTATGCGGCTGAAGACATCGCTGAAGCGTTTGGCTTTGCGCGCTCGTATCTGTACGCTATGTGGGATCGATTGAAAGCGGAGGGGGTGGAAGGGGTGGTTGACAAGCGTTGGGGAACAGCGCCGCGCAAGCGCACCCTGGAACGCGCTGCGCAGATCCTAAGAGCCAAAGCCTTGGAACCAGAGCGGGGTGATACTGACTTGGCGCAAGAATTTGGCTTGGATCGCAGTACCGTGTACGACTTGCTCAAAGAGCACGGCTTGCAGGATTTGCATCGTGTGATAGATAGCGCCCCACCAGACTCAGATAACGAACCGCCCGCCGAGGCAGGTAAAAAAGGGGGCTAGAAATCATCCCCTGCCAGCCCGCCTTGCTATTGAGTCTGCTGCCTCCTCTACAACTGACCGGCTTTCAGACGGCCCTGAGCGGATTGAGCGTTGCTCAGGCGGGTGATCGCTACACCGATGAACAACTACGTTTGAGTCTAGCGTTGCTGAATGCCAGCGGCGTCTTGCGGATGGCGCACGTTGATGACCAAGCCAAGGAACCGCTGGGAGTTATCCTGGACAGCCCGCGTCGGCCCAACGGCGATAAACTGGATCGCTACCTCAAGGCCGTCATTCAGCAAGATGAACTCAGCGCCCAGCCGGGTGAAGCGCTGGATGCGCCGGGCCAGGTACGAACGGGCGGCCTGATTGAGACCGCTCAACTCAATTCGCTGTTGGGTTGGGCGCAGGCTGGCTTGTTGACGGAGCAGGTGTGGAACTATGATGGACACGTCATCGAATACACCGGCCAGGCCGACATTGGCAAAACCAAGCATGGCACCAAAGAGAAAAGCGTCAAAGCCGTCAAACGCTTCAGCCTGGCCAATGGCTTGGCCTCTTTCAGCGTGTATGGGCCGACCAGCCTGACGTTTGCGGAAACGTTGCAGACGATGGTGAGCCAAGTCAATGCCGTATTGCCACCGGCCGACCGGATTCGCAAGTTGGCCTTTGACCGCGAAGGCTGGGATGCCGACTTGTTGAAGTGGTTGGAGGAACAAGACATCACTGCGCTGACCTGGGTCAAAGCCACCTCTCCCAATCGTCACCTGCTAGAGGCGGTGCCGCCAGAGGCCTTTGTCCCTCTGGAAGGTGAAGTGATCATTGGCAAAGAAGAGCAAGTCACTCACATTACGCAAGTGGCGGATACCCCAATCACCTTCCCGGAGCTAGGCACGCAGCGGGTGGTCGTGCTGGAAACCCAAGCCAATACGCGCATTGGGCTATTCAACACCGCCCCACGCCCTGGCGAAGTGGGGCTGGACAATGAGCGGGCTATGACCACTATTGGCCTTCTGGATGCCATGCGCTTTAAGCAGCGCATCGAGAATGGCTTCAAAGTTGACAAGCACGAGATGGACAGCGATGCTATCCCAACTCACGTCGTGCTCGATGTCGTTCAAGCCGAAGCCTACAATCGTTCGCGCGCCGACAAGAACCTGAGCCAGGCCGAGAAACGCTTGAGCAAGTATGCTGATCAGGACGAACAGCACCAACACCTGCTTGATACCCAACAGATCAGCAAATACGAATTCAACAACCTGACCCGCCGCACCCAACGCTTGCGCCGGCAGACCGAGCGCCAGATAGACCGACTCGAGGCCGAATTGGACAGCGTTGAAGTGAATGCTCAAGGTCAAACCGTTCACACTTACACCACTCAAGTGTTAGACGTGCGCAAGCTGACCTTGCTCAACTTGTTCAAGACGCATGCCTTGATCGCTTTGTACCTCGTCGCTCAGAGCTTGGGCCTAGACGGGGCCGGGCCAACCCGCTTGCGACGAGAGTTTCTGCCCTTCGGCAATCGCGTTGAATTCGATCCGCAGCGACAGGTGGCGACCGTTTATGCGCAAGCTTTCCCGCGTCGTCGGACGCAGCAAGCGTATGAAAGACTGTGTGCGAACTTGAACAACTTGCCCACCATGCTGAAACACGATGGAATAAGCTATCGCATACTTTTCAGTTGGTAAAGTGCTATGTCAATATGTCA
>JBGSMF010000060.1:0-17745 GCA_041740315.1 Thermoflexales bacterium
CCAGCCGACGGTCGGAAGCGCTCACGCACACTTGCACCTGCGCTGCAAGTGCAGGTGTAGGGATGCGCGAACTGCGAAAAACGGGCCTAGCAGGCTGTCGGAGAGCGGGCTGGTAGGCTCGTAGTGCGCGCTTCAGCGCGCTAAAGCGCGCACTACGAACAGCCCTCTCCGACAAGCTCCTAGGCTTGCTCTTTCCGCTTTTGAGGGAAACTGCAAGCGGCCTGAGCAACAAAAGCCCCTGGCGCAAAACGCCGGGGGCTTTTGTTTTCACTACCGTACACTTTTTTCATTCTGCCACGAATTTCACGAATTAGGACTAAGGATTAAATAACTTGCTCATCTATAGCTCGTTTTGCCCGTATTTCGGCGTCACTGTGGGCAAGTTATTTAATTTCCAATCCTTAGCACGAAAAAGACAGAGCAAATTAGTGGAATTCGCGCAATTCGTGGCTAAAAATCTCGGCATTGTTCTCGCAGAATTCACTCCGGGCAGAAAGTGTGCGGTAGAGAATCTATGGTTAAATCTCAACCGGAACGACGACGATTGACATTTGCGCCGAGTTATGCTATGCTTTCCAAAGTTGTGTTATTGTGTCTTGAGTCGGCCAGGTATATATCAAGTGGCATAAAGCAATATTTTGATTTGGGCACAGATTTCCACAGATGCGGCGGATTCTCACCAGTTTTGGGTTTTCACCATCAATATCCAATGTCACACCCATACACCTCAGCGGCCTCTGTTTGAGGCCTGATTGTCAGCGTTCACTTCAAATGTGCTCCAAATTTTTCTGCGCGCCTGGGCGCGCGGCGCGAAACTAGCCTGTCAACACTTGGCCGAAAGGCCATCGAGTATTGAGGGGAGGTGATAACTATCGAGATATGATTTATGATTTATCAAAACGTGATTTTGTGGGTTGCAAGCATTGTGTACTCATAAATCTGAATTTCAATGTTGAGGAGAGAGGAATTGATGAAAAAGCAAATTCTGTTTAATTTATTTGTGGCGCTAGCTATGTTGGCCAGTCTCGCGCCTGCGCCCTTGGGGGTCTCTGCTGCGCCTCAGGCGGTCCCCGGAATTGAAGTTGAGCCGGCGCTGCTGGCGCAACTGGATGCAGATGGTTCTGCCGGTTACCTGATCTACTTTCGCGAACAGCCCGACCTGTCGCCGGCGTACAAGATGGATTGGAACGACCGAGGCCGGTTCGTGATGCAGGCCTTGCAGGCCACAGCGGAAAAGAGCCAGGTTTTTGTGCGCGCCTACCTGAACGCCCGGGGCGTCAAATACCAGGCGTTCTGGATTGACAATGTCATCGTTGTCGAAGAATCCAACCGCGCCACCTTCAACGGCCTGATGAGCTTTTCCGAGATCAAAGCCCTGCGGGCCGAACGGCATCCGTTTTTCTACGAACCGGTAGACGTCAACCCAGATGTCCGCAGCCCGAATGCCGTTGAATCCAACCTGACCCACGTTAAAGCAGACCAGGTTTGGGGGCTAGGCTATACGGGCCAGGATATAGTTGTGGCCAACATTGACACCGGCGTGCGCTACACGCACCAGGCGCTGGTGAATCATTACCGAGGCAACCTGGGTGGCGGCACCTTTGACCACAACTATAACTGGTACGATCCCTATGACCACTCCACAGCGCCCAATGATCCCGACACTACTTCACCTGCTCATGGTACTCACACGATGGGCACCATGATCGGCGATGATGGTGGAACGAATCAGATCGGCATGGCGCCCGGCGCTGAGTGGATTGCCTGCCAGGGCTTTAACCCCAGCGCGACCGATGCCGGCTTGTTGGCGTGCGGCCAGTTCATGGCCGCGCCGACCGATTTGAGTGGCAACAATCCGAACCCTGACTTGCGTCCCAACATCGTCAACAACTCGTGGGGCGACTGCGGCAATCCCAGCACGTACGATCCATGGTACGAGGGCGTAGTCAGCAGTTGGAACGCGGCGGGCGTCTATCCACTCTTTGCCAACGGCAACCAGCGCAGTACATGCCCTGTGTACCTCGGCCAGGTTGGTAACCCGGCCCGCTATGCTCATGTGATGGGTGTGGGCGCTCTGGGGCGGAATAACGGCGCACTCGCCAGTTACTCGCTGTGGGGACCTACGGATCAGGTTGACGATTGGAATCCGCTTGGTTATCCTGACCTCAAGCCGCAAGTCTCTGCACCGGGCACCAATCGCTCTGCCCTTGGCACCGGCGATACAGGTTACCAAGATATGAGCGGCACATCCATGTCCACTCCGCATGTGGCTGGTCTGGTGGCGCTGATGTGGAGCGCCGCGCCATGCCTGATTGGCGACTATATCCAGACCGAAACCATCATCCAGCAGACAGCTATGCCGACCACTTGGCCGGGTTACCCAGGTTCGCCTTCGGATGGGCCGGGCGGTGTGCCTAACCAGGCCACCGGCTGGGGCGAGATTGATGCTTTGGCGGCGGTGCAAGCGGTCATGGGCATCTGCGGCCCTCATGGCACCCTGACCGGCGCAGTCACCGACAGCTCGACCGGCGACCCAATCGAGGGCGCGAACGTCAATGCGGTTGGGCTGATCCCGCCTCACCACGGCAATACCACCACCGGCGCAGGCGGCATGTACACCATGATGCTGCCGGTTGATTCGTACTACGTGACGGCGGCGGCTTATGGCTACGTTCCAGAAACTGCTTTTACCAGCGTCCTTTCTGACACGACCACCACGCAAAACTTTGCGCTCGATCCGGCCCAGATGTACATGGTGCAAGGCACTGTGACCGATGCCAACACCGGCTGGCCGCTGTACGCCCGCATTGACATTGCGGGCTACCCCGGCGGCGCAATCTGGACCGACCCGGTGGATGGCGACTATAGCATTTCGCTCCAGGCCGACATGACCTACACTTTTGACGTGCAGGCTTGGGTGCCCGGTTACTTGGCCGAAAGCCGTGATGTGTATGTAGACGGCAACAAGACCGAAGACTATGCGCTGGATGTGGACCAAGTGTCCTGCAATGCGCCAGGGTATTACTTTTCTGGCGTATACTTTGAGGAAAACTTTGACTCGCTGACCCCCCCCGCGTTGGGTGACTGGGCCACCGTTGTAGTGACTGCTACCGGCTCACCTGTGTGGGCCACCCGAGTCGGCACCCGCTATCCGTCCGGCCAACCGGCGCACAGCGTTCCCAACCTGGCTTTCTTCAACTCGTTCTCGGTTAGTTCAGGCGGAGCGGCCCGGCTGTATCGCACCAGCGGTTTGGATATGACCACATTCTCTCTCTACTCGCTCTCTTTGTGGATGTATCATGACACTGGTTATACCGGCAATAACGACCGCGTGCAAGTGCAGGTTTCGACCGATAGCGGCGCGAGCTGGCAAGATGTTGGAACGCCCATCTCCCGTTACAATGGCTCGGTGGGATGGGCACAACACACCATTGACCTGAGCGCGTACAGCGCTCAAACCGACCTGCGGTTGGGCTTTTTGGGCATCAGCGCGTATGGCAACGATACCCACATTGATGATATCTTTATGGGCGATACGCCCGTCTGCACTTTCACCTCCGGCGGCCTGGTGGTGGGCAATGTGTACGACGACAACACCAACGCCCCGCTGAACGGCGCGGCGGTAGAGAATGAAGATGGCTATGTGGCTTCCACCATCTCCACGCCGGGCGACCCGGCTGTGGACGATGGCTTTTACACCCTCTTTTCGCCGGATGGCACCAAGACCTTTACGGCCACTTTGGCTGGCTATGGCGCAGACGCGCAAGCGGTCACCGTTGTCCAGAGTGACACAGTGGGGCTAGAGCCATTCTACCTGGCGGCCGGCTGGCTGAGCGCCACGCCGTCTGGCCTGCACGCTACGCTGAATATGAACGATAGCGTGAGCCAGACCCTTACCCTGGAAAACCAGGGTGGGGCTGCGGCTTACTATGAGCTGGTCGAGATGGATCGTGGCTGGGAGCCGTTGGTGGCAATGTCACCGTATGTGCCTCCGCGTGCTTCTGACAAGCAGCCCAGCAGCTTGCTGCAGAGCGGCCAGAGCAATGTGACTATTGACGAAAACATCACACTGCCTGCTCAGCCTGAGCAAGAAATCCTGCTGAATCAGGCGCCCAATCAGGTTAATGGCTTGTTCTCAGATTCTGGTTGCGGCGCTTGCACTACCGGCCAACAGTCCATTGCGGAGAACTTTAGCCTGAGCGCGGGCAAAGCTATTGGCCAAATCGTGTTCTGGACAGGCTATCACCCCGGCGATGTAGAGATTGATCCGGACCAGATCACTGTCATCTTCCACGCCGATGCGGCTGGCTCTCCAGGCGCGGCGATCTATACCGAGTCAAACGTGGCGTACGAGCGCTTTGAGACCGGTGTAGTGATCTTTGGCGTGCACGAATGGCAGCATACCCTGACGCTGGGCAGCCCGGTCAATCTGCCGCCCGGCAACTATTGGGTAGAAATCTATAACAACACCGCCGGCAGTTCCGAGAACTTTTTCTGGGAAACCGGCGTTCTGGATCCGATAAACGGCTTGGCTGGCTCAGGCTGGGCTACTGCTACGCCTGGCTCTACCTGGAACTATGATAGTGCTACCAACCTGTCCATCCAGCTCATCGAGGCCGCTGGCGATGTGCCGTGGCTGAGCGAGACTCCCATCAGCGGCACTGTGGCGGCCCCGGGCAGCCAGGTGGTAGATGTTAGCTTTGATGCCGGTGTGCCGGAAGTGACCCTGCCTGGCGACTATTACGCCACGCTCAGAGTCAACAACAATACGCCGTATGGTGCGCTTTACGTTCCAGTCACCATGACGGTGCTCCCGCTTGCAACTTGGGGCAAGTTGCAAGGCACCGTGACCGGCCTGGGTTACTGCGATGTCAACCCGGCCCCGCTGGAAGGCGCAGAAGTCTTTGTAGAAGGCGCTGGCGGCGTGACGTGGACGCTGACGACGGATGTGAGCGGCACGTACTCGGTCTGGATTGACCAGGCGGACAGCCCGCTGACGGTGACCGTGACGGCCCCTATGCACGAGCTGGGCCAGGCTTCTGGCGTGATTGTGAGCGGCCAGAGCACAACCACCCAAAACTTTGGCCTGCGCTACCTGGCGCCATGCGTCAGTGTGACCCCAGACAGCCTGCACGCTACGGTGTACCTGGGCAGCACGGCCGCGGATGCATTTGACATCTCTAACGACGGCGCGGCCGACACTGACTTTGAGATCAAGGAACAGGATCGCGGCTTTGTGCCGCTGTTGGCTGGCTATGTGCAGGTTGGGCCTGTCGCCTTTACGCCTGCTGCGGCTGTTGGACCAATGTCTGCGCGCAGCCTGGAAGGGCAAGCGGCGTTGGGCGAGAGTCAGCCTGGCCAGCCATTGGCCTGGGCCAATGGCGCGGCAATGCCAGCTGGCGACGGGGTGATCCGCTATGCGCATGCTCAGTGCGCCGAAAGCCCCGATAGCTTTTACGTCGTCTCTGGCGTCAATCAAGCCTTTAGCGTCAACGCCAAGGCGTGGCGTTATGACGCCAATACAAATACCTGGAATGCGTTGGCAGCCATCCCGACCGGGCAGGAAGGCCCATCGGCAGTTTGCTACGAGGGCAAGCTTTATGTCTTGGGCGGCGGTGGCACCACCCAGTTCTACATCTACACTATTGCCAGCAATACCTGGGCAGCCGGCCTGGCCCTGCCTCGCGGCATGTGGGGCGCGGCAGTTGGTGCGTGGGACGGCAAAGTGTACATGATCGGCGGCGATAATGACTTTACCTTTGGCGGCACCTCGAACCAGGTGAACATCTATGACATTGCCAGCGGCACGTGGTCGGTTGGCGCACCTATGCCAACCGCGGCTGTAACTGCTGGTTGGGTGCAAGCCGGCCCGTACATGTATCTGGCGGGCGGCTGGGACGATGCTTCGCCCGGCTCGAACCTCAATGTGACGCAACGCTACGATATGAGCGCCAATACCTGGACGACCGGCCCCACCTTTACAGGGGCGCGCGCCGACATGGGGTTGGCCATCACCGAACAGAACCTGTATGCCATCAGCGGCGACGCCAACGGCGGGGGCGCTTTTGATCCCACCACGGCGGTTGACAGGCTCGATTGGACGGCCTGGCCCGGCGGCAGTTGGGCCAGCTTGGGCGATCCGCTGCCTGTGGCTCGCACAGCGGTCAACTCTAACTTTTGCACCGAGGCCATGGCCGGCGGCGAAGTGTGGGCACTGAATGGCGCAACCACTCCGTTCCCCACTTTCGTCAGCGCCAATTCGTACCGGCCCTCTGAGCCGTGCTTCGTTTCCATTACGGATGTGCCGTGGCTGAGCGAAGCTCCCATCACCGGCACTTTGACAGCCGATGGCGGACAGCAGACGGTAGATGTGGCCTTTGATGCCGGTGTGCCGGAAGTGACCCAGCCTGGCGATTACTATGCCACGCTGAATGTCAAGACCGACGATGCCAACAGCCCTCACAATGTGGTGGTGACGATGACGGTGCTGCCGCCACTGACGTGGGGCAAGCTGGCAGGCACAGTGACCGGCCTGGGCTACTGCGATGCCAACCCGGCCCCGCTGGAAGGCGCGGAGGTGTTTGTTGAAGGCGCCACCGGCGTGACGTGGACGCTGACGACGGACGCCAACGGCTATTACTCGACCTGGGTTGACGAGACGTATAGCCCGCTGACGGTGACGGTGACGGCGCTTGAGCACGAAACGGGCACTGCCGATGGCGTCTTGATCACAGGCACCGTAACCACCACGGTCAACTTTGACCTGCGCTACCTGGCGCCGTGTGTGGATGTGACGCCCCAGAGCATGGAGGTCACGCTCGATCTGGGCATGACGACCACACTGCCGATGGACATCTCTAACGACGGCGCGGTGGACACCGACTTTGGGATCAAGGAACAGGATCGCGGCTTTATGCCGGCGGCTTTGTCTGTTCCGGCCACTTCAAAGCCGGTCACAGTGATGCGCCTGGCGGATGGCTCGGTAGATTGCAAGGCCTATGAAAACTATATCGGCGTTGAATTGGCAGAGGTTGGGGCGAGCTGCGGCCAGCCGGCTGCGCCTGCGCAAACCTATGGCGTTCTTGCGCCGACAGACATTGGCTTTGCTCAAGACATTGGGTACGTGTCTGACAACTTTGTCAGCTTTACGCTGAACAACTTTTCCGGCCAAACCGTTCTGGGGACCAGCACGAATGCGTACTATGGCATGGACTTTGATCCCTCGGCGACTATCTTGTATGCCTTGAATGACACGACGGATCAACTGGGAACCATCAACCTGACGAACGGCGCGTTTACGCCATTGGTGGCGTGTCCGCCAGGCGGCGGCGCGGACAACTGGACAGGTTTGTCCATCGCTGCAGATGGCACCTTTTACGCCTCGACAGCCACTGATCTCTACATCATTAATCCGGCCACCGGCGCGTCCACGCTGATCGGCCCGTTCGGCACGACCCTGATGATTGAAATTGCCATCAATGCTCAGGGCCAGATGTACGGGCACGACATTGGCACAGATTCAATCTACTCGATTGATCTTGCCACTGGCGCGGCCACGCTGATTGGCTTGACTGGCTATGCTGCCAACTATGCTCAGGGTATGGACTTTGACAACGGCGATGGCACGCTGTACATCTTTTTGTACCAGGGCAGCGGAGCCAACGTGTTTGGCACTGTCGACCTGACGACTGGGGCTGTCACACCGTTGGCTGTCAGCAGTCCCCAGGGTGAGTTTGAGGGGGCAGTACAAGTCGCCAGCACTGCCGATGTGCCGTGGGTGAGCGAAGACCCCATCAGCGGCACTTTGCCGGCCGATGTCGGCCAGCAGACGGTGGATGTGACCTTTGACGCCGGCGCGGTGAGCCAACCCGGCCAGTACTATGCCACACTCCAGGTCAAGACCGATGACCCGACGGCGGGCACGATTGGCGTCGTGGTCACCATGAATGTCAACATCCCCGCTAGCTGGGGCAAGGTCGAAGGCCTCATCACCGACAACTGCACCGGCGACCCGGTCGAAGCGACCATCACCATCGCGGGCGGCGATCCGATCACAATGACGACAAGCGACCCATCCACCGGCTACTATGCCGCCTGGCTGGATTCGACCGCCTCACCGTTCGACATCACCTACGATGCGGCGGGCTATATATCACAAACCATCAACACGGCCATCGCGGCCGGCGACCGGCTGACCCAAAATGTGGTCTTGATACCGGCCCGGCCGTGCCTCGAGCTGGCCGCGCCTGCTGCCTATGAAGTCTGGTTGATAACGGGCACGCTCGTCTACACCGACCCAGTAACGATTGACCTGACCAATAACGGTGGCGCAGACCTGGATTATGTAGTTACAGACCAGGACAAGGGCTTTGTGACGACCACGCTGCTGCTTGCCGGCGAGGACGTGCTGGTGGTGGCCTATGACACAACCGCTGCAGCGGCTATGGAAACGGCTCTGACGGCGTTGGGTTATACCTACCTGCAAGTGGATCAGACGACTTTCCAAGGCATGGTGGTGGCTGATTTGCTGGAATACCAGGCCGTGTTCTACGCCGGCAGCTACAGCGGCGATAGCTGGGCCAAGGCCATAGAGTACATGGATAACGGTGGTTCGTTCTATATCTCTGATAACGACCTGGGTTATGGCAGCGGCTCCACTGTCTTTTACCAAACCTATCTGCAAGCCACCTATGTCAGCGATGACCCCAGCATTGATACTCTCATTGGCGAGAATATTATGGCGGGTGTCAATCCCAACATCGCAGCTGATCTCTATCCCGACGACTTTACAGTAGGCGCCGAGGGCGCGCGCGTCTTCCAGTTCACTGGCGGCAACGCGGCCGGTGTAGCGGTTGAGCGCAATGACTACAAGGCCATCTACACCTCGTTCGACTTTTACAACATTGCCAGCGCAGCAGACGGGCAGGCCGTGATCGAGCGCGTCATGAAATATCTAGCGCCTCAGGTCGATGCGCCGTGGGTCTGGGAGGCCCCGATCAGCGGGACGGTGCCGGCCTTGGGTGGCTCGGCAAGTGTAGAGGTGGCCTTTACCACCTTCTACACCGACATGGTCACACCAATGCCGCTGGGCGTCTATACAGCCGTTCTCAAGCTGGAGCACAATGATCCCACCATGGGCGCGTACAAGGCGACGGTCGTGATGCACATCATTGACGAGTTTATCACCGCCACGGCCTCCTTCGAGAGCAACGCGCCGGTCTGCTTTGGCGAAACGGTGGTCTTTACCAACACCTCGCAGGGTGTGCCAGAGCCAACCTATCTGTGGAGCTTTGGCGATGGCGTGACCAGCACGCTCAAGAACCCCACCCACGACTATGCCACCGCAGGTTCCTATAACGTCACGTTAGAAGCCTGCAACAGCCTGGACTGCGATACCTACACCGATGGGGTCGAGGTTATAGCGCTGCCAGAGGCTAACTTTAGCTATGTCCTGGACCAGGCCCGGACAGTCACCTTTACCAACACCTCAGTCGGCGCCGATAGCTACCTGTGGCACTTTGGCGATGGCGACACCAGCACCGAAACCAACCCGGTTCACACCTACGCTGCCACCGGCCCATACCTGGTGACGCTCTTTGCCTACGGCGACTGCGGCACGGACTATGCCCAGGTGCAGGTAGACGTAGTGCAATTCTATGCCGTGAACATGGCCATGGCCGGCGCCGGCAGCGGTGTCATCACTCCGTCGGTTGGCCTCCACATGGAACCGGCCGGCGCGGTGATGCAGGTTGTGGCGGTTGCAGACCTTGGCTCGTACTTTGACGGCTGGAGTGGCTCTGTGGTGACCACCACCAATCCCATGAACATTGTGGTCAACGGCGAAATGTGGCTCACGGCCACCTTTATGCTGGAAGAGTACACGCTGGATACCAATGTTGTTGGCAGCGGCGCGGTGGGGGTTGATCCCGGCCAGGCTACCTACAACTATGGCGACGTGGTGACGCTGACGGCCACGCCCGATGCCGGCTGGAGCTTTGCCGGCTGGAACGGCGACCTGAGCGGCATGACCAATCCGGCTGCTCTGACGATGGATGAGAACAAGGTGGTTACGGCTACCTTTAGCCAGCTTCCAACCTACACGCTGACGGTCGTCATCACGCCGACCGGCGCTGGCTCGGTGGCGCTGCTGCCTACGGGCGGAGTGTACCTGGCTGGCACGGTGGTGACACTGACGGTCACCCCGGCGGCCGGTTGGCAGTTTGTGGGCTGGAGCGGCGACCTGACAGGCACGGCCAATCCGGCTACTCTGACGATGGACGGCAACAAGACGGTGACGGCAATGTTTGAACAGGTTATCACCGAGTACAAGCTCTTCCTGCCCATTGTCATGAAGAATCACTAAAAATCGCCAGGCGCGCGAGCGCCTGACCCTTTCGCTGGCGCGGCCTTTGGCTTGCTTTCACCAGGGCCAAATAACCGTATAGCAATTGCCAGGCGTTTGCATAAAACGCCTGGCAATTTTTTTGGCTCTTTGGGATTTCGCGTGGTAGACCTACCCCTACAAGGGAAGGGGGAACACGCTCCCCTCCCCGCTTCGGGGAGGGGCTGGGGGAGGGGTCCCAATCTGCGAGAGGGTAGGCTGAGTTACGTGTGGAACTGGAGCGCCCACAATTGACAATTAACCAGAAATATGCTATCTTGCCTGTTAGTGAAATACTAGGTTGAATGACCTCACTAGTCCAGAGGTATAAACCCTGTATGGGCTCCAATTTCTGTGTTTGCCAGGCACAATTTCCCACTCGTGATAGCGCATGCGTCGCCCATAAATGCTCTCTGCGTCAAGGCGCATCTGTGATGCTGAGAAAGGAGGTGATGCCCCACAAAGTGAATGTGCAAGCGTTTCCCCGGTTTCTTTTAGCCATCTCTAGCAGCCTGTCGGAGAGCAGGCTGGCATCCCTATGCCAGCCGCGCCGACGCATAGCGCAAGGCGCGCGCCGGCCACTCTGACAAACTGCTAGCCACTTGCTGTATATATGAGGAGAACATGAATAAAAAATTTGTCTCGAGGATTTTCCTGACTTTTGCCCTGCTGCTGCTGGCCGGCCTGTTCGTTGTGCCGGCGCTGGCGCAAAAAGACGCCCTCCCGGCAGGATCGGCAGATGGTATCTCGCCCGCTGCTTCGGCGTTGGCTGATAATGTGGTCATTAACGAGTTTGTGGCCAAGGGAACCGAGTGGATTGAGCTCTATAACCCCACCGGCGCGGCAGTGGACATTGGCGGCTGGCAATTGACTTCAGGCAGCGGCCTGAACTATACCATCACTACCGGAACTGTTCTGCCCGCGGGAGCATATGTCTCTTTTCCCACTGGAGGCGCCTTTCTGAGCAATGATGGCGATGTGATTCATCTGTATACCTCCACCCTCGAAGTAGATGCCGTGGGCTACGGCTACAGCGGCGGCGCTCCCCTTCCGATCAGTGCTTATTCGACGGCCCGCGTCCCCAATGGCGCTGACACCGACGACGATGCCCGCGACTGGAATATGGATAACACCCCCACACAGGCTGCCGCCAACGACGCGCCTGGTGTAACTCTGGGCACCTCTGTCAGCCTAAACGAGTTTGACAACTATCCCGTGTCCGGCAATGACAAAGTTGAAATTTACAACCCCACCACACAGGTTGTCACGCTTACTGGTTGGTTCTTGAGCGATGGAGACGCCGTGGCTCCGATTGTCACCACCAAATCTGTTGACCCCGGCGGTTGGGTGGTGCTGGAAGAGACCATAGACTGGATTGCTACGATGGACTTTGCCAGCAGTGATGTGGGTTATCTTTTCATGCCTGATCTCACGCGAGTGGACCAATTGGGCTGGTATAACGAGTATGAGAATGATACCTTCCAACTCATCTCCGACGGCGCCGGTCTTCACGACTGCTACAATTGGTCCTCGTGCGGTGGAGGTGATTGGCTCTTTGACTTGCCTGCAACGCTTGGCTCAACCAATGTGGCGGCCAACAACGTCGCCATTGACAAGAGCGGCCCGGCAATGGTTGCGCCAGGAAGCGATATTGCTTATACCATCAGCTTTAGCGTGACCACCGCTGCTCCGGCAACAGGCGCTTTTGTTAGCGATACTCTGCCCGGCGGCGTCACGTATGCCTCCTACACCTTTGACCCGGCCCTGGCGCATGTCTTTACCCAGACCGGGCAAATGCTAGAGTGGAGCCTGGGTGAAAACCTGGTCAGCGGCACGCTGTATACGCTGTGGCTCACCGGCACCATAGATGCAGGCGCCAGCGGGACGCTCGTCAATAGCGTGTCTATCACCTCGACCCTGGATATTACGCCCACAGATAACACAGCCGCCTGGCCTGTTTTGGTTGAGGCGGCTGGGCCTTCTACCTATTACGGCGCGTGGCAATATGGCCCAGCGATGGACGCCGTCAGCTTGTGGGGCGGCCCGGCCGGCGATGGCGCGGCCCGCATCAGCGGCTTTTACTACACGCCCACCCATCGCATCTACTTTTTGGGCGTTCGCAGCGAGGACAATAACACCTATGGCAATGTCTTTTACTTTGATCCGGTGGCCAAGACCTACGCGGCCACTACCGCCGTAATGCCCACGCCTGTTTCCAACTATTATGTCAACCTGTTGAACGACGGCGGCACCCACGGCCCCGGCCTGTATGTCGTTGGCGGGCGGACAGGCACCGGCGCCCAGACGGACGCCGTGCAGGTCTACTATCCAGACGACAACACTGTGGCCACCATCACCACCGACCCCTTCCCACCGGCGACGTTGTATTCGCCGGGCGGCGTTGTGGCCGTTGACAACAAGCTGTATGTGTTTGGCGGCTTTGACGGCGCAGTCATGTACGATACCACTTATGTGTACGATCCGATGGCCACCGCCGGCACGCGTTGGACGAACCTCAACTGCCCCTTGCCCACGCCGCGCTCTTATATCGCCTCGGCTGTGGTAGGCAGCAAGATTTATGCCATCGGCGGCGATGAATTCATTGCTGCCAACTTGACGCCTCTTGCCGACACAGTGGCGCTAGATACCAGCAACCTGGCGGCTTGCTGGCAAGATGCCGCCATGGCTGATCTTCCGACCGGTTTTGAGAACGGCGACGCGCCGGCCGTCTATGTAGACGAGGGCTATCTATCCGGCGGCATCTATGTGGTGGGCGGCACTTGGCCTACACCAGACAATTGGGTCTTTCGCTACGACCTGGCCACCGATAGCTGGAACACGGACTTTCCGCAACTTGTCATCCCATCTCCAGCCACCGGCCGCCGCAACCAGGCCCTGGTCTATGTGCCGGCCAGTGCCGGCAGCATGATCGAGGGTCTGGGCAGCGGCATCCCCGGCCTGTGGACCTTTGGCGGCTATGATGGCAGCGTCGGCGATGCCATGACCGATTCATCCGAGTACTTTTCGGTGACGGGCGACGAGGTCGTCTTGCTGCCGGACGCAGTCGAAAAGGCCAACGTGGCCGGTGGGCAGGTGAGCTTTGATATGACGGTCCTCAATCGCACCAGCATGGCCGAAATCTATAACGTGACCTATACCGCCAATGTGACCTGGCCCGTGACGCTTGCGGCAACGGTCGGGCCGATCCCGGGCCAGGGCGAGGGACAATTCCCGTTGACGGTGGATTTGCCGGCTGGCACACCTTGCCCCGCAACGGGCGTGTTCACCCTGACCGTTACGGCGCAGAGCAGCGCCAGCATCACCGACACCCAGGCGGTGCGCGCCCGGGTGGCGTGCGGCGTGGGCGGCACGGTCTACGATGACAATACCAGCGCCCCCATCCCGTTTGCCTTTGTCTGGATGGAAAATGTGCTCGATCCCAACAACTTGTACTATGAAAGGTGGGCCGACGCCTCAGGCAATTATGCCGCGCTCGATGTCACTCCTGGCACCTATCGCTTGTATGCCTCGGCCTCTGGCTACCAGCCGTCTTTCTATCCCTCCGGCTGGCCTACTGGCGCTGTCACTATCACGCTGGCGGCCAACTCGCTCATAGTTGACTTTGACCTGCTTGGCTCTATGATGAGTTGGACCCCCGGCAGCTATGACGTGAGCGTGCCTTCGTACCAGGTGATGACCTACACTCTGACCCTCACCAACGACGGCAGCGGCCCGCTGGCCTTTTCGATTGACGAGCTGAACAGCAGCGTCGCTGCGCCGCCGCCGGCCCTGGCCAAGAGCGTGTCTGACAAGCCGCGGATTGACCCGCAGTTGTTGGCCAATCTGGCCGCCGCCCCTGATGAAAAGGCCGAGTTCTTGGTGGCGCTGAAAGAACAGGCTGACCTGAGCGCGGCGTATAGCATGAGCGATTGGGACGCGCGCGGGCAGGCGGTGCTCAGCGCCTTGCAGGCCACGGCCAATCGCTCTCAGGCGGGGCTGCGCGCTGCGCTGGATAGCGGCGGCATCACCTACCAGCCGCTGTACATCATCAATGCCGTCATTGTCAAGGGCGGCAACCTGGCGCTGGTCAACAGCCTGGCGGCCCGCAGTGATATAGATTACATCCAGGCCAACCACCGCATCGAGGCGCCCAAGCCGATTGATCCGCTGTACAATACACTGGCCGGCCCCGATGCTGTTGGCTGGAACATTGACCTGGTCAAGGCCCCCCAGGTGTGGGCCATGGGCAACCGCGGCGAAGGTATGGTGGTAGCCGAGATTGACACCGGCACTCAATACGATCACCCGGCCCTCTATCGCCAATACCGCGGCTGGCTGGGCGGCTCTAGCTACGACCACAACTACAACTGGTATGATCCGTACAACCAAAGTCCACTGGCGCCGCACGATGTGAATGGCCACGGCACGCACGTCATGGGCACGATGGTGGGTGAGGATGCCAGCCTGGCTAACCAAATCGGCATGGCGCCCGGCGCCAAGTGGATTTCGTGCAAGGGCGGTGACGATGTGTCTGGCTATCTACTCACCAACGAACTGCTGGTGTGCGCGGAATGGATCTTGGCCCCGTGGGATCTGAACAGCCAGAACCCCAACCCCGCCATGCGCCCGAACGTAGTCAACAACTCGTGGGGCGGCAGTCCCAATGACTATTGGTACACTGGCGCTGTGGCTGCCTGGCGGGCGGCTGGCATCTTTCCAGCCTTTGCCAATGGGAACGGCGGGGTTAATGGTTGCAGCACGGCCCACTCGCCGGGCGACTATTGGAATACCTTCTCATCGGGCGCAACAGATAACCTCGATGCCATCGCTGGCTTTTCCAGCCGCGGCCCGGCCCTTTATACTGGCATCCTCAAGCCTGATATCAGCGCGCCCGGCGTTAGCATTCGCTCCAGCTTGCCGAACAACACTTATGGCAACCTTGGTGGCACCTCGATGGCCAGCCCACACACGGCCGGCGCGGTGGCGCTGCTATGGGCGGCCGATCCCGAGTTGATTGGGAACGTGGACCTGACCGGCTGGATTCTACAGCAGAGCGCCCTGCCGCTGTACACCACCGAAGGCTGCGGCGGCGATACGCCCACCAGCCATCCCAACAACACCTTTGGCTATGGGCGGCTGGATACCTATGCGGCGGTGCAACTGGCCCAGGCTGGCGACGATACCATCCCCTGGGTCGAGGTTTCGCCGCGCGGCGGCACCATCCCGGCAGGTGAAACGTGGCAGCTCGATGTGGTCTTTACCGGCCCGGTTGTGCTTGATACCTACACCGGGACGCTGTGGCTGGTGGCTAATGACCCCTATAACCACGACGTCCGCATCCCACTGTCCTTGACGGCGCTGCCTGTGCCTCCAACGGCCGCTTTCGAAATGGACGACGACACAGCGGGTGTGGGCCAGGCGGTGAACTTTACCAACCTGACCACTGGCTCGCTGCCGATGACATACTTGTGGGAGTTTGGCGATGGCGTGACCAGCACGCTAGAGAATCCATCTCATGCCTATACATTGGCTGGCACGTATGTGGTGACGCTGACGGCTACCAACGTCGGTGGCTCAGACTGGGTCACGGGCACGCTGACTGTGGACTATCCGCCGACGGCCGACTTTACGTCCAGCAGCCCGGATTGGCCGGGCGAGACAACCGTCTTTACCAATGCCACGGTTAGCTCGGGGACGGTTGCTTATCTGTGGAGCTTTGGCGACACCACGACGAGCACGTTGGAGAATCCCACCCATGCTTATGCTGCTGGCGGGACGTTCAATGTCACGCTGCAAGCCACCGATGAATATGGCGCCGATACGGCGGCGGGCACGGTGACGATCTATGGCCCGCCTGTGGCCGGCTTTACTTCCAGCAGCCCCGATTGGCTGGGCGAAACAACGGTCTTTACCAACGCCACCACTGGCCAGGGGCCAATCAGCTACGAGTGGGATTTTGGCGATGACGCGACCAGCGCCGATGCTAATCCTACCCACGTTTATGCTGAGGCTGGCGTCTATACTGTCATCCTCACCGCCACCAACCCGGCCGGGTCCGATGTGCAAGTAGGCACGGTGACGATCTATGGCCCGCCTGTGGCCGGCTTTACTTCCAGCAGCCCCGATTGGCTGGGTGAAACGACGGCCTTTGCCAATAGCACCACCGGCCAGGGGCCAATCAGCTACGAGTGGAGCTTTGGCGATGACGCGACCAGCGCCGATACCGATCCTACTCATGTCTATGCTGCTGCCGGCGCGTACACCGTCATCCTCACTGCAACCAATGGCGCTGGCTATGATGTGGTGAGTGGGACGGTAGAGATCGTTCAACCCACGCTCGATGTAACTATCGCTGGCGGCGGCGCGGTTGCTCAAGACCCCTTGCCGCCCTATCAGTATGGCGACATAGTGACGCTGACAGCCACGCCAAATACCGGCTGGTACTTTGCCGGCTGGTCTGGTGACCTGGGCGGCCTGCTCAACCCGCAATCGCTCACAATAGATGGCGACATGGTTGTGACGGCGACCTTTACGGCCGAGCCGCCTCTTACCTACACGCTGGATGTGATGGTTGTGGGCAGCGGCACAGTGACGCTCGACCCACCCGGCGGTGTGTATGTCAGTAGCACGGTGGTGACGCTGACCGCCACGCCAGATACCGCCTGGTACTTTGCTGGCTGGTCTGGCGACCTGGATGGCCTGGTCAACCCACAATCGCTCACAATGGACGGCGACAAGGTAGTGACGGCAACCTTTACAACCGAGCCGCCTCCCACCTACACACTGACGGTGGTAATCACGCCAACCGCCGCTGGCACGGTGGAACTGCTGCCTACGGGTGGAGTGTACCTGGCCGGCACGGTGGTGACGCTGACAGCCACGCCGACGACAGGCTGGCAGTTTGCTGGCTGGAGCGGCGACCTGACAGGCACGAGCAACCCGGACAGCCTGATGATGGATGGCGACAAGACAGTGACGGCATTGTTCGAGCCGGTCACGATTACCTACAAGCTGTTCTTGCCTCTCGTCATAAAGAACTATTAGACCTTTGAAACTGTCTCGGAACTTTTTTGAGATAGCCTCTTAGCGCCAGGCGCGCAAGCGCCTGGCGCTTTCTTTAGGCAGTATCGCAAATTTTGTGTAATTTGCCGGTTCGCCCGCAGTTTAACTGCGGGCGGAACGAATCTACACACAACTCGACATATCGCCTTTCTTTATGGTATCTGGACTTTCGGACGAAGCCATTAATTATTTGCACCCAAAAGTTTGACTTTTTTGGCGCTTGGGGCATGATTGATAGTCATTGTTTAGATCGTATTGGACTTAGGAGGAAATGCCATGCCCAAACGCACTATTGCTCTCGA
>JBGSMF010000061.1:0-20525 GCA_041740315.1 Thermoflexales bacterium
CTCCCCTCTCCGCTTCGGGGAGGGGATGGGGGAGGGGTTCACCACGGCAACTCCCAAAGAATCATTCTACTCCCTCATGGCCTTGGCGTCTGATTCTGCCTTGGCTTTGCTGGCTGCCATCGCTTTGCGCACGGCCCGGGCGCGCTCTTCGGCCTGGCGCGCGGCCAAGATCACGCGCTGGCGCTCGGCGGTGTTGAGCGTGGTCAGCCGGTCCTGGGCTTGCTCGATGGTCTCTCCGGCGGGACGTAAATCCAATTCTTTCAGGCACAGGCGGGTCAACTCTTCGCGGCGGTCGGGGTCGGTTACGAATTTGTGCGCGGGCAAGCTGGCTGCCAGCTCGTTTAGGCATTGGGCCAGCAAGCGATAGGCTTGTTCTGCAAATTGCTTCTGTTCGCAAAACCAGGCATCGCGCAAGAGCCAGCATGCAATCAGCGCCAGGCTCTGGCGATTGCGGTGTTTTTTGGCGTCCGTGGGTTGAAAGACCGCCGCCTGCTGCCGGGTGAGTGGTGCGCCGCCCAGGTCGCGGATCAGGTCGTAAACAACCGCCGCCACCGGCACCGCGCCAACCGAGCCAATGCGGGGTTCGGCTAAAAAGTCTGCCGGACATTCGGCCAACCGCCGGGTCAGGGTTTCTAGCAAAGGGCCTTGTTGTTTCATGGGTTCCTCGTTAAGGTCAAGGTTAAGGTTGAGGTTGAGGGTTAAGGGTGAATTTGCCAAACACCTCGGTGCTCAGGCAATTGAGGCAGGGCGGCAGTGTTTGTTGCTGAAGACGCGCGCCAAATTGCAGAGGCAGGTTGTGCAAATCGCTCGGTTTTTTAATTTCGGCCAAAGGGATGCTATAGCCCGGTGTGGTAAAGCTGCACGGGCCGACCAAACTGTGTTCGTCAATGAACAGAAATTGCCGGCCAGGGGCGCAATCGGCTACGGGCGCCGGGATATTCTGCGCCAAGTTGTGCAGCCGGTCTAGATATTGGGGACTGCCGCATATCTCTAGCCCCAAGGGGGCAAAGCGCTGGCGCAAGGCGGGCAATTCCTGGCGCAGCCAGCAAGTCTGCTCTGGCAACAGGCAGTTGTCCGGGAAAAATTCTGGCCGGTCTCTGCCGCCCAGCGCGTTAAAGGTTAGTTCTTGCACGCCCCATTCGGCCAATGCGTGGCACAGTTCTTCCAGATGATAGACAGTGTGACACATTAGAATAGTATTGACCCGGATGAGCGGCCCATACCCACGCGCGGCTTTGAATTTGGCCAGGGCCTTGATATTAACGCCGAGCTGGCTGTATAGCCCCGGCGCGCCGCGTGCGCTATCGTGAGCAGGGCCTATGCCATCAACGCTGATGGTGATTTGGTCATAATTATCTATGATGTGTTGGCGAATGTCGCTCGATTCCAGCGCAATGCCGTTGGTGGTGACTGAAACGCGCAGTCCATGATCGCGCTTGTAGGCGCGCGAGATAGACAGCAGCGGCGGCCAGTTGAACGGCTCGCCGCCTATCCAGCTAACCAGGATGTCTCGATTGTATTGGCGGCCATAGGCTTGCAGCAGTGCGCCGAACGCCATCACCTGATCTGGGTCTGCCTCCGCGCGCGGACGTTTGATCGAGCGGGCATAGGCGCAAAAATGGCAATCCAGCTTGCACTGGCCCGTAATGCGCCAGACGATGACGAGCTGATTGATTGGTAAATCTTTTTTGGACGCGGATTCTCGCCGATGCAACGGGTTCCCGCTGATTTTCTCCTGATATCTGTGCAAATCTGCACGCTTCGCGTCCGCGTTCACTCGTGTCTTATCCCTTTTCGGAATATTTGAGTTGGCTGAACCAGCGCGCAAACGCAATCAACTCGTCCCAGCTTTGCACGCGGCTGATTTGCCAGCCTTGCTGATGAGCCTGCACCAGATCGGCATAGGCGTTCCAGTCATGGTATAGGCTCAGCACCAGCGTCCCGCCGCCGCGCGCTTTTTCCAACGCCAGCCGTGCAATATCCCAGCCACTGTTGCCGCGCTCGTCCTTTGCAAACATTGTCGTCACCCCATCATCCGAGATAATCAGGATGTGCGTGGGGCGCGCATCGGGCGGGCGGTCTTGATAGGTGTCGCGCAGCATGTGAATTGGAAAGGCCGTGCCATCGCCCAGGTAGCCGGTGAGGATTTGCAAAATTTTGTCCTCGTCGCGCACAAAGCCGGGTGTGGTTTCAAATTGCCTCGCGCCGCTCCACAGCGTAGCCTGCACCCGCGCGCCTGCCCGCAGCGCCGAAAGCGCCACAATCGCGCCGGCCAGTGTCAGGTAAGATATATTCATTTGCGGATTGGGCATAGAGCCGGAGCAATCTACGTACAGGTCTAAATCCAATGGCTGCTTTTCGGGCAGTGTCCCATCCATTGTGCCCCACACGCGCTGCACGGTGGTGACGCCGGGAATGACGCGCGGGCTGACGAAAATGCTCTCTATCCAATCGGCATTTTCCAGTGGCGAACCGATATCCCACGGCTCTAGCCCTTCGGGCAGCGGCTCGGTAGATTCTGGCATGGTGCGGCTAGGAAAGCGCACCAGTAGCGGCGCGGCGCGCTCTTTATAGTAGCGCACGGCAATCTCGTGATTGTTCAGCTTTAGCCCCAGGCTCTTGAGAATTTGGCCGTACTCGAACGGCTCTCGATGCTGCCCAGACGCCCCACCCTGGGGCGTTTTTTGCGGTGGGGCAGCTTGCTTGTCTGCTTCACCAACTCCGGCCAGTTCGGGGTCGAGCGCAGGATGGATGGCGCCTTCGCGCTCGCCGGCCTCGATTTCAGTCAGCCCAAGCGGGTTGCCGCCGACGCCGGCCTGTTCAGTATCGCGCCAGCCGCGCAAGAGCTTGGAGATTTCCTGGCCGTTGTCTTGCAGCAAATATGGCAGACACAGCGCGGCAAAACGCCCCGCGCCCTCTAGCCAATCGCGGGCATACGAGCGAATGAGGCGCGATCCCAGGTAGGCGTCGCCTTCAAGCTGGTCATCAATGTTGCCTGTGGCGAGTTGGCCCTTGGGGATGCTCCACAAAATCTCGTGGATTCGCATGTACAGCGTCCACATGCGGTTGGCCGACTGGCCCACCAACGCCCGGTGCACGGCGGCCATTTTCAGGTTGGCGCTGCGCTGCAAGCGGTCGTTGATCAACAGGTCAGAGTACAGATTGGCCACAAAGCCGGCCAAGGGTTCTTGGGTGGGCAGCGCCCACCGCATCCGCGCAATCATGCGGGCATTGTCGCTCAGGTCGGCCGGGCAATAGACGTGGTGGCCGATTTCGTGCGCCAGGATTTCCAGCGGGTAGGCCTCGACGTGACATTCTTGGACGAGCGGCAGGCTGATGACAATGGCCTGGTCGTGCAGGCGGATCATGGCAAAGCTATCGGCCAGGCCCTCTTGCTTGGCGGCGGTGGCGCTGGTGCACAATAGTGGGTCGCGCAGTCGGGTGAACTTGGTCCACAGCGTCAGCGCCTGGGGCCAGGCGGCCATCCAGTCGGCGCGCAGATTTTTCAGCGTTTGATCAGCCACATTAGGTCTCTACCAGCGCAACGAGATGAACCGCAAAAGAAAGCGCGATGGTCACGGCCAGGGTGTCGCCGTTCGAGGCGGCGCTGCTGAAATGAGCCAGTTCGGGCAAGCTTTGCTTGTAGCCAGCGTGCGTAACCTGGCCGTTGCGGTCAATGCTAAATGGAGCTGTCTGGCCAGGTATAAACGTGTGGTCGCTACGATGCCAGGTTGCTCCAAAGACATCGGCAACGAGCAGCCAACTGGCCTGGCCGTCTGTGACGATGAAATGCTTGCCGACGGAAGCGACCCTGGGCGGCGCGCTGAACAAGCCGCCGAATCCGCGAAACGCGCCCACTCTGGCGATGATCCTCAGTCCCGGTTTGTCAGCTTTGTCTTGCGCTTGGGCGGGGCGCAGCCAGGGGTTGGCGCTCAGGCGAGAAATCAACGTTCCTAATTCTGGCTCGCTTGCTGGGGGCAGGCCCAGTGCCGCGCGCGCAATGGCGGGTTCTAGCGCCTGGCACAGCTCTAGCGCGCCTTGCCGATAGTGGGCCATGCCGGCTCGCCACGCTGCTATTTGGCCTGCTTGAAACAAGGTCGTTTCATTATCACACCTATCGCCCAACGCTGCCATGCTTTCAATCCATTCGCCAGGCCGCGCGCCGGGCGTGATACATAAATTGTACAGCGCGTTGGTGATTGCGCCGACTGTGCGCCGGGGCGAGGCGGCAACGTAGCGCGAGAGGCGGGGCAACAAGTCTTGCCACCCCTGGGCAATAAGGGGATAGCGCGAATCGGGGCCGAGCAAGCCTTGCCCAAGCAAATCGAGCGATAGCTCATACAGAGCGTGGACGACGGCGTTGGTCTGGTCTGGGTGCTGCCGCTCTACAGCCTGGGCGATGGGCACGACGGTCGAGCGCAGCAAGTGGCTGAAAGCGGCGGGGTCGAGCGCGGGCCTGGCGCGGCGCGCCTCGGCGAACCTGGCATTAAAGGCGCTGCGATTGGCTCGCAGACTTTCGGCGACACGGCCAGTGACTAGTGTTTCCATTCCAGCCACCTGAGATAGTTGGTGTAGCGCTGGTGCAAATATTTCAGCTTGAGGGCGTCGTCGAACATGTGGCCGTAAAGCTTGCGCCCCTTGCTCCAATCAGCCAGGATGCGTTCGATCTTGGTCAGTCGAGCGCGGACCTGGGCGGCGGTCACGCCTTCTAGCCCACGGCTAAACTCTTGCTCAAGCTCGGCCAGGGGATCATCTTTATCCAGATTCAGCCGGTCGTACTCGGCGCAGGCCAGGTCGAACAACTGCCGAATCCAACTGATGTGGTCAACGCGAAACACAGCGTGGCCGGGCGCTTCAAACCACGGCGAGTCTGGGTTGGGTGTGAGCTTGTCGTGCAAGACAAAGGGCAATATTTGCCGCAAGTCCTCTAGCTCTACCTGGGGGTTGCCCCGAAAGTAGGCCAGCGCCTTGGCAAAGACCATGCCTGTCATCAATGTGCGCACCGATAGCCCGTTGAGCGTCTGGCTGCCAATGTCTTTGAGGCGATCTTTGCCGGTCTCTTGATTGAACAGTTTGTTCAGGTCTACGCTGGCTATCCTGGCTGTGTCTTTGGTCATGTATTCGAGCTGCTCGGCGGCCGGTTCGCAAAATTCAAACTGGCTGGCAAAAAATTCCATGCGGCGGCGCAGTTCGGGCGGCAGCGCCACACTCAGAATCTCTCGATACATGCGCTTGCTTTCTTGCTCGTTAAAGATAATCTGCGGCGGAACGACTTCTTCGGGCCGCACGTTCTGCTCGATGCGGACGAGCAAGTCGTTCAGGAAACGGGTGTTGAAATGCAGCGCCACCACCACAATGTCAATCCGGTCACGCAGCGCCTCGATGACCTGGTAGGTGCCGCCGCCCGCGTCGTCGTTGGCGGTGAGATACCAGGCCGCTTCGGGGCACTCGTAGATGTGGTCGAGTATCTCGGCGTAATTATCGGCCATCACCGTCAGCAGCGCCGATTGGGTGCGGGTGGGAATGCGGTTGTATTCGTCAATGATCTTGACGCGCATCCCCAGCCACTTGCGCCAGGCGATGCGGATATCATCCATGTTTTGGGCGTTGACCATATCGGCGGGTAGGGGGCTGCCCAGCAGGTCGGAAATCGTCATTTGCGGCTGGCCATGCAGCATGGCGCGCCTGACCTCTGGGACTGAATAGCCCGCCAGCACGCCCATCAAAACGGCGCTAGAAGTCTTGCCCCGGCCTGGGCCGCCCACCAGCAAACAGCGCCGCCGCGCGGCAAAATTCAACAGCGGCATCAGCACAAAGCTGGAATAGCTCTGCGCCGAGGGGAGGTTGAGCCTGGCCTTGGTGTCGCCCAAGATAAAGTTGGCGTGGGGGCCGTCGTTGTATTCGATATCGTAATGCGGGCTGATGATGGCGTGGTTGACGATCCAGAAATAGGCCTGGCGGAGTTTTTCATCCAGCGGCAGGCTGCCTGCTTCAGCCTGAGCCTCTGCCACTGGCCCCTGGTACAAATCGGCCACGTCGAACGACTGGGCCGGCGGCGACTGGTGGGGATTGGTTGGCGCTTGCGAAACGTGTTGAAAGAGGTCCATAGTTCCTCGTTTCTGTGTTTGATATGTATTATGATACCACAGCTTGTCTGGAACGCCATTTTGCGCTCAATGCGAAACCCGGAAGGTGATATAATCCAAAATCATAATCAGGCCTTCGGCCATGCCTGCATCCTGGACTGGCCGTCCAGGGCAAACTGGCGCGCAGGTGCCAGTGTAGCAAACTTTGGCGAATCATTCAATCCCACCAAGCTCACCCACGAGGATGCAGGTGGGGCCGCGCTCTCTGTGTTTTGCAGATGGGCGGTGGTTGCCAGCCTCAAGGGCATCAAGCAGGCCAAGCCCCAATCTCTGTGGCTTGTTTCCCCAAGAGGCAAAGTGTAGTAAACTAGGCATACGTTGGTTTGGGAGAGGAGGGTGCCATGTTCAAGTTCTGTTGTTTGCTCTTGATGGCTTTGATTCTTACCGGCTGCGCCTCGGCTTTACCTACGGCAACGCTCACTATGCAGCCCACCGTTAGCGTGCCCCTCAGTAGCACGCCAACGCCCGCCCCCCCCACGCCCACTCCCAGCGCCACACGACCACCTACCTCTCGTCCAATCCCCACCGCGCTTCCGCCCACTGTCACGCCAACCCCTTTTGTCTCGTTTGGCCATCCCCTGCCCCCATCCGAGGTGGTTATCTCAGCGGGCAATGCTCAGATCAGCCTGCAAGCCCGCTGGGGGCGCGGCATTTTGAACCGGGTGCTCTATTCACCTGACGGGCGCTATCTGGCCCTGGCGACGACGATAGGGATATACGTGTACGACGCGGTGACGTTGAAAGAATTGGGCTTGTTCGAAACGGCAGGCGTGGCGCAAAAAACGGTCTTTTCGCCCGACGGGCGCTATCTGGCCCTGGCGACGGAAACTCTGGTGCAGGTTTGGCAGGTGGACGCGGGAGTGCTGCTGTATACGCTAGATGGGCAAAGCTTTAACGAGCCGACTTTTCCGCGCGATTTGGCTTTCTCATCCGACAGCCAGGTATTGGCTTTTACCTGGCGCTCTGGGGTGCATTTGCACCGCGCAGACGATGGGGCGCCCATCAACACGTTGCCGGTGCCCCAAGGCACGCTTAGCACCGTGTTCTTTGCCTCCGGTGGTGAGATGTTGCTGATCTCTAGCGATGGCAAAAAACTGTGGGTGTGGCGGGCCGGCGCGTGCATGATTGACCCCGCGCAAAGCGAAAACTGCCTGGTCCGCCAACAGGCACTGACGGGTGAAACCAATTGGATGCCGACCAAGGCCTTTTCGCCCGACGGCAGCCTGCTGGTCACCATTGCCAGCAACGGCGCCATGTGGGTGTGGCGGCTGTCTGATGGGCACAAGATACAACACTTGTCTGGTCAGGGAACCATCACCTTTTCACCCGACGGTCGCTTGCTGGCCTATGGCTCTATCAACGGACCCACTGGCGGCATCTTGCGTTTGTGGCGCGTCGAGGATGGCGAGCTGGTTTTCGAGTCGAGTGATTTCGAAGGCTCGGTAGCCAGCGTCTCTTTTAGCCCGGACGGCGCGACGCTGGCTACCGCCTCGCGCGATGGCCTGGTGCGGCTATGGCACACCGACGATTGGTCGCTGGGTGAAATGGTGGGTTGGTTTCCCTATCAGCCGGTGACCAGCCTGGCCCTGTCGCCCGACGAGAGCATCCTGGCGGTGGCTTCCGATCACTATATTCGCCTGTGGAGCGTGCCCGACGGAGGCTATTTGAGCCGGCTGGAAAAACACATCGGTGTGAACAGCCTGGCCTTTTCGCCTGATGGGACGCTGCTGGCCTCCGGCGGCGCCACCGGCCTAATCAATGTGTGGCAGATGCCCGATGGCGCGCTGCGCTATGCCCTGCGAGATACCAAGCACGCCGTTTACAGTGTTAGCTTCTCTCCCGATGGGGCGTTGCTGGCCGCTGGCGGCACCAAAGGCCAGGTGTTTTTTTGGAATGTAGCCACCGGCTCCCTCGTGCGCGCGCTTGAAGGCTATGTGGGGGATACGTACAGCCTGGCGTTCTCTCCAGATGCAAGCCTCTTGGCGACCGGGCACGAATATGGCCGGCTGCAAATCTGGCAGGTCGCTAGCGGCGAGCTGTTGCGTACCTTGGAACTGGACGGCGCAGACATTGGCGATGTGGCCTTTGCGCCCAACGGGGAGCTTTTGGCTGTGGCCGCAGGCAGCAACCGCGCCTGGCTGTGGCAGAGCTCTGATTGGACGCCACGGCGCATCCTGACCGAACACACAGGCAACGTGCTGCGGCTGGCCTTTTCGCCCGATGGGGCGCTGCTGGCCACGGCCACCGACGACAACCGCTTGTGGTTGTGGCGGGTCGCGGATGGCGCTCTCTTGAACGATTGCTATGCCCACACTGAGGAGATAGCCGACTTGGTGTTTGCGCCCGGCGGCGATTTGATCATCTCCGGCTCTCAGGATGGCAGCGCGCGCTTTTGGGGTCTTGACTCGTCCACCGTCGCGCCCGAACCCACAACGACGCCGGCGCCCGCGCCAACCAGCCCCCCGGCGGGCGCTTTTTATCAGGTCGCCGGGCTGCCTTTTAGCGAGATCAACCATTTGTGGGTTGCCCCCGACGGTCAATTGTGGCTGGCAGCCGGCTCTGGGCTTTTTGTCAATCAAGACAAGGAGTGGAAACAGGTCTACGAGGGTATGGCCAACCGCATTTTGGGCCTGGATGCTGAACAACGCCTGTGGGTGCTGCTCGACGAGGGCTGGCGCATCGGCGCTTATTCCGAGCCAAGCTGGAGCATCTACGGGTCTGAGCAGGGCTGGAGCCAGGGCAGCGCCAGGCAGGTGCTCAGTGACCGGCGAGGCTGGGTGTGGATCAACACGGGCCAAGACCTGCGCTATTTTGACCCCGCCAGCTCAAGCTGGACCACGTTGAGCCTCAGCGATGTCGGCTTTGAGCCGCCAGAAGATCCAGATCAAGTGTTTGAAATCACCGATATGGCTTTGGACAGCGCCGGCAACCTGTGGGTAGGGGGCTGTGGTAATTGGGGGCTTTCGTTTTTGGCCCAGGGCGCGCGCTGGTTCGATGGGCAGACCTGGAGCAGTTCCCAAGACACGGCCGACGAGTGCGTCAACGGCATTGAGGTGGACACTGCCGGGCGCGTGTGGCTGGGCGGCTTTTATGGCCTCATTATGTACAATCCTGCCAGCCAAAGCTGGGCTGAATTTCCACTGCCAGGTTGGGATCGCCCCCAATTGGTCGACAATGTCGCGCTGGACACCCAGGGCAGACCCTGGGTCAGCTTTACCCGTTTCGGCGGCGCCGGTCCTTGGCACTCTAACGCCATCTTTTATCTGGAGGATGGCCAGTGGCAGGCCGCCTTTGACCCCGGTATAGATATGCCCATCAGCTTTAGCTTTGGTCCCGATGGCGCCGTCTGGGTATTGGCTGGGGGGGACGTCTACCGCCCAACAGCAGGGGAACCAGAGCCCATAGGCCCACCTGATCACGGCGAGCAGTTGGTGATAGACGGCGCTGGCCGTGTCTGGGTGTTGGGGGCTTATGAGGGCCTTTGGCGGTTGGATTCAGCCAGCGAGTAGCTGGTGAGCGAGCGCGCAAGCGCAAACCCGGCGCTGCACCTCAGCTTTACCATTGGAGAGACGTCACCCTGGTGATCACAGAGGACATTCGCAGTTACCTCGTCTGACTGCGCACCGAGTATAAACCCTGCCGCATTACAGGTCGCCAGGAACACAAAACAGGGCTTGTGGGTTTGAGGTCAAACCTCGGCCTGTTTTTGGGCAACAGACTGCGAAAAAGGCGACTGCATCGAGCAATAGAGTTGGTCTTACTTTAGTGTCAACTCAATCACCGGCACAATCACATCGGGTTTTTTTGACGGGCAGGAATAGCAATTGCTCATTTCTCGATCAGTATATTTCCCCGGAGTGAATGCCAATGCAGTTTGGGAGGCACGCTTGCAGTTGTATATCCCAAACGAATGGATCGCTTGACTTTCATTTGTCGGGTGCTACACTATAAAGGCCCGGTTTCTCCATCTAGTTCACAGGAGGCTGTTATGAAGCGACTGTACGTTCGCCCCGAACTGTGCGCCGCATGTTTAATGTTAGCGGGCGGATGCGGCTGATGCTTGCATTGGGTGGCTCACATTCACAATCATAAAGGATAATTCAACAACCATGAGTGACAACCTTGAAGAATATGCAGATCCTGAAATCTATGATTTAGAGAATCACGAATTTGAACCGGATGGCTCATTTTTCCTTAGTTTTGCCCAGAAACTAGGAGGGCCAGTTCTAGAGTTAGGATGTGGCACTGGAAGGGTGACCATTCCATTGGCTCAAAATGGTGTGGATATTACGGGCCTCGATGTGGTCATGGCGATGATCGAACGGGCAAAACAAAAAGCGGGAGCATTACCGATTCAATGGATCATTGCTGACGCTCGATCTTTTCAGCTTGAACGGCCTTTTCGGTTGATCTTTGAAACAGGGAGTGTATTCCAACATATTCTCACCCGGTCAGACCAAGAAGCTTTTCTTGCCCAGGTGCGAAAACACCTAGAGAAGGATGGTAGATTTATCACAACTCTAATGTTTCCTCACCCTGACATGCTCACCTCGGTAGAAACCGAAAAGGAGTGGTTCACTTGTGAAAATCATGCCGGCCAAAAGATCCGAGTGTCAGGCACGGAACATTACGATCCGATTCGGCAGGTGAAGCTAGAAACTGCTTATCGAAGGTGGGTGGACGACAAAGGCCAGGAAATTCTTAGGTTAGCCCCATTGTCCTTGCGATATATATTCCCGCAGGAGATGGAGACATTACTTTACTACAATGGATTTCAGGTTTTAGAGCGATTTGGCGATTGGGACTCTAGCCCATTGACAAATACGAGCAGGCTTGTGATTTTCGTTTGCCAGAAGCGATAACCAGAGTCTAGGTCGCCCAATGCTGCGTGCCCCCGATTGGCCTTCACGCCGTATTCCAAAGGTTGCGGGCGCGTTTCATCGTCATTCAGAGCGCAGGCGTTGTGCGTCACAACCGGCTAGCGGGTGATGCTTACATTTGGTGCGGTCTAGTTCTCTTTTATGATTTCTCCGTCTGCAGTCAAGCCAACCAACTCGCAACGCCGCGCGCTGGACCCAGACATTGAGCGAGGGCTGCGCTGGGCCGCGATCCGCCAGATTGTAACCGCATTAGCCAGCACGGTCGGCGTGCTCTTTTATGCGCGCTATCTCACTCCCGATGCGCTGGGAGCGGCGTCGCTGGCGCTGCTGGTTTACGAAGGGCTGTACCTGCTGATCCACGCGCCGATCAACCATGCGGTGGTCTACTATCAGGATGAGGCGGAGCATCCAAGCGCGGCGTTCTGGCTGCTGATGGCATTCGGAATTCCGGCGGCGCTGGGAATGATGTTTCTGGCCCCGGTCATGGGGCGTTTTTATCGCTCTGAGGAAGCGGCCCCACTAACGCAAGCAATCATGGTGGCGTATATCATGCTCTTGCTGGCAACCGTCCCCGGCGCGGTGCTAATCAAGCAGATGCGCTTCCACCTGTACGAAGGCTTCCAGACTATCTACCACCTGGTTGTGTTCATTGGCTGGGTTGTGTTCTCGGTGCTGGGCTTTGGCGCGTGGAGCTTGATCCTGCCCGTGCTGTTGGGGGCGATTTTCTGGGTGGGCGCTGTATGGGCCGTGACGCGCTTCCGCCCGATGCTGCGTCCCTCGCGCCGCGCCTTTAACGATATTTTCCGCTTTGCTCGCAGCCTATGGGGCAGCGAGCTGCTCACGTACCTGATGCGCAAGATGGACAATGCAGCGGTCGGCACGCTGGGGGAAGGATCGCTAGGCCTGTACGCCTTTGGCGAAGATAATTCGTCCTTTGCGGCGCTGAGCGTGGCGAGTGTGGTCGCACAGGTAACACTGCCTGCGCTGGCAAAAGTCCAGGCCCGGATTGACGAGTTCCGGCGCACATACCTCGACATGCTGCGTCTGACTGCTGCCGCTGCCATGCCGATGCAGATTGGCGCGCTGGTGATAGCCGATCTCTGGATGCGGCTGTCCTTCGGCAGTCAATGGGACGGCGCAGTGCCGGTCTTTCGCGCGTACGTATTGTTTCAGATCTTGGACTCGCTGACCGTGCTGGGCGATGCGGCCATGTCAGCCTCTGGACGCCCTTACATCCGCCTTCGTATGAACCTGGTCCAGCTCCCGTTGTTCATCGGGGCGACGTGGTACGGGCTATCGGTGTGGGGCGGGATTCTGGGTGTGGCATTATCGCTGGCGGTAGTGCGCAGCCTCGCCGCGATGGCCTATCTGGGCATCACATGGCGGATTCTGCATCTGCCCGCGCGAGGTGTGATCCGCGCGCTGGCTCCGAGCACGCTGGCGGCAGGATTCATGGGGCTGGCAGCGTTGGGGGTACGGCTCATTGGCCCGGCGAATGACTGGCTGTTGCTGGCCGCGGTCGTTGGCGTGGCGATGCTGGTCTATGGCGCGCTACTGTGGCTGATTGACCGCGCGGCGTTTGTGCAGGTATGGGACGCAGGCATGCAAATCTTTGTGCCGCTCCGCCTCCGCGAGCGCGCTGCACGCCGCTTTCCGCGCCTAAAGCGTGTTTTGACGATCCAGACCTAGCCCAGTGGCGTTCTTGTCAATTGTGTGCCATAATCATTAATGATTTCGTTATTTCACAAGGGGTGTGTTATGGGTGATGATTATGCTACATTACAGGTCTATGTAGGGCAAGTATCTCCTTTTGAAGCAAGGCAAACACTCTTACGCGTTGTGATTGAATTACTCACGACAAGAGGATTTATTCACGTCCCGAGTGAAGCACATTTTCCGAATAGGGTTATTGCTGTTGGCCCTGCAGAGAACCGGCCCTGGCTTGCGGTGTATGATTCAATGAGCGGTCCTTATTATGGCTCAACTGACGAACCTGATGAAGAAAACGACCGTGCGTTGCTTTTTTCCTTTACGGACTATGTCGAACTTGTCAAAGGCATCTCGCGTCAATTCGGCCCATCGGTCATCATCCAGATGGACGATAGTTGCGCTGTCAGTTTCGAGCTGTTTGTTGGTGGGCAGGTAGTTGACGAATATGCGGACTCTCCTACGTTAGGGTGCGCACTCTATATGGGAGGTTGGACTGAAGAACAACGGAAGAAAAAGGCTGGTCAACCAGAAATATGGGGAAAGCACTTGGGATTAGCAGCCGAAGCGGTTGCCGAGTTGAGGCAGCGATGGCCACTCGATAAAAAGAAAAACGGTGATTGTTCAACAGGTATTTTGGATAGCACCGCCAAAATACTGGATTGGAATGAAAATCTCTGCAGTACCGGGTATTTTCTTGGCGGGGACATTTCCACGTCACTCAAGTACAAATATTTTCTTTCCCGATGGTTTCATCCAGATGATTTTATAGAGATCTATTTTCGAAAGAACGAGCATTGCATAGAATCAAACTTATCTGGAAGATGATATCGGTATTGCCACTTGTGTTAGCGCAATGGCACAGTGAACGGCGCGAGCCGGTTTCCGCCGGGGCCATAGAACAGCGCATACCTGTACTCTTGTTGCGAGAGGTCTTGTGCAATGCAGAAATACGTCAGTGTTATCGGCTTTGATGATGCGCCGTTTCCTACAGATTATGTGGGAAATGTGAAAATTGTGGGCGTAGTATATGCCAAATTGCAACTAAAGGGTGTTTTGATTGGTGAGGTAGAGAAAGACGGGCTCGACGCGGCGAGAAAGTTAGTAGCACTAATTGAGCAATCCAAGTTTGCTCCAAATATTCATCTCATCATGCTTCAAGGAATTGCGTTTGCAGGCTTTAACGTTGTGGACGTTTTCTACTTGCATGAACAGCTCAATCTCCCCGTTTTGGTGGTCTCACGCAAACTTCCTAATATGAAAGCAGTAAGAGATGCTCTCCAAATGAAAGTGCGTGGTGGACAGGAAAAGTGGGCTATGATTGAGCGGCTTGGCCCAATGGAACCTGCAGGGCAAGTATACGTCCAACGGGTTGGGCTGGCACTGGAGCAAGCGGCAGAAATTGTAAAGCGATTTACGGTGGAGGGATACTTGCCCGAGCCGTTGCGTGTCGCGCACTTGATTGCAGGAGCTGTAGTAAAAGGGCAGAGCCGAGGGCGAGCATGATAAACATGGTTGGGGCCTGTCGCCTGAAATATGGACGGTCATCACGGTGATTGGATGAGAGAATAAACCTTTTGGAGTAAGGCCGATGAACGCCGAACGAAAACTGCTTGCGTTGGAACTGGTCAGAGAGCGCAAAATTTCCGAGCTATTGCCTGGCGCGGCGAATGAGCAGTGGGAAGCCAGCGGAGTGTGCGTCGGGGAAGGTTATTTTTACGTCATCTTTGACAATTCGCCTCACATCGCCCGGCTGGCCGGCTCGCTTACCGTTGGTGATCCGGCCAATATTTTACTGCGCCAGCGCGGCCAGACAGCCGGCTTTGAAGATATTACGTATCACGAGCGCGAGCGCCGCTTTCTCATCCTCATCGAGGCGCTGGCTTTGGATGAGTGTTACAAGCCCCTCATCGAAGAATACGACGACGATTTTCGCTTCATCCAAAGTCTGTGGGTAGATTTCCCTCTCCAAAACGCCAATAAGGGCATGGAGGGAATAACCTACGTGTGTCGTGACGGGCAAGACTATGTGCTGTGCATGTGCGAAGGCAATAAATGCAAAAGCGGACGGGCCGGGCGCAAGCCAGGCGGAGGCCGGATTCACATTTTCCAAAGAGGAAAAAATCAATGGAAGCACGCGGGCGTTATCAAGCTGCCCCCATCGGTGCTGTTTAAAGATTATGCCTGTTTGGATGTTGACGGCAATCAGGTCGCCGTTGTATCACAGAGGAGCGCTGCCTTGTGGATCGGCGCATTTCAAGAATCGGGGTGGGATTTTGTGGATGAAGGCGTCATCTATCCATTCCCCAAGAACGAAAAAGGCAAGGTTGTGTATGGTAACGTGGAAGGCGTTGGGTGGATAACTCCCACTCAAATTGTTGTCGTTTCAGACAAATACAAGCCCGGCGAGCAGCCCAGCCGCTGCCGCGCAAAGGACCAATCCATCCACGTTTTCAACCTTCCCACGCCGTGAACGCAGGGGGGGCCAATCAGGCTGGGCTGGATTAAGAGTGATCAAATGTTGTTACGCACGCTTGCAGGACATCTGGCTGCGGTCGAGGCCGTGGCCATCACGCCGGACGGGCGTTATGCCGTCTCTGGGTCAATTGATCACACACTGCGAATATGGGAACTGGCAAGCGGGCGCGAGGTACGCAAGCTCAAGGGACATACCGTTGGGTAGAGGGCGTGGCGGTGACGCCGGACGGGCGCTATGTCGTTTCTGCATCGAACGACAAGACACTCGAGGTGTGGCAACTCGGACAATGACCGAGTTGTCAAGTAGGAGGTAAACCCAAAATGAGAATCAAATCTTTGCTCGTGGCCTTGTTCCTTGCGTTTGGATTGATTGGCTCGCTCGTTGTGCTGCTCAACAACACGCCCAGCACCGCCCAGGCCAGCCCGCTTGAACCAAGCCCCCCCTTCCCCCAGGGGGAAGGGGGATGGGGGGTTAGGGTTATGGCACCCAACACCGCCACTTTTCGCTATGTCGCCATCACCGGCACAGACACCACCGATTGCGCCAACAGCGCCGCGCCCTGCCGCACGGTGCAGTACGCCGTAGACCAGGCTTACGATAGCGACGAAATCCGCGTCGCCACTGGCATCTATACCGGCGTGAATGCCTACGGCGGGTCAAGCCAGGTGGTTTACATCAGCAAGACTGTGAGTGTGCGCGGCGGCTATACCACAACCAACTGGACTGCGCCCAACCCCATCTCTTGCCCCACCACGCTGGATGCGCAAGCGCAAGGGCGAGTGATGTACATCACCGGCAGCATCAGCCCAACAGTTGAAGGACTGCGTATCACGGGCGGGCAGGCCAGCTCAGGCGGCGGGATATATATTGCCACTGCTGCGGCCACCATCAGCAATTGCCAGGTGATCAGCAATGAGGGAAGTGGGGTATATTTGTATTACAGTCCTGCTACACTCACTGGCAATATTGTTTCCAATAACACCGCCAGACAGGACGAGAATGGGGGCGGACTATATCTGAATAACAGTTCCGCCAGAATAATCAGTAATACTATTTCCAACAACTCTTCTGTTTTTGGTGGGGGATTGTATCTTGAATATTGTAGTGATGTTATGGTTAGTGGGAATGTGATCTCTGGCAATATTGCCAATGAACATAGTGGGAGCGGAGGTGGACACGGAGGCGGGGTATATCTTGTTTATGGTAGCAATGTTGTTTTCAATGGAAACCTTGTCTCCAGCAACACTGCGAAAAACTGGGTGGGAGGGGCATTGTTGCACACTTATAGCAACATAATGCTGGACGGCAATCTTGTGATTTCCAATACTGCTAACGGTAGCTTTGGCGGGTTGTATCTGGATAGCAATAATACCATATTGAAAAACAACATCATCGCTCATAACACCGCCACTTTCCTTGGCGGTGGATTGGGGCTAAGCGGCAATGCAATTCTCAGCAAAAATTCTATCTCTAGCAACGTTGCCGATTCCCTTGGGGGAGGGCTGGTGCAATCTTCTGGTGCTGCCCAACTTGTTGAAAACACCATCATTTCTAACACCGCTGGAGAAATGGGAGGTGGAGCATTGTTGCGTGGCAATTACACCATGTTGACTAATACTATTATTGCTAACAACCATGCGGATATTTCAGGTGGTGGGTTATATATATGGAATTCTTCCTCGCATCTGCTGCACACCACCATTGTTGGCAATACTGCTGGTGATGGGAGCGGAATCTTCGTCGAACACGACAGCTCCAGTTATCTCACCACACTTGCCATGACCAACACCATCCTGGTGAGCCACACCATCGGCATCAGCGCCAGCGCGGGTAGCACCGTGGACATCAACGGCATCTTGTGGTACAGCACGCCTATCACCATCGCGCAATCGCCCGCCGCCACCGTGACGGTGCAAAACGAATACTGGGGCGACCCGGCCTTTTGTTCGGGCACGGGTTGGGGCAAGAGTTCGGGCGAGGGTTGGGGCGAGGGTTGGGGCGAGGCATGCCTCGCCCCTAACCCCGCCCCCAACGATACCCCATACCACCTCACCTCGGCCTCTGCCGCCATTGACCGGGGCGTGCCTGCCGGCGTATTCACCGACATTGACGGCGACCCGCGCCCGCTGGGCAATGGCTTTGACCTGGGCGCAGACGAATCACCTTTCTCGCTGCTTGCGCCAGGCAGCCCCATTTTGCTCGCTCCGCCCAATGGAACCATCACCGCTGCACAAGCCATTACCCTTGCCTGGCAGGCAGGTGCGGGCTCGCTGCCTGATGGCTACAATTTAAAGCTCGGCAACACCATCATCACAACCACCAACACAAGCTCACCTACGCTATTGCCTCTTGGCGTTCACACCTGGACGGTGCGGGCATTCAACGCAGCTGGATACTCAAATTGGGTAACACCTGCCTGGACAATCGAGGTCACCACAGGCCTGACCGCGCCGGGCGTGCCGGTGCTGTTCTCGCCGCCAAGCGGCACGGTCACCACAACGCAAGCTATCACCTTTGCCTGGCAAGCAGGCAGTGGCAACCCACCCGAAGGCTACAACCTGCAGCTTGACGGGGCAATGTTTACTACCACTAACACAAGCTCACCTACGCTGTTGCCTCTTGGTGTTCACATCTGGACGGTGCGAGCATTCAACGCCGCTGGATATTCAGCCTGGGTCGCTCCGGCCTGGACTGTCGAAATCACCACGGGCCTGACCGCGCCAGGCATGCTTGTGCTACTCTCGCCGCCAAGCGGCACGGTCACCACGACGCAGACCATCACCTTTGCCTGGCAATCTGGCGCAGGCGAGCTGCCTGATGGCTACAATTTAAAGCTCGACAACACCACCATCACAACCACCAACACCATTTCGCCCGCAATCTTGTCTGTTGGTGTTCACACCTGGACGGTGCGGGCGTTCAACGCGGCTGGATATTCAGCCTGGGCCAGCCCGGCCTGGACGGTGGAGGTGAAGCAATACCGCACCTACCTGCCGATTGTCGCCCGTGACCTTCCACCGCTCCCTCGCTACGTCGCTGTCACTGGCGCAGACACGACCGACTGTACCAACAGCGGTGGCGATGGCAGCGGTATCTATGTGGCGCGAGAAGAAGAAGGCTTGTGGTTTTCTGCGTGGCTGACCGATACTATCTTGGTCAGTCACACCATAGGCATTACAGCCACAAGCGCCACACTTGTCCGCTTAGGACTAAGGATTAAATAACTTGCTCATCTATAGCTCGTTTTGCTCGTATTTCGGCGTCACTGTGGGCAAGTTATTTAATTTCCAATCCTTAGAAGGCACATTATGGGGCAATGACACCGATTGGGGCGGCGCAGGCACCATCATCATCGGCACGGTCAATGTGTGGGGCGACCCGGCCTTTGTGGACCCAGACGCGGGCGACTATCACCTCGGCCCAGGCAGCGCGGCGATTGACGCAGGCGTGAACGCTGGTGTGACGACTGACATTGATGGCAATCCACGCCCACACGGCGGTGGCTTTGACCTTGGCGCAGACGAGTATTGGCCTGTTGCGCCGGGCGCGCCTGCGCGTATCTCGCTGGTTGGCGACACTGACATTATCACACTTGCGCTGTTGCCAATCCGTGGGTATATTGGGGCAATCCCCGCCTTTTTCTTGACCGCTTGGCTTTAGTAAACTCTTGCTCGCGCGCAGCTCATTTGGGTGTGAGCAAAATCAAGACGATGGATTCGAACATTGCACGTCTCCGTTCAAGACAAATTGAGTGACGCGCTCGTTCATTATAGCATAGCCTGCATTACATAATGTGGGGAATTTACCATTTCGTCACTGCCCGGCCTGCCACAGCCCATAGCACCCCTTAAAGTAACCAGGGGCGCGTTTGCGCCCCTGGTTGAAAACCAGATGTATTTTGTGGGTTCTATCTATCTCCGAATCGCTACAAAAGCGAGCCGTTGCTAAAAGTGTTAGTTAATGAGGCCTAGGAAGTTGGGAGTAATCGGAAATAAAGCCTTTAATTATACTCGCCCTACTACCGGGTGACGCATTATTGTAAGTGTTCCTAATCACTTTTACAAACGTGTCTGCAAAATCATCTACCGATGAAGCGTGACCATAAGGTGTCATATCGGAAGTGTCACTTGGGGTATAGGCGTTGTCAGCAAACAGACCCAAAAGCGGATATCCCCAAAACAAGGCCCTATACTTTCTTGCACTGTCTGTGGCGCCAAAGTCCGTCAAGGTATTGGGATCACCTACACACCCTAGTCCACCTACTGTACAATCAGAATCGAAAGCAGCCACAAATTTTTGAGACAGGAACTTGCTGGGGTCATTAGCGCCAGCTTTCATAAAGTCAAACACATGCCCCATTTCGTGGATTATAACATTCTCTTGATTAGGATCATTCGCCCAAGTGGGAACATATATTGTTCGTCCATCGCCCGCGATTGACCCTGGCGGGGGCGCCATTGAATTATTACCGCCATTTATGAAACTAAGGTGTCTATAAACGGTATAGAAAGCTTGATCCCCCATAGCAGTTCGCACAACCTCAAGACTGTTCCAAATTGCCGTCAGTTGGTTCAGATTCAACTCCCGCGTGGCTAATTCCACGTTCGCATAGTTGCCCTGAATTTGCTTAACCATATTCCAGCAATCGTCTTCACTGCCAGGATGGTTGTCCTTGGTGCCGGCGCAATGCCCTGTTGGGTCGGTATATCTAAGTGGGCTGTTGTTGACATAGGTATATCGGTTACTGGTTTGCGGATTACTTGGGTCTGGCACGATGGAATCGGGGCTGATGAATCGGCCAAGGTCAGGCGAGTAAAAGCGCGCGCCATAGTCGTAGAGCGAGCCGAGGGTGGCTTCTTCGCTGCGCTGGCCGGTGAAGCGGAAATCGGTGTGCTGCGCCGCGCCGCCGCCGCTACGGGTTTTGCCAAAGGGATAGTAGCGTGTCTGGCTGCCTGGCACTACGTTACCGCTGGCGTCGGTGGTCATGCTGGCGCTGCCCAGGTTGTCGCTGTGCAGGTAATAGAGGGTATCGGTAGAGGCTGTTTTTTCTCGCGCGGCCACACGAGTGGCACCGGCAAAGTAGTAAAAGCGCCAGGTTTGGCCGGTAGGCGGTGTGGAGAGGGCCAAGGGGCTGGTCGCCGCTGCCGTCGCCGCTGATTCAGGCAGGCCGGAGAGCAAGCCCCTGTAGAGACATTGAATCTCTGGGCAGATTCCTCCCGCGCATCTGCAGGGATCGGGGGTGGGTAACGGAATAGGGGTTGGCTCCGGCGCTGGCGTCGCTGTAGGCTGGGGCGTCGGCGGAACTGTTACGGT
>JBGSMF010000062.1:0-13357 GCA_041740315.1 Thermoflexales bacterium
TGGGTCAATGTAGCGCGCGATCTCTATCAAAAGAGATTTCAACTTCCAGAGATGTTTGACATTTTGTTTTTCCAGGTGTTGATACAAGCTGTCCAAAACAGCGCGGCTCAATTCTTCGCTCCAGGGATGCCGGCATGTCGGCAAGAACCAATGCGCAGGCTGATTAGATTCCAGCGATGAGTTGGCGTGCAAGACAGACAAGATAAATGCCTCTTGCCGCTCAGGGGCAAGCGCGCCGAACAAGTGCGGCATATTTACAGCTTCTGTCTTGTCAAGCAAGGCCCACAACAACGCCTCGATCCAATCTGGCTCACTTTGGCGCCGCGCCGCCAGCGCCCAACCTTCCAGCAAAGGCGAGCGCCAATCACCCTGACTGGCCTCTATGATGGCGGCCGGAGTCGCCTCCCATCTTTCGGTCCAAAAAGCCAGCGGAACCGCGCCAAGCATCTGCGATAGCCACCAGGCCTTTTCGCCTTTGCCGGGGGACGGCTTGGGATCAATTCCGTCGCGCATCATCGCTTTGTCGCACGCTTCAGGCCAGGTCAGCTCAACGGGCTTTATTGTCAACAAGCCCCTGACCCGCCCCGCCATGCGCTGGCACAGGCGAGATTGGGGCAAGCGCGCCAACAATTCGGCTGCGGCGCGGCGAACCTCTTTGCGGCGATCGTCTAACGCCGCTTCAAGGAAAGGCTCGTCGGCCATGCTCAGCCCGGTTTCTAACACGGCAACAAAAGCAGCCCGGTCTTCGGCCGATTCCTGCCGCCAGGTAGAGGCGAGCAGCTCGCGGGCGCGGTCTGGCGCGCTGGCACGCAAGGCTTGTAGCAGCAACAAGCGCGCCGACGATTTGCCAGTTTGCCAAACTGTGTCGGCATCGCCAGGAAGGGCATACTCCCATTGGGGGTTTTGGGTCGCCAGCCATTGGCCGCGTTTGCCTATCACCTGCACAATCGCCGGGCGCAAACTAGGTTGGGCGCGGCCCAAATCCAACAGAGGCGGCAACAATTCCTCTGGCGCTCGCTGTTGCCTCAGGGCCACTGCCGCCAGCCATTCGGGCAAAAGCTCTTTGTGCTGCTTGTGCAACATTAAGCGAAGGTGCTGCACAGCCCGCGGGTTGCAGCGCAGCGCATCATCTGGCTCGCAAGGCTCTGGCAGCGCGTTGGTGGCACAAGCTTGCCCGGCAAGCCGATACAACGCAATCGCCGCAGCCGCGCCCAACAAAGCACGCTCTTGGTTCGAACTGTCCAGCCCAGCCAGCAAGCGCCCCAGTGGGCCGCTTATCCGCGGCACGGCAAATGGCTGCCGCTCTGTGCCCACCAGCGCAGTTGTGACCAGCTCTTTCCAAACCTCCACCCATCACCTCGCTACCAACTTGGTTTTTGAACCACGGAGGCACGGAGGACACAAAGAAACCCTAATGAAAAACTCAAACTTCCCCCGCCACCCTGGGCTGCCCGTCAGGGCAGGCTTGCGCGCCATGGGCAAGCGTGTGTCTCTGTGGTAAAGCCTTCATCAACACTATAAACCAACAAACCTGCCCTCGGTCCAGACGCTGAGCGGCAGCAAAAAATTGCCATCCCATTCGCCAAACAAGCAAAGGGGCCGCCCCCCACTCAACGCCATCAGCGCCCATCCCCCTTGGCCATAATCAAGGTACACGCGTGTAAAGTGCGGCGACAGCGGCGCCAAGCGCCCTACCCCATCGCACACGCCATAGCCTTCTTCGGACTGTTTTGTTATCACAACATCCTGCAACAACCAGGGGAATTGCTCGATCCACGGATTGCGCGCTAGGGCCGTTGTGTACGCCTCGACCGCGGCGGCAATCGTTTCGTACCCGCGCATCCCATCAATCTGACCGCTCACCTCATAGCGAGCTTTGACCAGCGCGCGCAAGGGGTATGCCCCAGGATAGAAAACCAGCTCGGCCTCTAGCACGGTGCCGGGCACCAGGCTGGTATCGAGCGGCTCTTTGCCAAAAGCAAACTGCCACACCAACGCGGCCCGCTTGCTCGCTTGCCCCCACAGCCACGTGCGTTGAGCGCGCAGTTTTTTCTCTGTTTCAACTTGCTGCCCCAACACCAGCCAATGCCCGCGCATACCCGGCCCGGTCAACAATTCATCCTGGCTCTGCGTCCAACCGATGGCAGTCCGAACATCGGCCTGCGCATCGGCCGGCAGCGCATCCAGGTGCTTGTAGCCCTCTATCAGCAAATGCAGCCGGGCCAGCCGCTCTAGCAGGCGATCTTGCCAGCCTTCACCTGAAGAACACACACCGGGCAGCTCTCGCAACATACGCGCCAGGCCAGAGGCTTGTGCATCTTCCATCCGCGCAGCCATCGTTTCCCAAAATTTGCGCGGTTGAGCCTGCACGGCAACCAAGCCCTGTCGCACCAGGTCGCGCAGCCACAAATCCAACTCGTCCAAACCCTGCGACACTTTGAATTCGCGCTCGGCGGCGCGCTTGACCTGCGCTTTCTCATCGCTCACACGCTCGGCGCGTGGTCTCCTTTTGGCGCGCTGCTCGGCCTGCTTTTGGCGATTCGCCAGCCATTCGGTTACCCAGGAAGGTGGAGATTGCTGCGCAAAAAGCTCTGGCTGGTTGACCAACAAGAGAAACAATCCCAAGGCGTGCTTGCAGGGGAATTTGCGGCTGGGGCACGAACATTTAAAAGCCGGCTCGCTCAGGTCAATCCGTGTCTGGTAAATGGTTTTGCCGCTGCCCTGACATTCGCCCCACACGGCGCGCTCGGTGCGGCCCAAAGAGTTCCACTTGCGCGCCACGGCCAAGGTCTTGCCGGCCTTGGCTGAAGCGGCATCTGGCGCTAATGCTAAAACCTGGTCAACAGTCCAATCCACGCCTGGTTATCTCCTTGCGGCCAAGTTTACCACAAAATAGGATTATCCACACCGGGTGACTTTTTCTGCCGCTCAGGGTAAAATTACGGGACAGGAGACAACGCCATGACAAGCGACACACTCATCCAAACGATTGCCCGCGAACTGGGCATTCATCCCAACCAAGTCGAGCAGACCTCACGGCTGCTTGACGATGGCAACACGCTGCCCTTTATTGCGCGCTATCGCAAAGAAATCACCGGCTCGCTCGATGAGGAGCAATTGCGCCAAGTGGCCGAGCGCCTGACCTACCTGCGCGCGCTCGATGAGCGCAAAGCGAGCGTGTTGGCCTCTATTCAAGAGCAAGGCAAGCTCACACCCCAACTGCAAGCGGCCATCGAAAGCGCGGCCACACTGCAAACCGTGGAAGACCTGTACCAGCCCTACAAACCCAAGCGCCGCACTCGCGCCACCATTGCCCGCGAGCGCGGTCTGGAGCCGTTGGCAAATTTAATCCTGGCTCAGCCCATCATCCAAGAGAGCCTGGAACAATTGGCCGCGCCGTATCTTTCGGACGAGGCGCCCACCGTTGAAGAGGCCTGGGCCGGCGCGCGCGACATTGTGGCCGAGACCATTTCTGACGATGCCAACATCAGGCAAGCCGCGCGGCAAACGACGCTGGAACAAGGTTACCTGGGCGGCGAACTGGTAGAGGCCGACAGGGACCCCCGCCGCGTTTACGAGCTGTACTATGGCTATATCGAAGCGATACCGCGCCTGCGCCCGCACCAAATCCTGGCGCTCAATCGCGGCGAAAAGGAAGGCGCGCTCAAGCTCAAGCTCGATTCGCCCGCCGAGGCCATTCTGGCGCACATTGCGCACGGCTACCGGCCCAACCCCCAATCGCCGCTGGCAGGCCAACTGCAACTGGCCGGCCAAGATAGCTGGGAACGCTTGCTTGAGCCTGCCATCGAGCGAGACGTGCGCCGCGCCCTGAGCGAGACCGCCGAGGCGCAGGCCATCAAGGTCTTTGCCGCCAATCTCAAGGCGCTCTTGCTCCAGCCGCCCATCCGCGGGCACGCCGTAATCGGCCTTGACCCCGGCATTCGCACCGGCTGCAAGGTAGCCGCCGTGGACGCAACCGGCAAAGTGCTGGGCGCGCACACCATCTACCCGCACGAGCCTAAAAAACAATGGGCCGAAAGCAAAAAAATGCTCGGCAAGATTGCCGAGGCCACCGGCGCAGACCTGATCGCCATTGGCAACGGCACAGCCAGCCGCGAAACCGAGCAACTGGTAGCCGAGGCCATTGGCGAGGGCCTGCGAGCAAAATATCTGATCGTCAACGAAGCGGGCGCGTCGGTGTACTCTGCCTCGCCGCTGGCGCGGGCCGAGTTGCCCGATATGGATGTGTCGCTGCGCGGGGCGGTCTCGATTGCGCGGCGCGTGCTGGATCCGCTGGCCGAGCTGGTCAAAATTGACCCGCGTTCGATTGGCGTGGGGATGTACCAACACGACGTAGACGACAAGCAGTTGGCCGAGGCGCTGGATGCCGTGGTCGAATCGGCCGTCAACAGCGTGGGGATAGACCTGAATACGGCCTCGCCGGCTTTGCTGCGCCACATTTCGGGCATTGGGCCCAAGCTAGCCGAAAGCATCGTGGCCTACCGAGACGAAAACGGTCCTTTTAAAAATCGCTCGGCGCTCAAAAAGGTCAAGGGCTTGGGGCCAAAAGCCTTTGAGCAATGCGCCGGTTTTTTGCGCATCGCCAACGGCAGCGAGCCACTTGACAATACCGCTATTCATCCCGAATCATACCCGGTGGTGCGCAATCTTTTCGTATTGATGGAAACGGCCAAATTGCCATCGCCGGCGGCCATTGAGGTTTTTCGCCAGGCCAATTCGCTGGCAGACCTGGCGGCTGTGCTCGAGTGCGGCCAGCCGACCCTGGCCGATATTTTCAGCCAATTGCTCCGGCCTGGGCGCGACCCGCGCGACAATGCCCCACCCCCCATCTTGCGCAGCGATATCCTCAAGCTAGAGGACCTCAAACCCGGCATGCAGCTCAAAGGCACGGTGAGAAACGTGGTAGACTTTGGCGCGTTTGTAGATGTGGGCGTCAAGCACGATGGGCTGCTGCACCGCAGCCAAGCGCCGCGCGGCACGCGGCTGGCCACCGGTGACATTATCAACGTGACGGTTCTGTCGGTAGACCTGGAACGCGAGCGCATTTCGCTGGGGCTGGTCTGATGAAGGACGTTATCAACGGGCGCGTCGTTAGCCTGGAAGCAGGCGCGGCTATGGTCGTCACCGACCTGCATGGCGACTGGAGCGCCTATTGCCGCTACCGCGATCATTTCCTAGATTTGCAGGCGCGCGGCCAGGCCCATTATTTGATTTTCACCGGCGACCTGATCCACAGCGATGGGCCGCCGCAGGCCGACCGCTCGTTGGACATTGTGCTCGATGTGCTGGGCCTGCAAGAATCGCTTGGCAGCCAGGTGATTTACCTGCTGGGCAACCACGAACTGCCGCACATTTACGGCATTTCGCTGCAAAGGGGCGATCACAGCTACACGCCCGGCTTTGAGGCTGCGCTGGGGCGGCATCGCGCTAATGTCTGCGCCCTCTTTGACCACCTGCCGTTTTACGCGCGCACGCGGGCAGGCGTCTCCATCTGCCACGCCGGAGCCTCGCCAACAGCCAGTCGCTTGTTCGATTTTTCCCATCGCAAGATTTTAGACCAGGCCGCCGCCGCGCTGCCGCCCGACCAGCGCCCTTTGCTGCGAGCCGAGCTGGCCCGGCAACACAACATTTCTTATCAAGACCTGGCCCGCTATTACCTGGCCGTTTCCGGGCCAGACGACCCCCGCTACGATGATTTGCTCATTGGCGCGGTGGCCCAAACCGACCCGGCCTTTGAATCGCTGTGGCAGGCGCTGTTCACCCTAAACGAACGAGACTATGGCGATGCTTATGCGCTCATTCTTCAGAAAATGTTGGACGAGCTATCGGCCGATTTTTGCCCGCAAACTGTGCTAGTCTCTGGACACCTGGCCTGCCAAGGCGGCTACACCCTGGTGGGGCAGCGGCAGCTCAGGCTGGCCAGCGGCGCGCACGCCTATCCGCGCCGGTCGGCGCGTTACCTGCTGTTCGACACAGCCAGGCCGGTGCGCCAGGCCCAAGACTTGGCGCGCGGCCTGGGCAGCGTGTTCGCTCGATAAAATCAAAAAGGTGTGTTTCGCCTAGAAACCAGGTTTTTCTGAAAAAACCTGGTTTCTTTCAACTGAAATGAAACACACCCAAAACAAAAAGCCAGGTTTTTCAAAAAAACCTGGCTTTTTGTTTTATCGCCAGAGCAAACGCCGAAGCGAAACAGGTCTTGCTCTCTGGTCCCTCCACACCGCCGCTTCCGAATACACCGGGCCGTTGATGTTATCGTAAACTCCGCCGGTGATTTCGTGATTCTCCATCACCCCGCCGTAATTCGTCCCGCTGTGGGCCGAATCTACCTGTGCGTAGACAGGTGTGCCGGCGGGCAGCGGCCAGGTGATCAGGCTGAGCGTCGGCGAATAGTGCGCATCGGCATAGGTCAACGTCATCACCTCACCTGGTGCGAGCGGCAAAGCATCTGCCGTGACGCCCCACACCAAGCCCTGATCGCTGACCATGTTCCAGATTTGGTTGACCGTCGTGGGCGGGGGATCGGGGTCAATATAGGCGTCTACCCAGAATTCGTCTATGACGGCAGCCGGGCCAACGTTTGCAATCACAACCTGCAAGTTATTGCCAGTGGCCATAATGCTGCGTACAATCAGGTTGGGAGCGTTGACAGCGCCATGCAAAACCACCGGCAAGTAAACCGTGTGTCCCCGCACCCCAATGCACAGCTCGTCGCCCAGATGAGCCGTGACAATGCGTTGGGCATAGACATTTACAAACTGCCCATCGGCGCGGTTGATGAGCGCGCGCGGCTGGCCGATTTCGGCCACGGTGGGTGTGACAGCCAAGGTGAGCCACACCTTGCGTTGCGCGCCGGGGCCAAGATCGCCCAACAGCCACTCGATAGTATTCGAGGTGACGGCGTGCCAAGTTGGGCTGGAGCTGACCGGCATAGTGTTGGGGGGAATGGTGTAGGTGAGCAACGCGCTTGCCGCGATATCGTCGCCGCCGTTCGCCAATATCCCTTCTACCAATATCTCGCTGCGAACAGAAACCCAGATGGGTTGACCGGGCGCCCAGGCGCCGCTTCCCACCACGTCCTTCACAACATAGTTCGCCGATAGCGCCGCGCCGTGCGCTTCGACTGTTTGAGCCTCGCCAATATCCACCAACTCTTGCCCAAAGGGATCGGTGTAGGTGATGACTGGCGCATAATCGGCGATAGCCGTGCCGCTCCAGTTGGCGGCGATATCTGAGCGGGCGATGACGTACAGCGTTTGCGCCAGTTCGGCGCCGTCGAGCCACGGCATGATCTGGGCATAGGGCGGCAAAGTAAAGGTCACCTCCGTCCCATCTGGCGAGGCGACGGTCTGGGTGATGATTCCATCGCGCAAAGCCTGGTACAACGCGCCGGCAGTGTCGCTGCCTGGATGGGCATCGTCATAGTTAATGGCGTCTATCAGCGCCGTCACCTCGGAGGCATTGGCGATGCGAGCGCCGCGCAGCGTGACCCACGGCGGCAGTTGGTCAGTAAGCTGCACTTCGACGGCCTGGCCGTAAATATCACGCACCTGACCGGCAGCGTCCTCCACCGCAATGCGGGCGGGCGGCACAAGATCAGGCTGGTTCAAGCCATTGGCCGACACTGTAAAGCTGACGGGATAGACCATGCCAATCTGTCCAGGGAACGGCGAGGCCACGTCTACATCAAAGTACCACACCGTTTTCCAGGCGTCTGGCACAGTGGTTTGGTGGAGATAGGGAAAGTCAAAAAAGAGCGGCTCGATGGCGCGCGTTTCGGTGGGAGGCCGCGGCGTGACGGTGATGCCGGGCGGCGCAATCGGGGCGATGGCAAAATTGGTAAAGGTGACACCGGTGTTGTTATTAATTTCAATGCGAATCTGGGTGTGGCCGCCAGGCTGGACACGCGGGAACAGCAATTGACCGGCGTGTCGCCCGCCCACGCTGACTGTGGCAGCCAGGTCGCCAAAGCCGTGGCTTTGGATGAACGGCTCATAGCCCAGCGCGCGCGGCTCGTAAGGGTCTTGAATCGAGATAAAGTGATAGACCATATCTTCATAGGTAGCAACGCGCACCGGCGCAACTTGCTTGCTCACCTGCGCGTCAGACGAAACGCCAAACACAGCCTGCACGTGGCTGTCAAACACCTCGTAGCGATTTGGCCCCACCGCCTTTTGATGATACACAAAGCGAGCGCCATCATTGGTTTTGAATACACCCTCCTTGTGAACCTGCGGCAGCGTGCTCAAGGTGGCCGTAATGTCTATGGCCTCATGCTTGTGCGAGTCTAGCTCTTGCTGGAAGTAGAGCGAATCGTAAGCGGGCGCGTGGACCACCGTAATCAGTTCGGTGGCGGTTGGCCCCTTGTGCTGCAAATCGCGGAACGACCACGAATCCCACCAGTTCCCATTACGCGGATCCAGAGTATAGCCCAGCCCCTTGAACATGGCCTGAGCGATGAGGGTCTCGTCCTTTCGCAGCGGCGGCATGGTGGGGTCAAAATTCGAATACGACTTGAGCAGCAAGCGCAGGTCGGCGGGAATGTCCTTGTTGGCCGGATACTCGAGCACAAAATCAGTCCGGCTGCCGTCGCCGTCCAAATCGGCATACAAGGCAAAGGTAGTGTTGACGACGGCGTGATATTCAGGCGGCGGAAAGGGTACAATATCGTAAAACACAGTGCGCAGTTCCATTGTGAATGGGCGGGTCCAGAGATCTGTATACGCGGCGCGCGGCATTTCATCGCCCTTGGGAATGGTGATGACGGTGTGCGACAAATATTCGTGATACGGGATGGGATGCCCGCCCAGGTTGGTAAAGACCGAGCAGCCAAAACCAGAGGCAATCACCCCCCCGTCGTACAAGGGGTCGCTGACATGCGACACCTGCCGCCCATAAAGCTCGCGAGTGTACAAGCCATAGCGCCAGGCGGGGTCTTCATAGTCATAGCCGGGATAATCGCCCAGACGATACACCAGCTTGAGCGCCGGCAGCACCAGGCCGGCGGGCGTCAATTGGATCACGTCGCTGTAGATGGCCGGTATCGTCACCGAATTGGTATAACCCGGCGTGGTGGTGAAATGGCCTGTGTAGGTATAGACCGAGTTGGCATAGCCCAGGCCATAGGTAACACCCACCGAGGCCGTGATGCCGCTGAGGGTGGGCAGAGGATAAATGGGCACGGGCGTATCGTAAAAAAAGATCTGGTTGAGCGCCCACAGCGAATCACCCTCGCTGCCCGCGCCCATCACGTCGGTCACCACGCGCGTCAGCTTGGTTTGGTCGTCTACATCCACCAGAGGAGAGAGCAGCGCCACGGTATCTGTCACGATGACATTGAGCGCGGCGGTGTCTTGTTTGTTTTCAAGCGTGCCGGCCAGGTCATAATAAATGCCCTCAGCCGGCAGCGGATACCAGCCATCCAATTCAATGTCGCGGTCGCCATTGAGCCGGGCGCGCATGGCGGCATAAACCAACGCCGGCGCGCGCGTGATGTGGCGTGGCTGGCCGGTGAGCGGGTCGGTATAGAGGGCCTGGGCGGTGCTGACGATAGCCTGGCCGCCGGCCAAGGTATCTGTCAATGTGCGCGCCAGGTACTCGAAGGATGTGACGCCAGGCGTGATGGCGGATGTGTTCCAAACAATCGTCGTACCGCCAGCGCCAACGCTAAATGTCGCCGGAGGCGGGACAATATCGCTGAGGCTTACAGTAAAGCTGGGCTGAACCGTTTCTGTAAGAATCACGCTCGCCAAATCGGCGTCCCAATAATTGCGCAAATCGGTCGTCACCCGCACCGGCAAGCCCGCTTCGTAAGCCGGGATGACATTGGCCGGCGCAAGCGCAGAGAATTCTTGTGCCAGCGTGCCCGCCAGCCCGGCGCGCTCGCTCATCCCCACCAACAGCGCGTCGAACGCCAGGGGATAAGTCTGCTGGCGGCCAGAGGGATGCGCATTGGTCAGGACAAGCTGCCCCAGGCCGCGGCGCGCAAACAAAATGGCGGGCGTGTTGGGGCGAGTGGTGTCGGTAAGGGTCGCCACAACCGTAATGCCCGCCGAAGCGGTGAGAACCGGATCGTCGAGGATGTAGGTTTCGGGCGCCAGCCAGGCCAGCGTCAGGGGGTTGCCGGCGTCGTCAATGCGCAGGTGGCCCACCCCATCGAACGGCGCTTCATCCGTCAAACGATCGCTCAAATTGACGGTGCCCGGCTGGACCAGGCCGGCCGCTTCCGCCAAATAGCAGCCATCGCCCTGAGCGTAAAGCGTTCCACCCGCAGCAACCCAATCGGCGATGGCCGCGCGGCCCGCCGACCCCAAAGCCGCCGCCACATCGTCGGCATAGCCAATGGTGATTGACGGCAAGATGAGAATGTCGTAATCATCCAGAGCGCCCGTGATAATGGCCGTTTCGCTGATCGGGGCAAAATAATCGCCCCACAAATACACTCGGAACAGAGTCTCAAAGGAAGCTTCTTCCCACGTGACCACCTGGTTGGCCGTGTCACGCACCTGGCTGTACAGCACGGCAATGCGCGCCGGGCGCAGCGCATGGGCGCGGCTCACCATCAAAGAGCCATCTGTTGATACCTGGTCAACCTCGGCGGAAAACCCACTCTGGCTCACCAGCGCGCCGGGCGCATAATTCACACTTGCAAAAGTGGCGGGGACGGCGGTCCAGGCCACAGAGTCGCCGCTGTACACGGCGGCGAACAAATCTCGGTACGCAAAGCGTAACTGTGATTGACTGTTGCCCAGCGGAACCAGCGCCGAGCCAGCCGGGTACATGGGGCCAGCAGCAGGCTGGGCCAGAGTGGAGGACATTAGCAGCGGGAAAGACACTAACAGGATTGGAACCAGACCCAGGATAAGAGTAATGGCTAGACGCTTGGTTTTCATCTCGCGCTCCTTTCTGATATTGATGTTTTTGCCCAACTCGATTATACTCCTACCCAGGCTTTACACAAAACACAGGAGAAATTGGCATGGCTCACTCTAGCGGCGGGTGGTGGCAATACATTAGCTATGACGAAAAAGAACAGCCAGAGATTGGCTGGCAATTGCTGCGGCGGGTGGCCGGTTATGCCCGGCCTTACCAGAGGCAAGTGCTTTTGGTGCTAGCGACCATCGGCCTGGTGACCTTGCTGGAGCTTTTTCCCCCTCTCATCTATCGCCAGTTGATTGACCACACCCTGCCGGCGCGAGATATTGCCCAGCTCAACGTGTTGGCGCTGGCGATGATCGGCATCCCCATCGTCAATGGCCTCTTGGGGGTGGTGCAAAGACATTACAGCGCCAAAGTGGGCGAGGGACTCATCTGCGATCTGCGCCAGGCGCTTTACACGCATTTTCAACAAATGTCGCTGCGCTTTTTCACGCACACCAAGAGCGGCGAAATCATCGCTCGCTTGAACAACGATGTGGTGGGGGCGCAGCGCGCCGTCACCGGCACGTTGGTCAGCATCATCACCAATCTGATCACCGTGGTCTTTACGCTGGGCATAATGTTCTCGCTAGAGTGGCGACTGACCTTGCTCGGCCTGGTGATTATCCCCTTGTTCATTTTGCCGGCCCGCCGGGTAGGCCAAGTGCTGCGCACTCTCACTCGCCAGTCCATGGACTATAACGCCCAAATGAATGCCCTCATCAGCGAAACGCTCAACGTCAGCGGGGCGCTGCTGATCAAGCTGTTTGGGCGGCAGCCGGAAATGGTGGCGCAATTTCGCCAGCGCAGCCAGGCCGTGCGCGATATTGGCGTGCGCTCGGCCACTGTGGGGCGTTGGTTCTTTATGGGGCTGGGGCTGGTCAGCGCCATTGGCGCTGCAATGGTGTTTTGGATTGGAGGCCACCTGGTCTTGAGGGGATTGTTCACCATTGGCACCATCGTAGCTTTTGTAGCCTACCTGGGCCGGTTGTATGGGCCAATCTCGGCGTTGGTTAATGCGCGAGTTGACCTGGCCACCTCGATGGTCAGTTTTGAGCGCGTCTTTGAGGTGATTGACCTGCCGGTGGAGATTGGCAACATGCCCAACGCTATCGCTTTGTCCAAGGTCGCCGGCCACGTGTGTTTCGAGGATGTCTCGCTTGATTATTTGGAAGCGGGCGCGCTGCCCGGCGAGGCCGAACAGGCTATGGATGCAGACGAGCTGGCGCCGCGCGGCATAGTGCGGCTGGCCTCCAAAGAACGCTTTGGGCGGCGGGCCAATTTCACCATGGGGATGGCCGGCCCAGTGCCAGATTACGAGCCAAGCAGCGCGCGCCGCTGGGCCATCCAAAAAGTGAGCTTTGAGATTGCCCCCGGCCAGTTGGCGGCGCTCGTCGGCCCCAGCGGCGCGGGCAAGACCACCATCACCTACTTGCTGCCGCGCCTGTACGACCCAACCGAAGGCTGCATTACGATTGACGGCCACGACCTGCGCGACGTGAGCCTGGACTCGCTCTCAAACGCAATCGGCATGGTCACGCAAGAAACGTATCTGTTCCACGATACTATCCGAGCCAACCTGCTCTACGCCAAGCCCGATGCCGCCCAGGCCGAATTGGAAAGCGCCTGCCGAGTGGCCAACATTCATGATTTCATCGCCAGGCTGCCCCAAGGCCTTGAGACGATTGTAGGCGAACGCGGCTACCGGCTATCGGGCGGCGAAAAACAGCGAGTGGCCATTGCCCGCGTCATCCTCAAAGACCCGCGCATCTTGATTTTGGACGAGGCCACCTCATCGCTCGATTCGCAATCAGAGGCGCTCATCCAGGCCGCGCTCAAGCCGCTGTTTGCGGGCCGCACCAGCCTGGTCATTGCCCACCGGCTCTCGACCATTCTGGCAGCCGATGTCATCTTGGTGATGGACGAGGGGCGGCTGGTTGAAAAAGGGAGCCACGACGAGCTGCTGGCCCGGGGCGGGCTATACGCCAAGCTATACCACACCCAGTTCCGCAGCCGGCAGACAAAAACCGGATAGCAATTAGGCTGCTCACCCCTCCCGCAGGTTTGAACGTCTTTGGCTACTCAACCAGGATTTCTAGCCCGGCCAGGCAACCAAATTTTCAACCAGCGGGAGGGTAGGCTGAACAGCGAGAGAGGACAAATCCAATGAAAGTAATCCCGTATCTTCCCAGTCAACTACTACCGCCTAAAGGCGGTAGCTTGGAAATGCGACTGAAAGTCGCCTAAAGTTCTCCGATGCCCACAGGCTCGTTGGTGTCGGAAGAAAGCATTTCACCTTGCGACTCAATATACTGTCGGATAACTTCATCGGTCACATTACCAGAACTGGCAGCAAAATAGCCTCTGGCCCACAAATGCTGTCCCCAGAACTGCCGACTCAATTCGCCAAACTCCTCCAGCA
>JBGSMF010000063.1:0-11070 GCA_041740315.1 Thermoflexales bacterium
TCGCGCGCGGGTGCAAGCGGCCCGCGACCGCCAACTGGCCCGCTTTCACGACGCGCCTCAGCTTGTCACCAATGCCGATATGGGGCCGGCGGATGTGCGCGTATACTGCAAGCTCGATCCCACTGGGCAGAACCTCCTCAAGGCAGCGATGGCGCAATTGCAGCTTTCAGCGCGGGCGTTTCACCGCATCCTCAAATTGGCGCGCACCATTGCGGACTTGGCCGGAGTGGACAATATCAGCCCGGCGCACTTGGCCGAAGCCATCCAGTATAGACCACGACGGCAAGAGTGATTTCCTATTGCCTCAAGAAACAAAAGATGGTATCATTTGGCAAGACATAGAGTGGAGTTTACACAAGGATTGGTTTTCTGAGGAGGCTCAAAATGCTGAGGGTTCGAGACTTTGTGAATGCCCGGCTTTATAGCGATGAAGAGTCGGTTATTCAGGATGCTTTGCGGCATTTGCTACGCGTGCGCCCTGATTTTCGCATCCAATTGGCCGTCCATCGTTACCAGACCGAGGAAATCTCGCTGGCTGGATGAGGGGAGAACGCTGCGCGTTCTCCTTGGAGTTGCTATGCAACTCCCCACCATCGGCCGCGCGGCGGGCACGCTGACCTTTCCCGCCAACTTTATGTTTGTCGCCGCGATGAACCCCTGCCCATGCGGCTTTTTTGGCGTGGCAATCTCTTATTTGCCTAGAGATTGCTTCGTGCCCTGGCGGGCGCTCGCAATGACTACAATGATGAAAAACTTGGCCCAGGACTGGCATACACCCTATAGTTATCAAGACCAATAGTTGATGCCAGGCTGAGATTTACATACAAGACGCTCACTCGAAAGCCAGCTTCCCGGGCACACGCCTGAAGCAGTTAATCAGCCTTGTTCGGTATCAGAGCTCCTATGGGCATTGTGCAAGAGCTGGATAGTGTCTCGAATGCCTTCCTCCAAAGATCCATGAAACTCAAAACCTAGCGACCGGAAACGCTGGTTGGACACTTCATACGATAACTGGTTCATGATTGGCGAGTCTACCAGTTGGACCTCGAGTTTAGGAATAAACTGCCTAATGACTTTGACAATTTGGTCAACTCGCGCATTGATTGTCAAAATATTGTAGACACATCCATCAAACACATTGTGGTCTATGATGAAATGCAAAGCATGTATAGCATCGTCCAGGTCCAGGTAGGGTCTCTTCTGATTGAGCGCTGTGCGCCATACCGTAATCGGCAGACCCATGCAGGCCTGCCATACAAATTTGTTGATTGCAGTGTGAAACCGCATACCGGGCGAGATGCCAAAGATCGTTCCGAAACGGCCAATCACGAACCGAAGCCCATCGCTCTGAGCAACCGACTGCAAACACTGTTCAGCTTGCAGCTTGCTTTCGGCATAGGGACTTTGAGGTTTCAATTCTTCCAATACAGAGTCTTCATCCACGACAGCCGTCTGCATTCCATACACACTCGTCGTAGAAAGAAAAATCAACTTGCAGCCACAAACTGCACAGGCGCGTGCTACCCGTTCTGTGCCCTGACAATTGACATTGAACACAGCATCTCGGGCTTGGAAGCTGCTAGTCGCATCGGTCACAGCCGCAAGGTGCAGGACAACATCCACACCTTCGAAAAGCCTTTCCAAGCTGGCCGTGCGGATATCATCCTCGATGAACCGAAACGATACACCCTCTGGCAGGTTGAACAGCGAGCAGTAACGCTGTGTAGACAAATTGTCAAGCAACACAACTTCTGCATAGCCGCCTGGATGTAGACTCTGAATAAAGCGAGAGCCGATATGGCCCAGTACCCCTGTAACAAGAAGTTTCATTGTACAATATCCCTTTTCTCAAGGACAGCTTTTGTCTGAAGCAATCCTTGCACAAACGTATACTGCGGATGCCAGCCTGTTATCTCTCGCAGGCGCGCCGAAGAGATTCGAACCTGTTCGATTTCTATACGCCGGCGCTCCTCGGGCCAATCCACGTGAGTCACACGGCCTCGGTTCAGGACCTGGACGATTAACTGGGCTATCTCCAATACCATAAAGTGCTCATCGTGGGTGGCGAAAAAGGTCTCGCCATACAGCCGCTCGTCCTGTGCAGCCCGATAGAGGACTTCTGTCGCGTCTTGAACATATAACACATTGCGAGTTTGGGTGCCAGGGCCAAAAATCTTAATCTCATCCCCGCTCCAGGCCTGGTGAATAAAATGGTTGACAAAGCCAAACTCTGGGTATCCTTTGCCATAGGGGCCATACAGATTTGCAAAGCGAATCACAATTGTTTTTAGATCGTAAACGCGATTGTAGATACGGTAATATTTTTCGGCCACACCTTTATTCGCAGAGTAAATGTCCAACGGTTTTTCACCATGCGTCTCATCTACCACATCTCCTACCGCTTTGCCGATCACGGTGCTGCTGGATGTATAGACAACAACGGCTTTCTTGTTGAGCAGTCGAATCGCCTCCAGCAACCTGAGGTTACCCAAACAGTTGATCTCGGCGTCGAATAGCGGATCTTGCAGCGAGAGCGGATGTGAAGTTTGTGCGGCACAGTTAAAGATCACATCCTGCCCCTGCACAACTTTAGCGATCAACGACTCGTCTCCCATACTGCCCCTGATGAAACGGATCTGCTCCCACACTTCACGCAGATTATCCGTTGTTGCCCGGAGACGTGGTTCCAGGGAATCGAGCACAGTCACTTGATTGCCTGGCTCTTGCAGGCAACGGCGCACCAGGTTGCTTCCTAGAAATCCGGCACCGCCCAAGACAAGGATTTTCATTCAACATTCCTTCAATTGGATTTGTCGAGAAACCGCTCAATCGTTTGGGTAATTCCCCCGGTCAGGGACCACCGGGCCTGCCAGTCGGTAGCTGACTGAAAGCGAGTTTGGGCCATTTCGGCAATGAGGGGCTCATCGCCCATGCTGCCGCGTACGAAACGAATCGAGTCCCAGACCTCGTGCAGATGTTCGGTCGTCGCTCTCAAATGCGGCTCCAGCGAATCCAGCACCGTGACGCGGTTCCTACGGTCCTGCAAACAACACCTTGCCAAGTTTGAGCCTAAAAAGCCAGCTTCGCCGATGACCAGGATGTTCATAAGAAGGCCTCAATCGTTCGATCAATTCCTTCTCTGAAGGCAACGCGTGGTTTCCACCCAGTATCTGCCTTGAACCGCGCACTATTGGCAATCACGTTCCGCCATTCGATCAATTCGATTCTGAGATCATCATTCTGTAGAATGGTCGTTTCAATTCCTGTTCGTAGTGCCACGCGCTCGGTGATCAAGTGGACCGCATCAGAGATCTTCACGCCCGCGCCGCTGCCAATGACATAAACTTGCCCCTTCGCGTCGACCACATTTGTCCCAGCGGACAGGAAAGCGCGAACCAAATCATCGATGTACAAATAATCACGTATACAGGCATGGTTTTGATAGAGTGTAAGCGTCTCATTTTTGAGGGCCTTTTGTATGATCCAATTGATGACCACCTTGCCGGACACTTTTGGATTGGATACTGGCCCATAGATATTGACCAGGCGGAGCGTAACCGCAGGGATACCAAAGACCTGGGCATAGTACGCCAAATACTTTTCGGCGGTTTGCTTATGGATCGCGTACATTGTCAGCGGTTGATCGGGAGATGTTTCATCTACAGGGAGCCTCGTCGGCAAGCCCGCCAAGTTGGACGAACTGGAAAACACAATTCGTGGATGGATAGCCCTCCTCCGGCAAGACTCGAGCAGATAAAGGGTAGAGAGCGCATTCACTTCCGCATCGCGGATCGGGTCAAACGGGGAGCCGTGCTTGTGCTCAAAAGCGGCCAAGTGAAAAACTATGTCCACGCCGTCCAGAATATCCTGCCACCCTGCAGGATCGGATACGTCTCCCTGAACCACAGACACCTCCGCCTGACTTGAAGGCGCTAAGGTCGTCGAGCCTGGCAAAGCCTCGGCCAGTGAGCAATCCAAGAGCCGCAGGTGGCAAGCTGTACGACCCAGCGCCTGCGTCAGGGCCGAGCCAATATAGCCCATCGCCCCGCTAATCAGCACGGTTTTCCCATGGTATTGAAACACCACCGGATGGTCTACTTTCGGCGAATGCTCTTTATCCGTTCCTACTGCTCCATCCATCAACCGTTTCCCTAAATCGATCCTGATCCGTCCTTTTCCGCAAAACCTAGACAATTTTGACGGAGGGCACATAAAGAATGAATTTGCCGCCACCCTGGATAAAGGGGCGTTCGTTAGCCATAATTTCTTCAGCATGATTCCAGGCAAACAACAGGGCGTAATCAGGATAACGCGCGACAAAGTCTTGATAGGGTCGAACGGGAATATGAGCACCCGGGCTGTACTTGCCTTGTTTGGTGGGTGTTGTATCACTAATAAACTCTACCCAGTCAGAAGTGATCTCACAATAGTTGATGACCGTTGTGCTCTTGGAGGTCGCCGCATAGCCAACCATTCGCTTGCCCTGCTGTTTAAGACTGGACAACAACGCCCTCAACTCATCACGCGACCTCTCGATATTACAGCGTAGGCGTTCATATGTCTCTGGCAGATGCAACCCCAGAGCTTTTTCTTGAGCTACTTGGGCCGCCACGGCTGGTGAAACGGCCCAGGCTCCCTGATGTGCAATTACGTAGCGCATCGAACCCCCATGGACATTCTGGGGAATAATGTCTATCAATTCCATACCATGCTGCGCAAACAAACGACTGATGAACGATACGGAGAAATAAAAGGCATGCTCATCATAGATTTGGTCGTACGCAGTCTTGGCAAGAATATCGCCCAGGTATGGATCTTCGAACATCACAATACCAGTTGGTTTCAACAGAATGCGGATGCCGGCCACCACCGAGTGCAAATAGGGAATATGGCACATGACGTTGGCAGCCAGAAAAGCATCGGCTTGTCCGTGCTGAGCAACAATCTCCCGCGCCAGCGATTCGTCAAAGAACTTGACTATCGTATTAACGCCTTTGTCTACAGCCAACCGAGCCACGTTGGCCGATGGCTCAATCCCCACATGGCGTATCCCCTTTTGGGCCAGGTGTTGTAACAAGATCCCATCATTGCTGCCAATCTCTACAACAAGTGGATCGGGCCATTTGAGATAGCCCGCCATGACCCGCTCAGCGAACTCTTTGAAATGAGCCGCCATGCGGTTTGAAGTAGACGAGAAAAAGGCATACTTTTCATGAAACAGTTTCTCTCGGTCCACCAAGTCTACCAATTGCACTCCCATGCAGTATGGACAGAACCCAACCCTCAACTCGTAAAAGTACTCGCTGGCGAATTGCTCAGGAGAGAGAAAGCCATTGGCAATCGGCATTTTGCCAAAGGACATAAAGGGATCCAAACCTGCCTTACAAATTAAACATGTTCCCATGATGTGCTTCATCCCACTACTGAAAAGCCACCTGGAATTCCCCAGGTAACTTGCCTGTCAAAGTTAGAGTAAAGATTCAAATAAGAAACGCACTCGGCAGGATCTATTTCTTCCAATTCCTCAATCCTTAGTTCTGCCATCGAGTTCACCACCTTTCTAAGAGTTTTCCCAAGACAGACATATGGCCCAGGGCTGGGACTTTAACGAGATGGACACACACATGTGCTGCTGGATGAAAGAACATTCTAATATGGAGTTGGGTGGTCATAATGGTACCTGGTGGACGGGAATTTACCATAGACCTGAATCAGAAGTAACAGCCCCCATGGACTAGCACTGGTCAATTTTTGCTGCAACCTTTGGTGTATTGGGGGGCGTTGCACCTCTTTGTAAGCATACAATTTGCAAGAGCCCTTTTGGAAACGCCGCTAAAAATAGACCCTGAAAGGCTGTTAGTGCAAGAGGATAACAGAAATTGGCTCAAATCATTGAGGATCATAATGGCAACCATGTTCTGGATAAAGATATTACTCTGTTGCCTGCAATGATCTACTTTTGAACCACTTGATATTATCGTAGCACAAAATAGATTCATTGTCAAGCTTGCGGCAGTATGGCAGTATGGTGACTGTTTGATGGCTGGTAAAACTGGGGTAAACTGGGGGCAAATGAGATGAAGAGATAAGCCAGCGATGCGCCTCCAGTTGATTTTGCCCCGTGTGACACCAGACGAGATAGCCGAGCCAAAGAACTGTTTATACAAAGGCTGCCAAGGCAAGCACTTGCAGTTGCGACAGGTGGTTGTGTTGGAGAGAGCGCGGACGCCTGCGGTTGGAGATCTCACCAGTGTAAAGTGCAAAGGTAAGTGGCTGCCGCTAGGATTGACGGTAGATGATGTGACGGGTCTGGTCTTGACGATCGATGCCTTAGCTGGCAAAGATGCCAAGACCATCCAGGATTGGCTGGAGCCGATTACTCAGGCTGTCGGGGCCGAATTGTTGGTGACGGATGACGCCGATGCTTTCAAGACAGCAGCCGACGAACTGGGTTTGGACCAGCAGGTATGCAAAAGCCATGTCAAACGCAACACCGAGGACTTGATTGCAGAGTTGTTACCCTTGGTCAACCAGGATCCGGGTGGTTCCTTAGCTGATCTGGGCATCAGTTCGGAGCAAGCCGTGGCTGATTTGAAGCGCCTGGGAGAGTTGATCCTAGACCATCAACCCCAGCAGCAGGCCGAACTCGAAGCGATGCATGAACGTTACTGCCAAGCCACAGCACCTCGCCCGGGCTGCAAGTTCAGCTTGGCCTATCGTCTGCGTTTGCTCTTCCTTGACCGCTGGAACCTGTGGTCACGCTTGACCCGTTATCGCACTTGGCGCAGCCCCAACGGCGAAACGATTGATGGAACCAACAATGGCTCTGAGCGCGGAATCGGCTGGCGGATCAAAGAACGCTATCGTACTATGCGCGGCTACAAACGCCCTGGATCGGCCGTGAATGTCAGCCGCCTGCTTGCCTGGGCTGGCAATCACTTGGGCATGGGAGGCGCTGATCTGGCCCGATTGATGGCCTAATGCAAGGGGGGAAAGGGGGCAATCCGCCTGCCTGTCGTCTATTTACCAAAATTCGAACAGTCACGATCAGGTAAAAGTATTGACATTAGGTTAGTTCCATGTTAGATTACATTCACAGTTGATCCATCCTTTGCACCAAGCGACGCAGCAGAAATGCTTTGACTTTCTCTCCCAAACTCAATCCAGGTGAGAACCAATTTAGATTTGCTTTAGCCAGGCGCGGCGGCGCGGATGGCCTTGGGCTTTCCAACTCGCACCCAACTGGCTATGAACTCCTCTAGCTTCATTGATTAATTCCAAGAAATCCCAACAGAAAAGATTGAGGCGCAACAAGTAAGGCCTCACGCTGAAAATTTATGAGGAGATAAATGGACACTCAATTTGCCCCAAACTGTGCATGTTCCACCTTGATCGAACTCCTCCGCTGGAGGGTTCAGCACCAACCCGACCAACGACCCTATACTTTCCTGGTAGATGAAGAGACAACAGTTCAACTGACATACAAGGAACTAGACCGGCAGGTTCGAGGTATTGCTGCCATGCTCCAAAGTCTGCAAGCCCGTGGAGAACGTGCCTTGCTGGTCTATCCACCCGGCCAGGAGTATATTGCCGCATTTTTCGGATGCCTGCATGCTGGGACGGTGGCTGTGCCAGCTTATCCACCTGACCCAGTTCGGCCAGAGCGGACCTGGCCCCGGTTTTGCGCCATTGTGAAGGATGCTCAACCGATAATAGGGTTGACCACATCTTCGATTTTGCCTATTGCGAAATCTCTGTCTACGGACGAGCCGTACTTGCAGGCAGTGCGTTGGTTGGCAACTGACAACATCGCTGACGACATGGCAGGAAAATGGCACGACCCAGGTGTGGGTGGTGATACGCTGGCTGTCCTTCAATATACGTCGGGTTCTACGGCTGAACCCAAAGGCGCGATGCTTGCGCATGGTAATTTGTTGCACAACTTGAAGCTGATCTGCCAATGTTTTGGGCTTACGCCCGACAGCCAGGGAGTGATCTGGCTGCCACCCTATCACGATATGGGTCTCATCGGAGGGCTACTGCAGCCTGTCTATGCTGGCGCTCAGGTTGTTCTCATGTCGCCGCTGGACTTTCTTCAGCATCCCATTCGATGGCTGCAAGCAATTTCCCGTTACCGAGCTACCACCAGCGGGGGACCCAATTTTGCTTATGATTTGTGTGCTCGCAAAATCACTCCAGAACAACGCGAGACGCTTGATTTGAGCAATTGGGAAGTGGCTTTTAACGGCGCTGAACCCATCCGGCCCGAAACGTTGGAACGGTTTGCGGCAGCCTTTGAGCCATGTGGCTTCCGGCGGGAGGCATTTTATCCATGTTATGGTCTTGCTGAAGCCAGCCTGATTGTCTCGGGTGGTCTGAAAGCGGCCCCACCAGTCCTTTACACACTTCAGGGAACAGCCCTCGAAAGTGGCCGGGTGATTCCGGCCTCGGCAGCAGAAAGCGAGGCTCGAACTCTGGTCGGTTGCGGTCAGACTTTGCCGGATCAAAAGATTGTTATCGTTGACGCCGAATCCGCAACACGTTGTTCGCCCGACCAGGTAGGCGAGATTTGGATCTCTGGCCCGAGCGTGGCTCAGGGTTATTGGAATCGACCCACAGAGACCGCAGGCACATTCCAGGCATATTTGAGTACGGGAGAAGGACCTTTCCTCCGCACAGGCGACTTGGGGTTCTTGAAGGATGATGAGTTATTCATCACAGGCCGCATCAAGGACATGATCATTGTGGATGGTCGCAATCTGTATCCGCAGGATATTGAACTGACGGTGGAACGCAGCCATACAGCATTACGGCCGGGATGTTGCGCGGCATTCCCAGTTGTCGTTGGCAGTGAAGAGCGGCTAGTCATTGCGGCAGAAGTGTCCGGCTCGGTGTTAATTGCCGATCAAATCACCGAGAGCATACAAGAGGCAGTCGCCAGGTATCATGATCTGCGGCCTCACGAAGTTGTGCTGCTCAAAGCGCGGAGCATTCCCAAGACTTCGAGCGGCAAGCTCCAACGCCATGCTTGTCAAGCTGGCTATTTGGCCGGAAGCCTAGAGATATTGGAGTAGATGGATTATGAGCATGAGCACAAGCGAACAAGATCAAGACCATGTGCCACAATCAGTTGCCTCCCCCAGTGAGACCGGCGCAAGCGAACGAGGAATCATGCACAGAGACCAGACCACGGAAGCGATTATCGCATGGTTAATCTTGCAGATCTCTGAGCGTTTGGGCGTCGAGCCTGAGAGCATTGATATTCGTAAACCCCTGGAAAGCTATGGCTTGTCCTCGAGGGAAGCCGTGACCCTTTCGGGCGATCTGGAGGATTGGCTTGGGCAGCAGGTCTCGCCTACACTGGTATACAATTACCCCACTATTGAGGCACTTGCCCGATATCTGGGTGGGGAAATAGATGTGACAGGACCACCCTTGGTTGAGGTGGAGCAAGGAACAGGGCTGGAAGCCATTGCCATTGTTGGCATGGGCTGCCGCTTCCCTGGTGCTTCATCTCCCGAAGCGTTCTGGCAACTCTTGCGCGACGGTTTGGATGCCATCGGCGAGGTCCCAGCCAGCCGTTGGGATTTGCGCACGTTTTACTCACCCGACCCAGAGTCGCCGGGCAAAATGAATACTCGCTGGGGCGGTTTTCTGGACCAGGTAGATCAATGGGATGCCCTTTTTTGGGGAATCTCTCCCCGAGAGGCGGAATATATGGACCCCCAGCAGCGACTTTTGCTGGAGGTAGCCTGGGAAGCGTTGGAAAATGCCGGACAGCCACCAGAGCGATTGGCCGGCACGCAGACGGGCGTGTTTATTGGAATCTCTGGCAGCGATTATGGCCAAAGCATGTTTGCCAATCTGAATCTCATTGACGCCCACGCGAGCGTGGGCAATGCGCTGAGCGTCGCCGCCAATCGCCTCTCTTATCAATTTGATTTTCGAGGGCCCAGCATCGCAATTGATACGGCCTGTTCCTCATCGCTCGTCGCCATCCACCTGGCTTGTAGCAGCCTTCAGAGTGGGGAATCTAACCTGGCGTTGGCCGGCGGGGTGAACCTGATTCTTGCTCCGGCGATTACGATCGCTTTCACCAAAGCGGGCTTGATGGCGCCGGGCGGCCGGTGCCGGACGTTTGACGCCAACGCAGAAGGCTACGTGCGCGGCGAGGGCTGTGGCCTCGTTGTGCTCAAGCGCTTGTCCGAGGCGCTCGCCGCCGGTGATAATATCCTCGCCATCATTCGCGGCTCGGCGGTCAACCACGATGGCCGCAGCAATGGAATCACAGCACCTAACGGGCTGGCGCAGGAAACCGTAATCCGCCAAGCGTTGCTCAAGGCCAAGCTAGTGCCGGCGCAGATCAGTTATGTGGAGGCGCATGGCACGGGCACCATCGTGGGCGATTCGATTGAAATGCTGGCCTTGCGGAAGGTGTTGCTGGAAAGGCGGTCAGCCGACTGCCCCTGTGCATTTGGCTCGGTCAAGACAAACATCGGGCATCTTGAAGCTGCGGCAGGCATAGCCGGGTTGATCAAGACGGTGTTGGCTTTGCAGCACAATGAAATTCCGCCCCATTTGCATTTGCGGCAGTTGAACGAGCATATCTCCCTGGCCAATACGCCGTTTTCGGTTCCCACCCAACGCCAAAAGTGGCCTGCGGCGAAGGGGCACTATGCCGGTACAAGTTCTTTCGGTTTTGGCGGGGCAAACGCGCATGTGGTTTTGGAGGAGGCGGGAATCCAGCAAAGCAGCGGACCATCCCGGCCATGGCAGTTGCTCTTGCTTTCGGCTAAAACAGAATCGGCTTTGAACAAGGCGACTGAAAACCTGGTGAAGCATTTGCAAGCACACCCGGAGGAGAACCTGGCCGATGTGGCCTATACCTTGCAAGTCGGACGCAGTGCGCTGGAGCAGCGGCGCATGCTGGCCTGCCGCAACGTGGCTGATGCCACGGCTGCTTTGGAAGCTCGCGATCCAGTGCGCATCGTGGGCCGCGCGGCGCCGCGGGAGAGGGCGGGGGTCGCCTTTATGTTTCCAGGCGTGGGCGACCATTACATCAATATGGGG
>JBGSMF010000064.1:0-12238 GCA_041740315.1 Thermoflexales bacterium
GGCGGCGACATTATCACCAACTGGTGCGGGTCAGGGCAGACGCGAATCAGATGCTGCAAGGTCTGGCACTTCCAAAAGTTGGTGGTGAACAGGGGTTTGTAACGCGCCCTGGCTTGCTCCCCGATAATGACCAGGCCGGGAAAGATACGGTCCAGATGGCCCAGGATTTGATTCTGCAACATGGTGCGGATTTTGACCTTGCCCAGTCGTACCCGATCCAGTTGTTGCAGTTCCAAATAAACTCCGCTGGCCGGTCGGTAGGGTGTGCCTTCACCCCGCCGCAACAAATCACCAATGGCGGCCGTGTCAATCTCGTCATCCTTCTCACGCTGCATCAACTGCTGGGTGCGATTCTGCTTGACGGCGTAGCTGTTGATCAAGGTCACCGGCTGCCAGGCCAGCAAATGACGCGCCAAGTTCTCAAAATAATGGCCGCTCGGCTCCATGCCCAGCAAAATCACCTTGGCCCGGGTGCGCGTCGTGGCTGCCTTGACCGCCTGGCACAATTGGTCAAAGCCCGTCCGAAAAATGTCAATCTCAAAGGTAGATGTCACTATCTCGCCCAGGGCATTGTGAATCATCACCACGTGAAAGTACTTGTGGATGTCCAGGGAGACGCACAAGATACGATCCAACGCAATCCCGCGAATCTTGTCGGTAAAGGCTTGCCCGCGCTCTCCGCGCAGATGGGTTCGTTTCTTCCGGCTCATGAGTTGTACCTCCTAAAAGAATATTGTCCCCTCAGCGAGACCGGAACGGGACAAGTACTTGGTGCGTCTCCCGTCTTTGTCAACAGGCTCCGGCCTCGCCGCTTGGTGGGGCGGAGATACTTTACCCGTAATAAAGGTGGTGTCAACCACCTACAAAATCTATAATACCAGGAGAAATATGAACGACAACATTTTTGACGAACCGTATGATTTCAGCCAGTGCACCATCCAGGTGTCCATGCAAATCCTGTCCCGTGGCGAGGGCAATGATCGCCAGGTTGTGATTGGAGTTCGGAATCACCAGGACGCGCCAATTGTGCGCACCGCGCCATTGTCCACGCTGACGCTGCCGGCGATTCTCTCCGAGATGCTGGCGCAGCTCGAATCGGACATGCCGGCGCGCAAGCTGCTCAAAGACGAGCGCGAGCTGAGGGAAAAAGCGGAAGCGGAGAAAAAGGCGGCGGCCAAGACGGTAACCCGAAAAGCCGCCAGCAAACCGGTCTCGCCGCCTCAGCCGCCAGCCAATAAACCGGCCGATGCGCCCCAGTCAACGGGTGAAGTGGCACAGATGGCACAAATCGCATTGTTCTGATAAAGGAGAGCAACTATGGCTAAGATTATGCTCGAAGGCCAGACCTTTGAACTGCCGGATCCGCTCGTTTCAGACGACGAAATTTTGAAACGGACGTTGACCCCGTATTACCCGGATGTGGCAAATGCCACCATCGCCCGGAAGCAGCAAGACGGTTGTCTTGAAATCACCGTGACCAAGCGCCCCGGTTCCAAGGGCAACCAGGCGGTGCTTGACGCATTGGAGCAAGCGCCGCGCCAGGTAAACGCGGCGGTCGAGGTGTTTTTCCAGGTGCGCGACCTGGGGATCGAAGACATCCTGGCGCAGATGGAGCGCATCAACGCCGCCATCAAGGAGGGCGAGCAAGACATGCGCAGCGTGACGAGCGCCCTGGAGCAGTTGGGCCATGCGCCGGCAACGATGGGCCGGCTCGTGCCCATCGGCTTCTAATCTGAATATCGCGGGGAGGCTTGCCGGCGTGGCAAGCCTCCCCGTAAGGATGCGCCATGCAAACACAGGCAGTGCAGGCAAAGGACGCGCTGGATTGGCTGCGCGTTTTTCAAGACTTTTCTGTCAGCAAGGTGATGGAGTACCTGGAGGAAAAGCTCGACCAGGCCAATATGCTGACACTGTACAAGACGCTTTTCCCCACTCAATACCGACGCTCGAAAGCGTCTCTCGAACGAGGCGAGCTCTACTCAGCCAGGGAGCAAGAATTTTTCGAGCTGGTCAATCAACGACTGTTTCCCATAGACGATAGCTGGGTTATGGAGCGCGACAACAACATTCCCTACATGCTGGTGGGTATAGACCTAGAGACGCTCGACCAGTATGACTGGCCCATCCAGGCCCTGGGCGCGCTCATGTTTGAATATTGTCACGGCCTGTGGGAAATGGCGATTGAAGCGGCTGGCCTGGACGCGTGCCGCGTTCCATCTCCGCCAGAGCAAGGCAAGGTTGACTGGAAGAGATTTGTGCGGTTGTGCAAGCAAGCCGGCGGCGCTGTCAAGTATCTGCCGGATGCGCTGAATGTCATTGCCCACGACACGAACAATTTCCTGCTGGACACCTGCCCGGAAACATACGAGCCAATTCCCTGGTCGCTCGAAAACGTCAGACAGTTGGCAATCGAGTGGAAGCGGGCTGAAAAGATATGGGCGAGATTCGGCTGGGTGGTGGATTGGCTGCGCGACAACCCGCTCAACTTGACCCAGGTTGTTGAGGTGTGGAACCGCAGCATCGTGACGGACCGGGGCGGCCCGCAGTTTCGAGTGGTGAGTTCGCAAGAAATGGAAGCGCGCGGGTCCTGGTCACCGGAAGATTATGTGGATAGTGAGGATGACGAATGACTAGAAAAAAGTCTAACGCGGGCATGGCTGCGATGCTCGATAATGAGCAAGCAGCTTTGTTATTTGTTGGGGATCAATACTTGTTTCGTCATAAAGGCAAGGAGGGTGAAATCTCTTACAAATTCGTTTCACCGGCTTCTGTGCGGGCGGCCTTTTCTAACGAGACAATAGATACGGGGTGGTTATCGGGGGTCAAGCGATGGGGAATAGGAAAACGCGGTGAGTGGTCGGTTGTTTTTGTCCCGGCGGTCCGGCGCAAGTTATTGCTTGCCGATCACAAATCCGAGACCGAGATCGAGTTTCCCTTGCCGGCGTTGGTATTCCTCGTCTACGGCGACGACCTGTATGTGTGGGCCGTCAAAAAAGAGTTTGACCCAGCCGCCCGCGCCTGGAAGGCGCCGTTCCCCAACGTGTACAACGATGGCAAAGTGTGCCTGGGGGGAAACTCGATTCGTGGGAGTTCTGCGTTGGGGGCTATTGAAATCTTTTGGAACTCGCCGTTCAACCGAGACCTGGCTTCCGGTCACTCGCACAGTTTCCCCAATGACGTGCGCGAAATGTGGCGCGTGGTGGCCGAGCAGAACTGCAAACGCTATCCGTCCAAAGACCTGGTCAGCGCCGGGGGCACGGTGAACGAAGTAGTGATGAGCATAGTGAGGCAACGATGAACCTGGTAACACATATCATAGCGCAACAATCGAATCTGCCGCCCATCCAGGCGGCGATGTATGAATACGTCCTGGCGGGCAATGGCGTGTTTGTGCGCGGGCAGCGCGAGGGCCTGAGTGTCACGATCCCTGTGACTCTGTGCGAGGTACAGGGATTGGCGCGAATAGAGCCAGCGGTGACACTTGCGTATCCTCATGTGCCAGAAGAGCTAGTTGAACAGATGCTGGAGATAGCCAAACACTATGGTACACCACAGCCGCGCGAGACGCTGTTCCACTTGATCTGGGATGGCGAATGGCAATTGCACGAGCCGCCCCAGGAGCGGAGCGCAGCCAGGGTGAAGCCCATCGAGCCATGTCCAACATACAGCCGGGCATTGATCGAAGTCCACTCGCACCACTGGATGCCCGCCAACTTTTCAAGAACGGATGACGCAGACGAGTCCGGCTTTAGACTTTTCGCGGTACTGGGCACGCTCTTTGAGCACCCAACGCTGCGTAGTCGTGTTGGGCTGTACGGCTACTTTGGGGAAATCCCGGCGGCGTGGGCTTTCGATTTGCCTGATGGAATAGAGGATGCCGTAACCTCTGACTTTGCGATGCAGTAAGGCTGACTTTGCGATGCAGAATTGTGGTTTTCTGTTGCAGTGATTGACTTTCCGATGCAGTGAACAGCCCAGCCCTTCTCGAAAGGCTCACTGCAAAATATCGCCACAAGACGCTTCTAGTTCAAGTGGATACTGCGAGCCACCGCCACAACTCCTGCATCGGAAAATCACGAGTTACAGGAAGGACAAAATGGCCCGTAAAGGTAAAAAGCAATTAGTCGTTACACCACTCGCGCTCGACCCATCTTATGCGCTGGCTGTGCCAGTGTTTCCTTGCCGCGCGCACAAGCTGCGCATTATCCTGGCCGGCTGCGGCGGGACTGGAAGTTGGGCAGCGCCCCACGTGGCGCGCATCGCCAGTGAAGCGCGCCAACGCTGGCAAAGAGTCGAGCTGGTGTTTGTGGACCCGGACGTGGTTGAGGACAAGAACATCCCGCGCCAGAATTTCGTGCCGGCGGAGTTGGGGATCAACAAGGCCTGCGCCCTGGCGCAGCGTTATGCCGTGTGGGGCGCTGAGATACAGGCATTGACCGCCCCATACGATCCCAGACTGGCCTCGAACTGGGATACGTTGACGGTGGTGATTGGCTGCGTAGATAACGCGGCGGCGCGCCAGAGCATCGCGCAATCACTGGAGCGAGGAGGCAGTGTGCCTAGCGTGTGGTGGCTGGATGCGGGCAACTCACGCGAAAGCGGCCAGGTCTTGTTTGGTTCAGCCAATCAAGTTAGCGCGTTGAAAGAAGCGTTCAAATTGGGAACTTACTGCACTGCCCTGCCTTCACCGGCGCTCGTTCAACCCCAACTGCTTGAGCCATTGCCGGAAGAGATAGCCGGGCACACGCTATCCTGCGCGGAACTGGCAGCGGTTAACGCGCAATCCCTGGTAATCAATAACAACATCGCGTGCATCGCCAGCGATTACCTGGCGCGCTTTTTGCTCGGAGAGTTGCGGCGCTTTGCGACCTACATTGACCTGGGCAGCGGCAGCGCCCGCTCGGAGTATATCACGCCAGAGCGCGTGGCAGCGGCGGTGGACAAGTCGCCAGGCAAGTTGTTTAGCTGAAAGGGGAGCACATAGCGAGCCGATGGGGAAACACGCCAGCCAGACGGTTTTGGAACTTGCCAGGAACCTGCTAAAATGGTGATGGCGCAAACAAACAAAACGCGACAGGAGAATTTCTGGGATGTCAAAAAGACGCTATTCCTACACGGCTCATGTAGTGCAACTTGCCGAGAATGAGCGTAGAGCTTTAGGCAAGCATACTTTTGAGGCCACTACGCTCGCATCAGCCAAAAGAACCGCATCTCAGTGGTGCGGCGAATTGCTCGGACTAGTTGGGATTGAGAGGACGATGTCATTTGGACCATGGGAAATCTTGACCACCGTTGATAGCAACGATTGGTTTCGCGGCGTGGGCCGAGACAAGGCTTTGGTGTTAAAGCCGACCGGCTCACAGGAAAGCGCCCAAACGACACAGGGCTTGATTGATTTGATGTGGAAAATCAGGGCTGAGCCACAGTTGTCCCACTGGCAAGGAGACAAAGATCTGCTTGCCAAAATAGAACAATACTTCCGACATTGCCTCGATGAAACAGGTGGGAACGTCACCGACGAGATGCGCCGAGACGCAGACTTGATTTATGACTGGCCAGGCGCGCCTGCCATGATTGCTAGAGCTTGGGGATGCACTTTACACGATGTTCGTGGGCAACTCGGGCGCGCGCGTATTTGCCAATGCCCCAAGTGCAAGGAAACCCGTTTTTCAACACAAGCGCGTTGCAAGGGAGGCTTTACGACTGAGGGGATGAGTTGTTATTGTCGCAAGTGCGGGACGCTGCTGGGTGATGAATTATGGACGGTTAATGAGCGAGGTGGTTTTCGCTATCCAGCCCACGCCTGCTGCTATTGCATCGAGGCTTATGGCGAGCCTGACACCTGGTGGTGTTCACTGACGGACCAACCAGCACAGAACGAGTCTTGTGATTGTCCTGAATTTCGATGGCATGGTTAAACCTATGAAAAATTAAGAATCGACATTAGGCTATCTGCTGACCAGAGAAACGACTGGCAAAAATACGGGCGTAGCAATACGCCCGTATTTTTTATTCTTGCCCAATTTGCATTTTTTGTGCAGAGGCATGCGACGAAAACTGTACGCCTTTTCAAGGCGGATACCACGTTTGAGAGAGGAGCAGTCAATCTCTTGAACAAGAAAAATGCTAGGTCAGATCAAAACATTGCCGACGGGCTTGGCTTTACCCACGAAGCTCGCGGCGGAAACGCCGGCCGCTTATGCATCACCTTGATGATACATATTTCAAGCGAGATGGAGGCCCAAGGCATCACCGGCGACATGGCCGAGTTCAGGCGGCAATACGAGCAAGTGCTAAACGGCAAACGTGAATGTCCACTTGCGGCCACCTGCGCCAAGTATCGTCAAGCCATTGAGCGTGGAGCCAAGATGATCTATCAGCAGCCGGTTCAACTGGCCCTGGGGATGCAGTGAGAGGGCAGATATGAAACCCTGGTGGAAAACTTATCAGACACAGGTGCTGGAAGAAACAACACCGTGGGGCGTCGTGCGGCACTTGAAAATCACTCGCCGCGATGGCAAAGAGGTCAGAACCAAGTGGGATGTTTTGCAGCGCATCAAGGATGAGATCCTTGGCGAAGACGTGACCGTAGTAGAGGTCTTTCCTGCCAAAAGCCAGGTGGTCAACCAGGCCAACATCCGGCATTTTTGGGAGATACCCGAAGGGCACGCTTTGCCATTTGGCTTGCATCTGATGGGAGGATGTGATGGCTAAAACAAAGAAGTATAGCCTGCCCTATTGGGTCAAGGCGCACACAAGATTCAAGAGCCAGCCGGAGATGACCGAGTTCCTTCCGGCAATCAAGACGTATGTGGAGCATTATGAGAATGGCGGCCATCCCGAACTGGTGTTCACGGGGCCGCCGCTAGAGCTGGCAAACGATTTGTACCTGGAGTGGAAGCGCCGCGGCAAGGATGTATGGGCGGGGCTATTCCCAACCCCCCTGTGGTTGTCTCGAGACGCTGCAAGACTGCTGAATATTCAACCTGGTCAAAAAATCTTGGACCCCGGCTGTGGCTTTGGCAACTTGATGTGGGCCGCACGGCAGTGTGGCGCAGAAAAGACTGTGGGCATCGAGCTGCAAGGCTGGGTGGTCGAGTGGGGTAAAGCATTGGGCTTTGACGTGCGGCAGGGTGATTTCATCGGGAATGAATACAGCCCGCCCTGCGCCGTGCCCGAGTTTGACGCCGCGATTTGTAACCCACCTTATGGCAAAATGTTCGGTTCAGGTGATATAGCACTTGGCTTTATGGCGCGGATCGCCAGCATCTCCAAAGCTGGCACTCGGGTGGCCGCCATCCTGCCGCAGGACTATATGACCAAAACCAGGCCCAAGAAACTGGTTGAAATGGCGCAGCGTTTTGAGATTCTTCAAGCGCGCGAGATCGCTGCTGGCGCATTCAGCCCGCTTACGCCTGTGGCGACCACGCTGTATTTGCTCAAGGTGATTGAGGATGGACCGGAAGCAATAGCAAGGGTTAGCTCTGCCGTTCAAGCGACCGAGCCAGTTGTCGTCAAGGCGAGCACAGATACACGCTGCCACATTCAGTTGACCCACGAAGGAGCGCCGTTATGCGGCACGCCCTTGCCCGCTACTGTCATCAACCTGGAAACAAGTGAACATCCTGCCATTGCGTGCCACACGGCTGTAACCGGGGCTGCAATGTGCCCCGACTGCCAACGCGCCTGGATAGACACCCATCCATCTGAGGCAACTGTGGCGATACACCTGGCTCTCACAGAAGGGCAAGACAATGTGCCGCAAGGATTGCTTGACCTGTTTGCCATCGCCTCAGTCGAACAAGGGCGGGCTGTGGCAAGACTAATGTCTACAGCCGAGTTTGCCAAGCTGCTCACGGATGGATTGCCCCAGCCGGTCATTGACCAGCTCAAAGCCAGTGCGAACAAACCACAAAGCATTGAGGCTGCGCAGGTCAAGCGCGCGGCGGGTACTCTGCAAGCGTGGGAGATGACCCGCGCCGAGTGGGCGCAGTGGAACCTGGAGCAATATCGCGCAGGCAACAATGGCCGGAATCCCGCGCACGATTCGGCCTGGAGGCAGATGACAGATGAAGAGGCAATCGAGTTTTACTCTCGGTCGCACATTCACTTTGTGCGCCAGGCTATAGAGCAGGGCAAGCCTGTGCCGCTTCAAGTGCTGGCCGACTGTTCAGAGCTAACGCAACCCAAAGACGTGATCAATGTGCCGCGCGCCTTGTTCAAGCGGGCTGCCGCGAATGTGCGATCTGACCTGCTGGCGACTCGGACCGGCGGCTACCCGCTGACATTCGATGGCAAGTTGTGGTTGTGTGTCGGCGAGGACAATCCCGCCGCGCTGCCGGCTTGCCGCAAGGCAAGACGGTCGTGTGAAGCCTGCCAGCAATCCTGCATGGCGCGTGCGGATTCGGCGCCGGCGCAAGTGTATATGATGCGCGTGGCCTGCCCCTACGAGTGGCAAGGCGAAACCATCAACCGGCGGATGGATGAAGGCGAGTCGCCGGCGGGCCTGGTCATCCACGGAGGCAATGCCTCAGCGCCAAGTTGGGTTGTGACCGGCGAAGAAGCTACCTGGCAGCCGGACGACTCGCTGGACCGGCTGGATAGCATCGTCAAACAAGAACACGCCAGGCGCGCCGCCGAGGTTGCCATCGTCGGCGGGCATCGCATCCTGTTTATCGGGGCCGGCAATATGTACGACGCCGAGCGCTTGGCGGCCTGGGTCGAAAAACACCAAACGGACGCCGACGCCCTTGGCTATTGCCCGTGCGGTAATTTTGGAATCCTGGGGCAATGCCACTGCGAAAAGAGCCAGGTGGATCGTTGGCTAAAGCAAGAAGTCGAGCCTCGCGTTGATGAGGCCGACATCGTGATTGAGGTGCATCCCGTAGATACCCCCGACTTGCGCCAGGGTGAGACTGATGAAATTGTGTGGCATAGGGTGCTGGCCGCGCGCCAACGCTTTTCCGAGCTTGATCCAAAACTCGATGGGCAGGCTTTCAGGCTGCTCGCGCAAGCCAAACGGCAGATGGGCCTGGACAAAAAAGCCGCCGAGCGCATTACGCGGGTCGCTCAATCTATCGCGCTGCTGTCGGGCAGCAAAGAAATCAACGCCGCGCACGTGGCCGAGGCTATTCAATATTGGCCCAGGCCCAAGGCAGCCAGCGCGTTATCCACTGATCCTGAACAGCCCCCTGCGAGTGTCCAAACGCAAGTTGTGACACCTGAACCTGTTCGCAAGCCGGCCTTGCCTGAGGGGGTGCCGCCAATCATTGAAATAGACCTGGGACGTGTTGCGGGGTGGGCTAAAGTCGAGGTCACCAGAGTGGACACTCGTTTCCTGTACTGCCAAGTCAATGGGACAACGCGCAAATTTCCGCTGGCTGGGCACGGCATGGTGTGGCGCGCGCCGGTGGTTTGATGTTCAACCAGTTGGCGGGTGGGTGATGAGGCATCACTCACCCGCCAATTTTTCTAGGGAGGTTATATGTCAGACCCAAATGACAATGTGGTCAACTACCACCCGCTTCAGCGGGTGGCTTGTCAGCCCGTCTGCCGCTGGCGGGAGGAACGCAAGCCACAAGTTGACCAGCCTCAGCCCCATCCGATGGGGCTACGTTCGGGAGGTCAGGACACCCAGCCGTAAATGCTCCAGCGGCTGGCTACTGTCGGATAGGGTTAAAAGCTCCGTGAGGTAGGGGCGGTGCTCTATCCGCAAAAAGCCTTCTGAACATTGGCGAGGAGCACTTACCCGCGTAAGCGGGCCTTACCCGCAAGGGTAGAAAGGTTGAAAAATGTTTGTGTATGTACAGGACAAGAACGGCAGGCCGCTCATGCCCACCAAACGATTGGGGATGGTGCGGCGCTGGCTCAAATCAGGTCGGGCCAAAATGGTCAGATACGAACCATTCACCATTCAATTGCTTGACATGGAAGGCGGCTACACCCAACCGCTGGAGGCCGGTGTAGACCTGGGCACAGCGCACGTTGGCATGTCAGTAGTGGGCAAGATAAAAGAAGTGTTCGCGGGCGAGTTCAAGCTGCGGACAGACATCAGTGGCCTGCTGACTGACCGCCGAATGTATCGGCGCAACCGGCGCCACCGCAAGTGCCGTTATCGGCAGCCGCGTTTCTTGAACCGGAAGCGCCAAGACGAACTCGCGCCCTCGGTGCGCGCCAAAGTGGACGAGACGCTCAAAGTGATGGAACTGGTCAGTAGGATTTTGCCGGTGACCCACTGGACTATTGAGATTGGCAACTTTGACCCACACAAGCTCGTCAACCCGGATGTGGCTGGGGAGGACTATCAGCGTGGCGAACAATACGGCTTTGAGAATGTGCGCGCGTATGTGCTCTGGCGCGACAAACACACCTGCCAAGCCTGCAAGGGTCAATCGGGTGACAAGATATTGACGGTTCACCACATTCGCTCGTGCGCCGAGGGTGGCAGTAACCGCCCGGCCAACCTGATAACACTGTGCCATATGTGTCACCACAAGCACCACACTGGGCAATCGCTCAAGCTGAAAGCGCCCGGCAGTGTGCGAGATGCAACACAGTTGAATGTGGTCAAGGCGTATGTGATGCGAGCCACGACGCACCTGAATCGCTCGGCCACATTCGGTCACATCACAAACGCCAAGCGGGTTGCGCTTGGCTTGCCCAAGTCGCACCTCCACGATGCTTTTGTGATTGCGGGCGGGCAGACACAGGCGCGGGCAAGTGTGACGTACCTGGGCGTATTTGCCCGCTGCCAGAACCGCAAGCTGTTCAAGGGTGCCCGCTCACATATTCGTAACACGATTCCCATTGCCAAAGGGTTCAAGCGCGGTGATAGAGTATGCTTGGCCGATGGGCGGGCAGGTTTTGTGTTTGGGCTGCGCTCGTCGGGCTATTTTGATGTGCGACGCTTGGACGGGACGGTTATCAGCCATTCAGTTGGTTACAAGACATTGCATAAGATTGAGTTTGCCAGAACATTGCGGATAGAAAGATATTCAGAAACGAAAGGAGGCGGCGCTTCTTCCACCCACTGAAGCGGGTGGTTCCGCGTCGAGGATTTTATGAAAAGAAAAACCTGGAAAAGATCAACCGGCGGGAATTGCATAACGAACAAAAAAGGGAGTGTGCGCATCGCCATCAAGGGCAAAGCTGCGCCGGCGTATGCGCGGCTGATCGAGACTCTGTTGAACAAGATGGAGCGCGAGATGTGCTCACCGGGCTGGGATTTGGCTGAGATCGTCAACGAGTGCGTCGGCGCGCTCGCGCTGGTTGACTTTATCTTGCAAAACGGCTGGACCTTGACGGCCCGGCACGGCCCGCATTGCACATACACTTGCGGCCCGTTAGAAATCTGCGTGGATGGTGAGGGGCGCGTGGCCTGGCCGTCAGACTATGTTTCAGCGGTTGCGCTTTCACTGCGCTGTACCGAATTGGAAATCCTGCGCCGCTTGGCTGGATGGGAGAGGAGATAAAAATGTTGCCGTTCCTGATTTTCGATATCGAAACGGCAGCGCGGGCCGAGGCTGAAGCATTTTTGCCAGAGCCGAGCGCGCCGGCGAATTACAAGGACGTGGACAAGATTGCGGCGTACATTGCAGAGAGGCGCGCCGAGCAACTGTCCAAGGCGGCGCTGGACCCTGATCTGGGGCAGATTATTGCAGTGGCGTACAAACTGCACCCTTGCCCGGCGGGTGAGGATCGCTCTACTGCCGTACTGGTTGGAGATGATGGCGCAACCGAGGCCGATCTGTTGGCTTTGCTCTGGCGGCAAATTGGAGAGGTGAAAGGGTGGACGATCGGTTACAACATTCTCGGTTTTGACCTGCCCTACATCCTGCGCCGCTCGATGGCGCTGGGCGTCAGGCCAACGATCATTCCTCAAATGGCACGTTACCGAACAGAGCCAGTACGTGACCTTATGGCCATTCTCTACAATTGGACCAGCACCACAAAAAGCCTCAAGACTGTGGTCAAGATGTACGGCATCCCCAACCCTCTGCCAGACCTCGACGGCTCGCAGGTAATGATGATGGACCCGAAAACACTGCGGCGCTACGTTGCCAACGATGTGAGCCTTGTCGCGGCGCTGTATGACCGAATGGATGGCTACTACTGGCCTGCCAGCCGGCACGAGGAAGGGTGATGAATGTCTACCAGTTCGCAAAGCGGGTGTTGCCATTTCAGGCCGCAATGGTCAGAGTTGAAATAGTGCTGTCTCGCAGAATGATCTATTGTCCCC
>JBGSMF010000065.1:0-13978 GCA_041740315.1 Thermoflexales bacterium
TTGCCAGATCGTGGCGCAGGGCATCTAGTGTATGAATTAGCTGACTTTCTAGAGCCCGAGTGTACTCTACCTTGAAAACGGCGTCCGCATACTTGACCAAGCCGTGCGGGGGCCGTTTTCTTTCAGTTTCACTCACCAGCAAGCAATAAGCCGCCAGTTGCAAAACATGCCCCGGACGCGGGCCAGCTTGGGGGGCGTGAGCAGATTTCACCTCGACAGGGATGAGGGTTTGCCCTTCGCGCACCAGGTAATCTGGCTTGCCCGTAAGTTGATGCGCGCGCGAAAAAAGCGGCTGGCCGGTGGGCAGCCAGCGGGATGTATCGGCAGAGATGAGCTCGCCAAGTGGCAGCCCGGTTGCGGCGCGCGCCCGGCGCGAAACTACCCAGGCCAACCCGCCAATGACCAACAAGGCAATCGCTAGCAGGCCTAGCGTTGACATCAGCGCCCAATCAACCAAATGACGGCCAGCACCGCGCCCATCGCCAAACAAGCCAGAGCCACCCGCGTCAACAGCCCGGCCAGGGCAACCGCAGCGCCGTGCCGCGCGTGGGCAGCCAGCCCCGCCTCAAGCTGGCGCGCGTTAGAGGGCTGCACACCCTCCACACGGCTCAGCCACCATGCTTTAGCGCAGTAGGTGTACAGGCTCAACTCGCTGGCGCGAATCAGATTTGTACCATCTTGAGATTGTTTTGTAGGCATGGGGTAATGATACCACAAGTGCGGGCTGGGACAACATTGCAAACGGCGGTTTTGCTGCCTCTGCCAGGTTGTTTTTTGCCAGCGAGAGCGCGGGTTATCTCCTATTTGAGCAAGCCAAGATGCTACTACAGAACGCTTGACAGGTAAGAGCGCAAGGCCTACACCTTGCGCTCTTTGTTTCTCCTCCAAAATTCGGCCTGTTCACGCCAGCTACCTTTTCGGCCTTGCGCCAGTGCAATCCACAGGGTACCTTTGATGGTCGTTGCGTTTGGAGTATGAGCAAAAGTGTCCAGTGAAGCTATTATACATCCGTTCGGTTTGAACCCTAGGCAACTTTTGACTATCAATTGATTTCTAATTGACTAATATCTATCCTGCTTGTTACTCAATTTTGCCATACAATCATATCAGGATTAGAAATCAGCTTTTCGTTGCTCTCATGAACACACCAAAAATATCTTTAGGAGGTTGCTATGGAAAACATATACACAATTATGCAAGTTGTGGTGGTAATCATCGTGGCCCTACCATTCTTGATCATATTCACGCGGCTAATTACACTTCCATCCAAAAACAATCTATAGATCGTATAGCTGAATCGCAAAGACTATCAACCTGCCTGCTGCTAGGCAGAAAAGGACGCAAAATGTGCTGCGTCATTAACTTGGGGAACCTTGCTATTTCTCGAATGCATATCTGACAGCAGATTCTAAACCGATCGCAAATCAACCACCATGCTCTCCCTGCCATTCAATGCTTGCCAGTCTTTGAATTGTTTGTTCCTGGTTAGAAGCCGTCGCCAGGCTCAACTAATGTAAAACACAAAAAGAGAGGTCATCTGATACCTCTTCTAATATTGGGAGGTGCAAAATGTTACCTACAGGTAGCTCACTATTATCAGGAATAGCCAGTGTTGTGTTAATAGCCGCTCTGTTGGGAACAGTAGCCGGCTTGGCATTTTCTGGCACAGATTTGTTAAATTTCAATACAAGCGCAGCACAAGCGCGGGCAATAGATCATGACACTCAAATCAAATCCCAAAAGGATGCCGTTGACTTGGAAAACTACAAAGCCATCAAGGTGGCTCAAACAGAGGCTGAACTTCAGAAAATTCAGTTGGGAGTGGAAGCACACAAACGCAGTTTGGAGCTACAGGTGGCAGCAGGCGAAACAATCCGACAGGCACAAATTTGGCTTGGAGTGTTGGTTGTTATAGCCATAACCATGATTCTATCCTACTGCTCAATTCGATATGCGCAAAGTCACTTTTTGTTTCCCAAGGTTCAATCGTCATATGCCGATCCAAAGTGCAACCCTGCTTTGCGCGCCGAGATCATTCGCCAAGCGCGTGCACAAGAGGTTGCTGAACGCCAAGCCCAAATAGCAGCACAATTCATTGCCAAGTCGACAGCCCCTAGTGGCAATGGCCGACATCCATCTAAAAACAAGCTGCCACTGGCAATGTGACAGCAGCATAAAAAACGAGTCCCCGCGCCAGTTGGGCAGATCTGCGCTGGGACTCACCCGATCAAACAATTCGATAGATTGGGTTTTAGTAACTAAACGATTCGTTTTTGGCTTGCAAATAAAGCGGTGCAAAGGAATCTGCCTTGCGCCGCTTTTCAGTTTTGTAACTTGGCATTTGAAAAAATAAGAGGTAAAATTGAACCAAGGTGCAGCGACAAGCGTGAGGGTGCATGTCAGTTTTGGGGCAGGCTTTGGAAACCAAGTACAAACTTGCTCCAAAGGCCATTTGCAGACCTGATTTTTGAGTGAAAAGCATGATGGATTTCTTAAATTCGCCCCCAACGTGACATGCACCCCAAGCGTGAACAAATCTTGTCTAATCCAGTTTTCTATGATATAGTTTTCATAATCCAAGTTGGGTATCTGCCCCAACTTATAGTGCCAACTAGTGGATCGTTTGTCACGAAAATTGCCATTGTTTACGCTTGAAGAATGGCAACAAGCATGCAAGATGACCCACTAGTGCGATTTGATCTCCCTAGCTGGCTGTTGAAGAGCCAAGATAGGACAGGTTGGCAACCTGTCCCACACAGCGCCACCACGAGGCCAAATTTGCCTCTCGACAAGCTGCTAGGGACTCGGCGACAAGTCTTGCATCAAACTCGTGAGTTGTTTGCACTTGTTTGTCAGCCTGGAATTTGTTGCAGGATTTACGCTCCAAGCCACTAGCCAATGGGGAGTATGCTGATGGCAATATTGAGCCAATTTCCTCAATCTAGGTCAAGGGGCTGTTACTCAGAAACGGGCAGATTACACAAGGTGGTGATGTGCCCCCCCACTTACTTCCAAATCACCAAGCCTATCAACGTTGTCCAATGGCTCTATTACTGTGACGGTCTCCCAAAGCCAGACTCACTGGTAATGATGCAGCAACACCAACGGTTTGTAAATACTTTGCAGGACGAAGGCGTCGAAGTCGAGTTGCTTTCTCCAACTCCAGAACTCCCTTACCAACATGCAACAAGAGACATGGGGCTAGTTGTCAGCGATACTATTATAGTATCCCGCACGAAAGAAGAGACGCGCCGTCTGGAGACTCAAATTATTGAGCCGGTTTTGCAAAAGTATGGCTTACGAGTATTGACACCTGACCGCGGCTTTGTGGAGGGAGGCGACGTTGTGGTGGACAATGGTCGGTTATGGGTTGGTGTAGGCGGCAGAACAGACGAATGGGGCGCAGAATTTTTGCATCAAATCTTTGGGCAGGACTATGAAGTAATAACTCTCCATTTTGGCGCGCGCTATACTCACCTCGACACCATTCTGGGTGTCCTCAGCAGGGGCCACGCTATCGTTTACGAACCAGCGTTTGAGGCAGCCTCCCTGCAACGCATCAAAAAAGTTTACCCCTCAATTATCTCTCTCACAGACAAAGAGCAATCAAACGCAGGTGCCAATGTGCTCTGCCTTAATCCAGAAAAAGTGATTTCTATCGCTGAGAATGTAACTGTAAACGAACAGTTGATTCGACTTGGTTTTGAGGTAATCACGCTTCCCTATTCAGAAATCATCAAGAGTGGGGGGAGTGTTCGATGTGATACACTGCCAGTGGAAAGGGACAATTGAACCTTCAATGAGTTCAACAGCCTACTGATGTGTAACTGTAGGCTTGCGTCAAGGGGGAGGATATCATATGAAAAGCGAACCAACCAACAGAGGTGTAAAGCCGACCCTCAAATCCCTTAGCATAGAAGAAAGTAAAAGGGAGTGGGAATTAATGCGCCTTGTGGTCGGTTATGCGGAGTGGATTCTACCAGTCTTCATCTTGGGAATCTATCTCCTTGCACCGGAGCTGCGAGCAAAAGGCCCAGGAGTGTATATCTGGCTCGCTATTTATTTAACTTATAATCTCGGGCGCGAGGTACTCGCGCGGACCATGACAAAATCCTATGAAACGTCCTTCTTTCAAATGGTGCGAATTCAAATCATGTTGTTTTTGGGAAGCGGCTTGCTTATCCTAACCGGCGGTACGGGGAGTTATTTTTGGTTTATTTACTTGTGGCCTTTGTTTGCCTCAACCTTCTACTTTTCTGAGATAATCACCTGGGGAATTTATGGCGAAGTTGCAGTTTTGTACTTTGCCGCATCATTACTATCAACCCGTGATCTGGCCTCCGTCAATGTCGCTCAACTCTTGGCAAATCTATCCATCTTGTTGGTGCTTACAGCTGTCTTGCGTTATTTGATGGAAAGCATAAAGAGATACCGCGCCACAGAGAGTAAGCTGAGGTATTCTGAGGTATTTAGAGACATACAGGAAGATATAGATACAGCCATCGATTTGCAGGAAGTTTTGGATAAAGTCATCAGCCGGGCGGTAGAATCAGTCGGAGCAAGAGACGGCTCGCTTATGTTAATAGATGAAAAAAACGAGCTGCGCTTTCGTGCTCGACATGGGCGTTCATTAGCCACAGAGGAAAAGAAGCGAACCTTCAAGCTCGGTGAAGGCATCGCTGGTTGGGTAGCACAAGAAGGCAAGCTTTATATATGTCATGACACTCGGACAGATCACCATTTTGTTCCCATCATTACCGGAGTGCCTATTCGCTCGTTAGTGTCAGTACCCATTATTTCGCACAATGTGGTCTTGGGTGTGATCAATGTGGATAGTGAAAAGCCCAATCGGTTCTCGGCAACTGATTCCGAGTTGTTGGCAACGTTGGCAGATCAGATGGCTGTAGCCATTGAGCGGGCAGCGTTGCTCGATGGTCTAAAGCGCATAGGCGAGTTGCCCATCGGCTACACTGAAGAGCTTTACCAATCTATTGTGGATGTTGTGTATCAGCTTACTCGATGCCCCATCGCTTTGTGGAGGTTGGACGAAGCCGGAACTCATGCCCAGATTGTCGCTTTCAAGGGAATAAGGCCTGAACATGCTCAAAAAGCCACAGTGAACCTAGATGGTAGCGTGACAGGCAAGGCTATTCGTCAACATGAGATCATTCAGGTCCCAGACATTCAGGCAGAACCGGATTTTCAGAATAAGGAAGAAGCTACTCGAGAGGGATGGCAATCTATGCTGGCTGTGCCTTTGTTGGCCGGCCCAGAATATGCTATAGGAACATTAAGCATCTACAGCCCCATCAAAAAGGAATTTAGTCGTTGGGAGCTCAATCTTCTAGATGCTTTTGCAAGTCAAACCGGAAGCATTATACAAAACGCCCAGCGACTACAGACCATCCGACGACTCAACAGGCTAGGGCGGTCACTGTCAAGCCTACAAGAAACACTAGAACAAACTGCTCAGGCGGCTGTACAGGTACTGGGCGCTAACGTTGTCGATGTATATCAATACCGGGCCGATATAGACAAATTTGTACTTCCGCCAGTTATGGCAGGCGAAAGGCAATTTCCCAATCTTGTGTCTAAACAAATCTCTTCTGATGATGTCGTCTTCAAGATTGCACATTCTGGCAACACAATCTACGCTTCCGAGGCACAAAGCCATCCATTATTAGCCGGTTCTTGGGAAGGGTCCCGGGAAGGTAAACCTTCAGAACGTTTCGTTGTGAGGGAAAAGATTATCTCGTCCGCAGCAGTTCCGCTCAAGGTGGGAGAGGAAGTCCTGGGAGTCATATTCGCAGGGTATCGGCAAAAACGCGATCTTGAGAATGACCCCGATCTGTGTGATAGTATTCAAGTTTTTGCTAACCAGGCTGCTATTTCCATCCAAAACGCCCGCCTCCTGGAGAATGAGCAAAAGCTACGTGGACAGGCCGAGACACTGCGTGAGATTTCGGTTGCGATTAGCTCCATAACCGATATTGAGCAAGTTGCCGACAAGATTTTAGACGAATTAGGCAAGGTGATTGAATATCGCAAAGCATCTATGCAACTCATCCACGGCGATAGCCGGACGCAAATTGCCGGTCGCGGCTTTACGGGCCAAGCTCCCCCCTCCTGGGCTTTACGATCAATTTCCCAAGATCGCTTGATCAATCGGATTGTAAGCGGCAGAAAGCCATTCATTGTAAAGGATTTGAGTGATCCATCGCAAGCTCCTGACGAATGGGAGTTTCGTACCGAGACGGCTCACATCAAATCCTGGGCAAGCGTCCCGCTCGTTTACAGAGAAGAAGTGATTGGGCTATTGACAATAGATCATGATCAGCCAGGCTACTACACAGAGGCAATCGAAGGGCTGCTTACTCTGTTCGCTAACCAGGCCGCACTCGCTATCAACAATGCGCGATTAGTTCAGAGGCTCAATCTGCTACAGCAGGCAAGTGCCAAGATCAGCACAACCCTAAAGCTCGATGAAATTTTGCCTATGCTGGTCCAGAGCGCCATGAATTTGACCAATACAAGTTCAGGAGTGGTACACGTCATCGAGAATCCACAGGACATGACGACTCGCAGTTATGGACATCCTGACGAATTCGGTCACCCATCACCGCGTATTTCGGAGGGGGGATATACCCATTTTATCATCCAAAACAAAAAACAGCAGATTGTACAAGATACTCTGACAGACATACGAGCTAACCCTGATATTAGGGGAAAAGGCATTAGATCCTTTGTAGGCACACCTCTGAAACTAGAAAGTGAAAGAGTGGTTGGGGTGCTGTATGTCAACGATGCATCTGTGCGCCAGTTCACCGACGAGGAACTTGCTCTTCTGCAGACATTGGCGGACCAAGCTGCCATCGCCATTGCAAATGCCAAGCTGTTTAAACAGGTTGAGGAAGAGCGAAGAGAACGTGTAGAGGCCATCAGGGAAATTGGGTTTGGCATCACTGCAGGGCCTGATCTGGATGCCATCCTTGATAGCCTGCTCGAAAAGACACTCCGCTTGATGAGAGAAGCGAGTGTAGGCGAAATTTGGCTATTAGATGAAAAAAAACAAAAGCTAAAGGCTCAAGCTGTTCGAGGGCACGTAGAAACAACGCAGGTCGCAGAGCTTGGGATTGGAGAAGGAATCGTTGGGTGGGTTGCCCAATCAAAACAACCATATCTAGCCAAGAGTGTTGAGCAAGACTCCCACTTTGTACGCCGCCTTGCCGGGACGCAATCTGAGTTAGCTGTCCCCATGTTCAAAGGTGAACAACTTGTCGGCGTGCTGAATATCGAGCATCCCCGGCCAGGAGCATTTGTTGCGGAAGATATTCCTCTGCTTGGAGCAATTGCAAGCCAGGTCGTCGTTGCTCTAGAAAATGCCCGGCTTTTCCAGGAGATAAATGAAAGAGCGACTCAGCTCGAGCGGCTCCAAAAAGTCACCGCCGCCATCTCTGCCGAACCAACAGCACTAGATACAGTCCTGCACTCAATTGTTGGCAGCATTGATGCTATCTTCCAAAATACCGCTTGCGAGATCAGATTATACGACTCAAAGAAAGGGACCTTTACAGAACGGATTACTGCCGACGCATTAGAAGAGTATATAGATTATGCTCCACGCGATAAGGGAACTAGTAAGCATGTTATGCAGACAAAGCAACCCTTTTACGCGGAAAATACTTTTGCTCAATTGCCCAACGGTGAACCAGCCATTCGTGAACAAGTACAAGCAAAAGGCATCCAAGCAGTTGCCACCCTACCACTTGTAGCTGAAGATGCCGTCATCGGCATCATGTATGTGAACTGGGCTGTACCCCACACTTTTTCCAGGAACGACCAACAAATACTAGAGCTTTTTACAGGCCAAGCGGCTATTGCCATCAAGAATGCCCGGTTGTTTGAAGAAACCCAGCGGTTGAATAATCAGTTGCAATTGCTCAACAATGCTAGCCAAGTATTCAGCTCCACGTTGAACCCACATCAAGTGCTAAAAGCTGTGTTGGAAGAAGTAGGACGTCTGCTAAACGCAGGCGCTACATCTGTTTGGCTAGTTGACCCAGAGACAGGTGGTTTGATATGCCAACATTCTACCAGTCCAGTGGCTGCTACCTTACTTGGTTGGCAATTGGAACCAGGGCAGGGCCTCGCTGGCTGGATAGTCCGCACTGGCAAAAGTGCACTTGTGCCAGATGCACGATCCGACGAGCGTCACTTTGGGGGTGTGTCACAACAAACTGGATTTGAAGTTCGCTCTCTGATTGGGGTCCCATTACAGATTAAAGACAAGACAATTGGCGTAATCGAGGCAGTTGACCCTGGAACCAATCGCTTTGACGCAGCTGATCAGACACTACTAGAATCATTGTCATCTTCTGCCGCCGCCGCTATCGAAAACGCCCAACTTTACGAGCAACGCATTACAGATATTGGTGCTTTGCAAGAAATCAATGCAGCCATCACTATGGGCACACAAGCTGATATTCCAGCTATGGTCGCCCAAAAAGCCCAAGATTTGACCCAGGCCGACTATGGCAGTCTGTGGATGGTAAAAGATCAGCACCTAGTTCTGGCAAAGATCTTTGGTCGAGTAGCCAAATTTGACGAACAACCTACACTTGACAGGCTACTAATTGATGAACACAGTATCATCGGCTATGTTGCGCAGACCGGCGAACCATACAAATGTCCAGATACAAGCACCGACCCGCATTATAAAGAGTGGTATGGAGAAATCAAGTCCAACATAACAGCGCCTCTCTTGCTAGGCAACCATGTGATTGGCACACTAGCCGCTGAGAGCACCTCGCTCAACGCATTTTCTGACTACCACCTGCGCTTGTTGAAATCACTCGCGGACCAGGCCACTATCGCTATTGAGAACGCGCGGCTATTTGAGCAACAACAGGAAGACCTAAAACAGATCCAAGCTTTGTATGAGATCGGCCAGGCGCTTAGCGCGCAACTGGATTACAAAAAGGTATTGAAGCTTATTCTGGAGAGAGCCCAAGGTCTTGTACCATTTGAACATGGCAGTGTTACCTTAATTGACAAAAGCTCGAGCAATTTGGTGGCAGAAAGCGCCCTTGGGCTGTCCAAGGGGATCGGACCTGTACACACACAAGTTGGGGAAGGTATCACTGGGTGGGTGGCCAAACACGGCCGCTCACTCTGTGTAGCAGATGTACACAATATTCCTCATGTACCCAATGCACTCGAACAACCTAGCTATATAACATTGGCTGGGAGCACACAGTCAGAGTTATGTGTGCCATTGAAAGTCAAAGAAGAAATCATTGGTGTCCTCAACGTCGAATCACCCAAACTGGGAGCCTATGACAATAAAGACCAGCGACAACTCGAAATCCTGGCCAATCAAGCTGCTATTGCCATTGCGAATGCCCGTCTTTACCAGCAGCGAATTAAAGACATTGCCGCCTTACAAGAAATCAATAGCGTAATTGGGAGCGAAGAACTGGAGGGAATTTTCAACCTGATTGCGCAAAAAGCCAACGAACTAACCGATGCCACCTATAGCACCCTATGGATGTTGGACAAAGAAAACCATTGCCTAAAAACAGGCGCGGTCCATGGGCGAGAGGCTGGTTCAGAACGACTGCCATTGGACGAAAAAAGCATCAACGGACATGTGGCTTTGACACAAAAGCCTTACTTGTGTAATGACATAAGCAATGACCCTCACTATACCCCTTGGTATAATGATATCCAGTCCAACCTTACAGTTCCTTTATTGTTCAGAGGTGAATTGATTGGCACCTTGCATGTTGAAAGCACCCACCTCAATGTCTTTACGGAGTATCAGCGCGACATGCTCCAATCACTGGGTGATCAGGCCGCTATCGCTATCGAGAATGCGCGACTGTATAAGGATCTCGCCGAAACTAACTTCAATCTTGACAAGACCAACCAAGATCTTGCACAAGCCAAACAAAACCTTGAGCACAGAGTCCGTGAATTGGTGGTTTTGACTGAGATAGGCCGGACGGTCAGTACGTTGGGCATTGATCAGATCCTTGACTTGGTGTACGAACAGACTTCCAAGATCATAGACTTGCGCAATGCTCAAGTCCAAGTGGCGTTCTATGATGAAACCAAAGACGAAGTAAGCTTTCCTCTAGCCATTGAACAGGACAATGGTGAAACAATAGATGTGGTTCGCTGGGGCAAGCGAGAAGCTCTGTACAGGGAGGAAGGCGAGAATGAAGTTGTGGAGCCATTCGTGCCGCGAGTGTGGCGTGATCCTCCTGGCTTGACTGAGCATGTCATCCAAACCCAACAACCGTTATTGATTGCTGAAGACTTTGAACAGAGAACTGCTGAACTAGGTATCAAAGCCTGGCCTAGATTTGGGCGGATGGAGCGCCCAACCCACTCCTGGCTGGGCGTCCCAATGATGGTGTCCAACCGCGTCGTCGGTGTGATTAGCATCCAGAGCCTGGAGCAGGAACGCGCCTTCGACGAAGGTCAACAAAGACTATTGGCCACAGTGACCAGCCAAGCTGCCATTGCTATTGAGAATGCCAGGCTGTACAGGCGTGTTGAAGAGCGCCGCATCGGGCAACTAGAAGCATTACAAAAGATTTACGAAAACATCATAAAAGTAGGAATCAAGTCCGTTGACGAGATCCTGAATGTCATATTCTCGGCAACTGCCGAAATTATTGACCTGCGCGACGCGATGTTTTATGTAGCCTTCTATGACGAAGCTAAAGAAGAGGTGAGCTTTGGCCTTGCAGTTGAGCAAGATAAAGGGCAGAAGATTGATGAAATACGCTGGGGTAAACGGGAAAATGGGGAAGAAGTAAAGCAGTGGACGGTTCGCGCGCGGCGTGAGCCGCCTGGCCTGACCGAGTACGTCATTCGCAAAGCAGAACCAGTGTTGATATTTGAGAAATTTGAAGAATGGGCCAGAGCCGAATTGAAAGTCGAAGTCTGGTCCAAAATCGGCAAGAGAAACCGCTCCACTCGGTCATGGCTGGGCGTGCCCATGATTGTTGGCAGCAAAGTCATCGGCATGATCAGCCTTCAAAGCCTGGAACAAGAACACGCCTTTGATCAAGGCAATATGGAACTACTGGCTGCAGTAGCCAACCAGGCAGCAATAGCTATCCAAAACGCTGGTCTGCTAGAGGAACAAAAACGAATAGTACAACGATTACAGGCGGTCCACAGGGTTGGCCGCCAGGTAACTTCAATCTTGGACCTACAACCACTCATCCAGTACGCTGCACAATCGATTCACGATACCTTCGGTCATTTCTATGTGGCTATCATGATGCTTGACCCAACTTTAAATGAACTGACGTATTTTGCCGGCGCAGGAGAGGCCGCTGGCAATACCCCTGAGGACTATCGCCAGAAATTGGGCAATGGGATGATTGGCTGGGTCGCCCAAACAGGGGAACATCGTCTGGCAAATGATGTTCTGAAGGACTCCCTTTATATTGCTCCTTACCTGACAGACGTCAGGGCAGAGTTGGATATTCCAATTAAGGTTGGCGGCAAGGTCATCGGTGTTCTTGATCTGCAAAGTAGATATGTCAATGGCTTTCGAGAAGATATCTCTATCTTAGAGATTCTGGCTGACCAGTTAGCTATTGCTATTGTAAACGCCCGGTTATATCAAGAAGCCCGTAGCGAAGCAATTGCCTCCAAACAACTCGCGACTTTGGGCACGGCGATTGCAACTCTGCAACATCGTATTAGCAATAGCTTCGACCTCATCATTCCCAACGTAGATCGTTTGCGGAGACGATTTGATCCGCCAGATGAAACAGTTGCAGAGATTCTTGAAATTATCGAACGCAATGCTCGCTACACTTCAGATATCATCAGACGTATTCAGGAACCACTGCGGGAAATCGCAAGGCAGGATGTGAACGTCAATGCAGTGTTGAATGAGGCGGTGGCGAAAGCTAGAGAACGTTGGCCTACTGATCGCCCTATCGAGGTCAATCTATTTGCTGATGAGTCTATCCCTGTGATTCAAGCTTCCATTGGACAGGTGGCTGAGGTTTTCCAGAACTTAGTTGACAATGCCGGGCGCGCTATGCAGGAGGGTGGTCAGTTAAAAGTTGTCAGCAAACTGGAAAATGACAAGATCTATGTGCGAGTCCAAGACACGGGACCAGGAATTCCGCCAGAAATCCAGGCGCGTCTCTTTAATAAGCCAGTGCCATTCAAGGAGCCTGGCAAAGGGGCCGGTCTGGGTTTGTGGCTTAGTCAGTTAATTTTGCAGAGTATGGGCGGTGATGTTAAAATAGAGAAAACTGATTCCAGTGGTACCACAATGCTGGTTCAAATCCCAGTGCCGAAGGGAGGCTAGTCATGAAGACTCGAATTTTGATCATTGATGATGAGGCATGCTGGATTAATTTTGCCAAGAAGGATCTTGACGAATTTGAGATTGTCGTCGCGCCCAACGCCAAGGTGGCTTTAGCCGAGCTTGCGGCTGATCAGTTTGACCTTGTCATCGCGAGTTCCCGTCGACTGGATGTGCTCGAAGTCATTGCCCAAAAACATGCTGACAAACGCGTGGTTGTGACAACAATGCAACCTACGACACAGGAAGCTCTAACGGTTTATCGGCTGGGAGCCATGCGTTACTTCGCCAAATCCTTCAGGCCTCTTGACCTTTGGAATCATATCAAGGATCTCCTTGCTGCTCCCACAAAAGGTTGATTTGACCAGCGCAGGCGATAAGGAGAAAAGCATGACAGACAACCCACCTAGAATTCTTGTAGTAGACGATTTACCCGATTGGCGTATAACATTGAGTGGCATGTTGACAGAAGCAGGCTACCAGGTCAAGACGGCTGATTCTTTGGCCTCAGCGTTAGTCCTGATCAAAACTACCCACTTTGACTTGGCCGTGGTAGATGTACGCCTGGATGAACCTGACGAGAGCAATACCGAAGGATTGGACCTGGCTGAGGCAATCAGGCAAGACTGGCCAGCGATGAAAACGATTGTAATCACTGGATATGATACACCCGAGACAGTCAAACGAGCTATGGAACCCAATATGCAGGGGCAGCGGCTTGTGGCAGAATTTATCCGTAAATCCGAAACAGGGAACTTGGTAAAAATGGTTCAGCGCGTGTTACAGCAAGAGAAAATACCTGCACCATGAGCCTGATGTACAAGGGGCGTATTCTTCTCGTAGATGACCTGCCCGATGTACAGAAAACACTTGCGGGTCTCTTGTCAGACGAAAACTACGATGTGCGCGTGGCATCTAGCTCGGCTGAAGCTTTGCAGCTATTAGAAGCTGAGCTTTTTCATGTTGCGATCTTGGATGTGCGCCTGGACGAGACTGATGAAGACAATCGGGAAGGCATCCAACTCATGCACCAGATCAAGCAAAAAGATCCTTCGGTTACCATTATTATTCTAACAGGCTATGCCGACGTCAGAATGGTGCAAGAGGCTCTCCAACCCGATGGCAACGGTGCTCGTCCAGCGTTTGGTTTCCTGCAAAAAACCGAAATACGCCAGTTAGTCGCAGAGGTGAAAAAGGCATTTGAACATGCCGTCCACATCAATACAGCACTCGATATCCAGAACGCAGAGTACTTGTCGCTAATGTTATCGAAAAAACTCCGCTTTGTCAGTGGACCTAAACCCTCCCCAAAACAATTAACTGAAGAAGCTAATGATATACTGCGCAAGTTATTCTTTGGATGTGAACGGATTACATTACAGCCTGTGCAACGAGGGTACAGCGGCGTAGTGGTCTTAAAGGTCATTCCCTGGTATCAAGGCGAAGGGCAAGGGGAGGCACTAATTGCCAAGATCGGCGAACATTTCCTGGTGGACTGGACTTTCGGACGAGCGGGTTAATTATTTGCACCCAACAATTGTCATTTGCAACCACTTGCCCGATTGCAGCCGAATCCATCGTTCATTGAATCGTTGGCAGGCTTCAAGAGCAGCTTGCTGTAACTGTGGATCTCGA
>JBGSMF010000066.1:0-16886 GCA_041740315.1 Thermoflexales bacterium
CCCCCAGGCCAGGTTGACGGCCGTGGGGCGCGCCGCGCGCAAGGTGGCAGCCGCTTGCTCCAGGTCTTGTAGCAGAGCGGCTTGGCTGGCTGCCGTGCTTTGCAAAGCGGCCAGGGCCAGGCCCATGGCGGCGGTGACGCCAATGGCCGGCGCGCCGCGCACAACCATCGTGCTGATGGCCCGCGCCACGTCGCCATAATCGCTATACTCAGCGATGATGACCCGGTGCGGCAACGCGCGCTGGTCTATCATTCTAACCGTGTTGTTTTGCCATTCTACTGTGCGCATAAAGTGTTTCTTATGGTATAGAAAAGTATAAAACTTGGCTTTTTCCCTGTTGGCAAAAAAAACTCTCTCAATCTGAAGAGAGAGTGGGCAGAGAATCTAACCACAAAGTTTAACATACGCAGGTGTATTTGTCAATTCTGACGAACCACAGGCAATTTACCGACCCTGGCCTGATGGGTGGCTATCGGGTGTCATGATCACTTCGCGCCAACGGCTGCTAGGCTCGCTGGGGCCGACGATGCCCTTTTCTTCCAGCAAGTCAATCAGGCGCGCCGCACGCGTATACCCAATTCGCAGCCGCCGCTGCAGCAGTGAGATAGAGGCCTTTTTCTGCATGCGCACAATATCTACCGCCTGGTTAAACAAGTCGTCGCCTGCGCCCGAGCTTTCTTGTTGGGTCGCCTCGCGCATGGCCTTGCGCATCTCTTCCCATAGCGGCTGCTGGACAAAATTGGCCGGGGCCTCTGGGGTCAGTTCTGCCGCTTCTGCCTCTTCACCCCGCATACCTTTCCAATATCGGGTGAGCTTTTGCAGCTCGCGGTCAGACACAAAGCAGCCTTGCAACCTGAGCGGCTGGCCTGATTCGGGCGAAACAAACAGCATGTCGCCGCGCCCCAGCAGGCGCTCGGCGCCGGGCTGGTCTAGCACCACCCGGCTGTCTACCGACGAGGCCACCGCAAAGCTGATGCGCGCCGGAAAGTTGGCCTTGATCAGCCCGGTTACCACATCTACGCTGGGGCGCTGCGTGGCAATGATCAGGTGAATGCCTGTGGCGCGCGCCATTTGCGCCAGGCGGCAGATGGTGCGCTCGGTTTCGTCGGGCGCCAGCATCATCAAATCGGCCAGTTCGTCAATCACCACCACAATGTAGGGCAGCCTGGCCTCGCCACTCAATTTGCCATCTGAAGGAGCAGCGCCTACTTTGGTGTTATAGTCGTCAATATTACGCGCGCCGGCCTTGGCAAAAATTTGGTAGCGCTTGTCCATCTCGCGCGTGACTGTTTGCAGCGTGCCGACCACCCGCTCCAAATCTACCACGACGGGTGTAGACAGATGCGGAATGCCGTTGTAGGTGGTCAGCTCAACCCGCTTGGGGTCAACCATGATAAAGCGCAGGTCGTCGGGCGTGTTATAAGCCAACAGGCAGGCGATAATCGCATTGATGCAAACCGACTTGCCCGAGCCGGTAGTGCCGGCGATCAGCATGTGCGGCATGGCCGCCAGGTCGGTTGCCACGGCTTGCCCAGACACGTCTTGCCCCAACGCCAGGCGCAGGCGAGTTTTGAGGTCTTGGAATTGTTCTGACTCGATGACATCGCGCAGGCTGACCAGGGCGGTTTCGCTGTTGGGAACCTCGATGCCCACCACGCTGCGGCCAGGCACGGGCGCTTCGATGCGTATAGTCTTGGCGGCCAGCGCCAGCGCCAAATCATCTGACAGGGCCGTGATTTTGGACACCTTGACTTTGGTCTGCTTGCCATCGCGCCCGATGAGAAAGCCCGGCTCGATTCCAAACTGGGTGACAACCGGCCCCCGGTTGACCTCGACCACCTTGCCTTCCACGCCCAGGCTGTGCAATGTGTCTTCGATAATGTTGGCCTTGGCGCGGATATCCTCTTCGGACATTGCTTCTTCTTTGCCCGGCTCAAAGATTTCCGTAACACCGGGCAGTTTCCATACCTGCCCAGGCGGCGGCTGGCGATAGTGCGGCCCCGGCGGCACGATGGGGTTTTCGTCTGCGCCGATGATGTGCGAGGCCGAAGTGGCCGGCCTGGCGACTGGGCCGGTGGACGCAGCTCTGGGGCCGACCGCTTGCTGCTTGCCTGCCTGCCCGTTGTTGGGTTGTTGCTCTGCGGTGGTTGGCCGGTGATTGATCCTGATGGGCTGTTCTTCCACGCGCATGGCATTGGGTGAACGCAGGCGCGCCCAAGCGGTGATGAGGATGCCAATGATTCGCCCAGGCGAAATATCTAGGCACATAATCAGCCCCACCGCCCAGGCGACCAGCAAGACTAACCCTGCGCCCAGAGTGCCCAGACCGTTGACCAATGTCCTTCGAATCCATTCGCCCAATTGCCCGCCGCCGCTGCCCATCTCAACGATAGTTTCCGGTGGATTGCCAGAGGTCAATATCGCCACGGCCTGAAAAGTGGTTAGGACGGCGGCATACAACACGACAAAGCCAATGACTTGTTCTAGCGATGGGTGTGGCACGCTTTCAAAGGTGCGCAAGAGCAGCCATACCCCGGCCGCAATCAAAATCAGCGGCACGGCGTATACTCCCCATCCAAACAATTGAGATAAAAAGCTCAGCCACATGCCAGTGATGGCTCCCCGGCTGAACGACAATTGGCTGGCCAATGTCAGTATGCCTACCAGGATCAACCCCACCCCAAAAATATCCAACTTTTGATCGAGCGTCAGGTTGACTTTTAATCTGGTCACTCGCGGGCCGCGGCCAGATTTTGGTTTGCCTTTACTAGATGAATACCGTTTGCTCACTCTTGCTCAGCTTTCTTTTGTAACTACTCAGCGGCACCCTTCGACCTGTCTGCCGACAGAGCAGGCTACGCGCCGCGCATCCTGAGCGAAGTGAAACGCAGTCGAAGGAGCGCGGTGCTCCGCTCAGGGTGCTGAGTAGTTACTTTCTTTTTTGCCAAGCAGTCTCAGTAGATCCAAAATTCTAGCGGGGGCGGCTCCCACACGCCGCCCATTGTGTGCTTGGCAAAGGCAGAAACGCGGGCGTGGGAGCCCGCGCCGCTCCCAAAATTGGATCTACTGAGTCTGTCAGAGTTGGCGTGGCTCCGACAGGCTGCTAGTACATACGTTCCTATTTTACCACAATTGGGAAGGAACAAGAGCCTATTTTCCGTATCCGTAGGCTTTAGTACTTTTGCAGATTTAACAACCAGGCGATTTTTTACCACCGAGGCGCAGAGAACACAGATCAATCCAACTAAAATCTCTGTGCCCTCTGTGTCTCTGTGGTGAAAATTACTCTCAATTGTAAAAAATGCAAAACTACTAGGCTTGCATCCCCATGCGCGAACTGCGAAATCCAGGTTATGGGCAGTGTGGAAAAGGTGTGGAAAGATACGGTCAAAATGTGGATATTTACTCAGACCCTAAAGGCCTTTCAGGCAAGAAAGGTAACAGGAGTATTAGAAAGATCTTTAGGGTCTCTGGCTGAGTAGTTGCAAATGTGGAAGAAAGGCCGAGATGATATTCTTATGGTAGAATGGGCCGCGGATTGGGTGTTTCAATGAACAAGCGATTCAACTTGCCTTTCACCTTCAATTTTGCTGTGCTGGCATTGATTGCGGCTGTGTATTTGTTCACTTGCCAAACCGATATTTGCAGCCATCCCAGCGAATACGTGATTGACTCGGGCGAATATCAAATCGCTTTGGCGCTGTGGGGCACCGTTCACTTTACCGGAGCGCCAAGCTATTCGTTGTTAGGGGCAATTTTTGTGGCGGCTTTGCGGCTGGTCGGTATTGCGCCGGCGGCGGGGGCGGCGCTCTTTAGCGTGGTGTGCGCGCTGGTGGCGCTGGGGTTTATTGATGCTTTGGCGCTCCGCCTCACCGGCAACCCACTGGCGGCTGCTTTCGCCATACTGGCGCTGGCGCTGACGCAGTCGTTTTGGATCAACAGCGTGGTGGCCGAAATTTACGCTTTTGGCCTGGCGCTTTCGGCGGTTTCGTTGTGGTTGGCAGTGCGCTATGCCGACACTCGTTCAGCCAAGGTGTTGTATGCGCTGGCTTTTATGTGGGGGCAGGCGATTGTGCATCATCGCCTGGCTGTGTTTATGGCGCCTGCGCTGGCTGTGTTGGTTACGCCCGCTATTCTCAGCGATTGGCGGCGCGCGCCTCGGCTGCTGATGGGTTCGGTAGCGATGGGCTTGTTAGCCTTTGTGTTTTATCTGTACATGCCGCTGCGAGCGCGCATGGGCGCGTGGACCTATGGCGATCCTGGCACGTGGCCTGGCTTTTGGTTCATCTTTTGGGCGCGCGAAGTGCCTTTCTTGCTTGCGCCCCCTTTAACCCTGGCCGAATTATGGAGCAATATCCAGGCTGCGTTTTCAAAACTGGCGGTCGAATGGACAGGGCCGGGCCTGGCGGCGGCATGGGTTGGCTTGGCTGTAGCCATTGCCTGGCCCAAGACTCGGAGCGTGGGGTGGGCTTTGTTGGCGCTGGCAGGCTCTTTTTTGGCTTTTGTGTTTGTCTTTCACAAGGCAGTTTCGGCTGAAGAAGTGTTGTTGTGGGTCAGTGTGAGCTTGACCCTGGCTTTGGCCGTGTTGGTGGCGCGGCTGTGGCAGGCGCGCAAATGGATTGGCGCATTGAGCGCGGCGGCGCTGGTTGCGCTGGCGGGCATTTCTGGCCTTTGCCAGCGTGAGGCAGTTTTGGAATTAACGCGCGATCCGCGCGGGCGCGAGGTGATTGATCTTTTGAAAGAACAAATGCCGCGCGGAAAGCCAGAGCCGACGTTTATGGCCTTGTGGGGCGGCGATTATTTTGCGGCAGCCTATGGCCATTATGTCACCGGCGAGCTGCAAGGGTTCCAAGTAGTAGATCACCGCGCCTACTTTGAGGAAATCACAGCCGGTGGGTCCCGGTTGATTACCCTGCCCAAGACGTTTTACGAAATCTCGCCAGCCAGGTGGCGTGAGCGGCTGGGCAGCGCGCACCTCAGCTCAGCCGGCTGGGAGCTGGTTGAAATCAGCCTGCGCCCACAGTTGACGCGCGCCGACATGCCCCTCGCAAACCCCATCGAATTGGGCGACGGGATCAGTTTGTTGTCGTACCGGGTCAAGTCCGAGGGGAATGTTCTTTATGTGACGCTCTATTGGCAGGCCAAGACGCCCGCGCAAGATTATAGCGTTTTTGTGCATCTTTCGGACCAAGACCAGATTATGGCCCCCGAGCATATCATCGCCCAGGCCGATAGCCAGGCTCCTGTGTATGGCTGGTATCCCACCACGCAGTGGAGCGCGGGCGAAATTGTGCGCGAGGACTATCGGCTAGTTGTGCCGCCTGGCAAGACGCCGCGCTCGCTGGCGGTGGGGATGTACACTCAAGACGCCGCGGGCGCGTTTCATAACCTGGGGGTGGTCAATATTGCGCTCGCCCTCCAAGAGCCATCAAGATGAGAGCGTTTCGCGTTGGGGACAAGTTTTGAATGCAGCCTAATCCATCTTGACCTGCAAAACGCATCTTTTGGGCGCAGCCAGCCGGATATAATTTGCCTGGCGTACTCAAATTATGCGCGCAGAGTTGTCCCCAGAGCGAAACGGTCTCTCAAGATAAAGATGGAGGCTGTGGTGGCTGTGATATAATTCAGCCTCTAAACGTTTGTGGAATGCTCATGATTCGTGCTATTTCAAAAGCTTTGTCTTTTCGCCGTTCAGGCTGGCCCGGCGCATTGATAGGCGCGGCCTTGGCGCTTGTCTACGCGCTCACCTTGCAACGCCAGATCAACGGCGCTACTCACCTTCAGATGATGGATGTGGCCGAGATGCAGATTGCGCTTGCCACGTGGGGAACCTTGCACCCGGCGGGCTATCCGCTGTACACTATCTTGGGCAATCTCTTTGTAGCCTTTTGGAAAGTTTGGGGCGTGCCGGCCGCGGTTGCTTCGGCGGGCTTTTCGCTTGTGCTGGGAGTGGCTACCCTGGCATTGTTGTATCGCCTGGTGTGGGAGATGACAGGGCGCGCGCTCGCAGCCGTTACCGCGGCGGTTTTGCTGGGCATAAGCCGGACTTTTTGGCTGTTTTCCTCGGTGGCGCAGACCTATACCATGAACTCGCTCCTGATGGTGTTGCTAATTTGGCTCTCGCTGCGCTATAGCCGCCACGGGCGTGAAAGGGACCTGATCTTGCTAGGGGTGGTTAGCGGCGCTACGCTTGCGCATCACCGCACCATCGTTCATTTGCTGCCCTGGTTGGGGTTGCTGGTGATTTTGCCTGTGATGTGGCGATTGAGGCCATGGCGGGCCTTGCTGGTGGGCAGTGTGTTAGGCTTTTTGCCGCTTGCGCTATATCTGTACATCCCGCTCCGCGCGGCGCAGGGGGCGTTTTATCAGTACATGCCAGTTAGAACGCTGGAAGAATTTTGGTATTTTGTCAGCCAGCAAGAATATAGCCCGCATTTTCGCTTTGTTGGCTCGGTGGCCGAGGCGCTTGAACGGATGAGGCATTCGCTCGATTTGTGGCTGGCCGACCTGAGCGCCGCCGGGTTGCTGGCTGGTATAGTGGGTTTGCTGGCGGGCAGTTGGCGCTCGCCTGAGCGGCGGTTGATGCTGGCGCTGGCTTGCTCGGCGCTGAGCATGATGATTTTTCCGCTGTGGTATGTTGACCCCGATTCAATGTTCATCCCGCTGGTGCTGATATTAGCGATTGGGGCAGGGGCGCTGGTGGACCTGGCAACCAACCGCTGGCGCTATGCGCCGTGGGTAGCCGGCGCAATGTTGGCCGGAGTGGTTGCCTTGCTGTTGCCGGGCAATTTTCAATTTGTGCGCTCGATTACGCGCAACTCGGCCAGCCAAGACTTGATTGATGCCGCTGCTTCAATTGACCAAGCGTGCCCAACGATCTTGTCGCATTGGGGCTGGGATTTGAAAGCGTATCAGTACGGCCAGGCGGTCACAGGCCAATTGAAATGCGCCCAGGTTGTTACTCCTAGCGACGACTTGCGGGCGTTATTAGCGAGCGGGCAGAGCCTGTATGTGGCGGCGCACTTTTTTTACCAGATGTCACTGCAAGAGTTTCACCAGCGGGTAGGTGAAACTCGCCTCAGTTCGGCGGGCGTGGGCGTTGTTGAGGTGTCGGCGCGTGCCAAGAACGATATGCCAACCGGGCTTGCGGGGCAGCCCACTCCCATGGGCGCAGAGATTGTGCTGTTGGGCTATCACCTGGATTACACAACTGGGGGCGTGCTTGACCTGACCTTGTACTGGCAGACCCGGGCCAAGCCGGCAGGAGATTATAGCGTTTTTGTGCACCTTTCGGACCAAGATCAAATCACGTCTCCCGAGCACATCATCGCCCAGGCCGATAGCCAGGCTCCCGTGTATGGGTGGTATCCCACTATGCAATGGAGCGCGGGCGAAATCGTGCGCGAGGACTATCGGCTGGTTGTGCCGCCTGGCAAGACGCCGCGCTCGCTGGCGGTGGGGATGTATACCCAAGACGCCGCGGGCGCGTTTCATAACCTGGGGTTGGTCAACATCTCGCTTGATTTTCAAGAGTAACCCAATAGGAGTTGCCCTACTTTGATTAGACGTTTTCGCTCCCACCTCTTGGCATTGGCGCTTTATCTGGTTTTGACATTCGTTGCGCTTGACAATTTGGTCTTGCATCTGGGCACAGCAATCCCAGGCGTTGGTCTGGGTGTTGATGTATGGCGAGATTATGGAGCTCTTTATTGGAATCTATGGTGGGTAAAGCATGCTTTGTTCAACTTGCATGTGGATCCAATGTTTTCCAACTATGTGCTCTACCCGCAGACGATTAATCTGTCGTCCCATGCTCTCACGCTCACCTTTGGTTTGCTCACTGCGCCGCTCCAGTCCGTGTTAGACCTCAAGTTGATTTTCAACGGAATACTGGTTGGCTCTTTTATAGCTTCCGGCTATCTGTGTTTTTTGTTCTTGCGGCGGCACGTTCGGAACGATTGGCTGGCCGCGCTGGGGGGGGCGTTGTTTGCTTTCACGCCGACCACCTTGCAGCGCGCCATCGCCGGGCACCTCAACCTGATTCCTTTGTGGTGGCTTCCTCTGGCATTTCTCTTGTGGGATGGCCTGATTGCCGAGCGCCGGCCGCGCTGGCGCTTGATTTGGGCGGCGGGATTGGGGTTGGTTTTTTACCTGATCTTGATGACGGATTTGAATTTTGTGTTATGGCTGGTTCCATTGCTCGCGCCCTATGCAATCTATACCTGGCTGGTTGAATGTCGAGGAGCAGAGCGGGCGCGCGTAGCGGGGCTGGCGCTTGTAGTGGCCGCGTTCGCGCTGGGGCCGGCCTTGATTGAGCCTATCCCGGCCATCTTGCAAGCGCGCAGCATAGACTTTCCCCGCGCTTCTCTAGAGACGACCCAGTTTTATTCATACCAGTTGCGTTGGCTGATAGCCCGTGACCCTGACAGAATGGGCGACAGCGTGGGGCAATTGCTTCCATTGTTGACTATTCTCAGCGTGCCTCTAGGAAGGCGTGGAGGCAAACGGTGGTTGTGGCTGGGGTTGGGGCTGGGAACATTTATCCTTGCATTGGGGCCTTATTTGAATGACACGGGTGTGCCCTTGCCCTATTTGTGGGTGCACGAGTGGATGGGTGGACAGTATCGCACGCCAGTGCGCTTTACGACGCCGGCCACGTTGGCCCTGGTTATGTTCGTTTGCTTGTCAGTATCTGACTGGCTTGAGCGCAAAAGCGCCTTTTTGCGCTGGCAGCCCTGGCTGATTGGCCTGGCGCTGGTTGGGCTGGTGTTTGACAGCGGTATGTTGGCGCCTTTTCCCATTATGTTCGTGCCAGACTATAGGATTTATCACGAGATCGGGCGCGATTCGGAAGAATATGCGCTGTTGGAAGTGCCCGTTGGCCCAAGTTCGGGCTATGGCGAATTTAGGCGGGGGCAGCACCTGCAGTACTATGCTTACATTCACCACAAGCAAATTATCAATGGCAGTGTGTCGCGCCTTCCCAGCAACGGGTTGGATATCTATGAACTATCGCCATTGCTGCGCTGGCTGGCCGGCAGGTCTACCCCCCCCTCGCTGGATGCGGCCAGCCGAGAGCTGGCTGAAAAATTGGATCAATGGGATATGCGCTACGTGCTTGTGCACAGAGACTTGATGGAAGCAGAACAAGCGCGCGGCGTCATCGAATTTTTCAACATTCAGCCTGAATTATGCTTGGTAGACCAGCAAGACGCCTTGTCGGCTTATCGCCGCATTCATAGTTGGTCTGATTGTCCCCGCCCCGAACTGAGCGCAGTCTCAGCAAAAGGTATGCTGAATTTGGGAGAAGCAGGCGACGAGCCATTCATTGGACCTGGCTGGTACGATGCAGAAAACGTGGGCGGCCCTCAGGCCCGGTGGGCCGGCGAGATTGCCACCTCTACCCTGCGGCTGGTGTTGCCCGCGCAAGACCTGCGCGTTCGCTTCAAGGCTGCGGCCTACCCTGCCGACCAAGTAGTTAGTGTTGCCATCAACAATCACCCGCTGGTTTCCATCAAGCTTGGCAATGACTGGGCAGAATACGAGTTTGTAGTGCCTGGCGATGTGTTGCCTGCCAGCGGCCCCAGCCTCATCACCCTGACCCACGCGCGGCTAGAATCTGCTTTTGACCGCACCGGCGGCTCTGTGCTAGACCGTCGCCCGCTGGCGGCCGCGTATGACTATTTTGTGTTTGAGCCTGCTCGCTAGTGATGGCGGCTGCGCGCTCTTCCTGCAACGCCAAATCAACGGCGCTGTCCACTTGCAAAAAAATCCGGCAGCCTGGGCTGCCGGATTTCTGCTTCTGCTTATTAAAACAATTACAACAAGCCCGCCGCGCGCTTGGCTGACCGAAGAGTGTTGCTCATCAGCATCACAATGGTCATGGGGCCTACCCCGCCCGGCACCGGCGTGATGGCAGTGGCCACTTCTTTGACGGCCTCAAAGTCTACATCGCCCACCAGCTTGGTCTTGGGCTTGCCCGTCTTTTCGCTGATGGCGGGCGAGCCGTCTGGATTGAGCACGGGGAGGCTGTTCACGCCCACATCAATCACATACGCGCCCGGCTTGACCATATCGGCGGTCACGAACTTGGGCTTGCCGATGGCGGCCACCAGGATGTCGCCCTGGCGTGTGACCTGGGCAATGTCTTGAGTTCGGCTGTGGCAGATGGTCACGGTGGCGTCGCGCCCCAGCAGCAGCAGCGACACCGGCAGCCCCACAATATTGCTGCGGCCCAGCACCACAGCGCGGCTGCCGCTGATCTTGGCGCCCACGCGGACGAGCAACTCGATCACGCCCGAAGGCGTGCACGGCGCAAATAAAGGTTCGCGCCCCTTCATTCCCAATTTGCCCACATTGACTGGATGAAAGCCGTCTACATCTTTTTCGATTGGCACCGCGTTGAGAATAATTTCTTCGTTAATGTGTTTGGGCAGCGGCAATTGCACCAGGATGCCGTGCACCTTGGGGTCGTCACCCAGTTGCTTGATGATGGCCAACAGTTCATCTTGCTGGGTAGTGTCTGGCAGCTCGTGCCCGATGGAGGCAATGCCCAACTCTTCGCACGTCTGGCGCTTGGCCGTGACATAACTTACGCTGTCGGGGCGCTTGCCCACCAACACTGTTGCCAACCCAGGCACCACGCCCTTGGGACGCAATTGAGCCACCTCGGCTTTGATTTCTTCTCGAATAGCCAGAGCTACAGCTTTGCCGTCAATAATTTTGGCAGTCATAGGGTTCTCCTTTTTAATTCTCTACTGGTGATAATTGTCCTTGCAGAGGGACGATTTGCTTGGCGCAAGCTATGGCTTGACCCAAGCTATTTGGGCGTGAAACCGCTTGTGGCTGTATAAGCTTGTCCCTGCCAGGTGATGGTGATATCTATCCGAACATAATAGCCGCTTTTCGCTGCCCCAATATTGAGGGTGCATGAAACAAAACCATCTTCATCCGTCGTGCCTTCGTCACAGCTCTGCGCCCCGTCCTCAAAGTTCCACTTGGTCTGCATCGGCGCGCCACCAACCCCCACATTGTCGCAGAGTAGCTCGGCAAACACCGAAAGCTCTTCATCTGGATCTGGTTCTTCGTTGCTAACCCAGGCGTCAATCGTGCATTTCTCTTTTGCCGGCGAGGTTGGAGAGGGTAAAGGTGTGGCTAAAGGAGATTGGGTTGGCATAGGGGACAAGGTGAGCGTTGGCAGGGTGGGAGGAGAAACAGGCGTATTGTCTGCTCCGGGTACAGAGGGTGTAGGCAACGGCTTGGTGGGGAGCGGGATCGGGGCCACGGTTGCCGGTTGGCTGCCGGAGGGGATGACGATTTCTTGCCCAATCCTGAGCGAATCGGTCGTTGACAGGTTGTTCGCGCGGGCAATTTCCTGAACCGTCAATCCGCATTGTACCGAGATGCCCAAAACCGTGTCTCCAGGCCTGACCACATAAGTGTAAGGGCATTGCCCTGGCGCTAGACGCTGGGGGGGAAATGTTGGTGTTGGTAAAGGGCGGGTGGGGGCAATAGGAATTTGCTGTTGCTGTTCTGGCGTAGTCTGCGCAGAGGCCGCCGGGAAGGTGCCAGTAGATACAGGGCCGCTTGTGGCTGGCAGTGGGGCACTGGTGCGGATTGGGTTGGCCACAACAATATAGATAGCGGCGCAGGCAGACAAGAGGGTGCACAGTACCAACACGGCCAGCAGCAGGGTTAGAAGCGATATCTTCAAGCTGCCTTTCTGGTTCATTGGTGTGGGAATGGGTTGGTCAGGTGATGCCATGGTGTTTTTTAGAACCTAGAGCGTTAACAAATACTCGTAGGCCGATAGGGCCGCTTTGGCTCCTTCGCCGATGCAGATGAGCACCTGCTCTGGATGCACATCGGTCACATCGCCGGCGGCAAAAATCCCCTTTTGGCTGGTGCGGTTGCGGGTGTCTACAACAATCTGCTTTTTCTCGTTTGTTGCTGCCAACCCCTCCACGCAGCCAGAGGCCGGGATGAGGTCAAGCTCTACAAAAGTCACATCTACGGGTATCTCGCGTTCTTCTTCTCCCACGCAAACCACAATGCTCCGAGCGTAGGTATCGTCGCCCTTGATTTCTCGAATCATGCAGCCTTCCAGCAGCGTGACATTCGGCTCGTTGCGCAACTTGGCTCCCATTGAGGTCTTGAGGTGGGCCGGCTCTGGCGCGATCATAAAGACCGTCTTGGCAACGCGGGCCAACTCTAGCGCGCTGCGCTGGGCCAACTCGGCATCGCCAACCACGGCCACCTGCCGGTCAAAAAACAGCGAGGCGTAGGAGATGGCGCTATAGGCCAATCCCCGCATGCGGTACTTGCTTTCGCCGGGAATGTTCAAGCGTTGCGGGCTAGCGCCTGTGGCCACAATGACAGCGCGCCCTTCGTAGCGGTGCCCCTCCAGAGTCTTGATGGCATAGCCGCCTTCAATCGGCTCCACCCGCTCGGCGCGTTCCAGCTTGCGCGCAACGTCCAAATTTTCTACCAGGCTCTTGAAACGGATCACCACCTCTTCGCCGGAAATCACTTGCATCCGGTCAATGCCGGCCGGCAGGCGCATGTGCCAGGCCGTCTTGCCGCCCAGGTCTGGAGAAAGCAGCAGCACATCCAGGTGTTTGCGAATAGCGTAAACGGCGGCTGTCAGGCCGGCCGGGCCGCCGCCCAGAATGATCAGGTCGTACATCCCACTGCGCCTAAATGGTCAGATATGCGTCTGCGTAGATAGTCTGGTTGAGCAAGACGCGAATGGTCTTCCAAACAGCGGCCTGGCCGGGATCGTTCATGTCTTCCACGTCAGAAGTCTCCATTTCTTCCATCGCCGCCGTCTTGTCGTGCAGCTTGAGCAGCAGGCGGTTGAGCGGGGTGCTGGCGTCGCGCTGCTCGATTACGCGGATAAATTCCATCAAATTGCTGTCCAGCGGATCGGCGATGACGACATCTAGCCCAACCGCCATCAACATCACCATATACACGCGGTTGAGGAGGGGGCGATTGGCCGCCGGCACCGCATTGGATACGTTCGACAAGCCCGCGTTAGTTTTGCATTGCAGGCCAGTGTTTTTGAGAATGCGCACCGCCTCTACACACTGCGGCACATATTCCTGGCAGCCAGACACGGTCAACACCAGCGGGTCAACGATTACGTTCTCGATCGGCAGGCCCACTTCTTCCATGCGCGGCATGAGCGATTCCAAAAAGATGCTCACCCGCGCTTCGGCGCTGACGGGGATGCCGCTTTTGCCCATTGTCAACGCAATCAATTGGGCGTTGTACTGGGCGGCCAGCGGCGGGACTTTTTCCAATCGCTCAGGCTCGGCGCTGGTTGAATTAATGATCGCCTGGCCCGGCTTTAATTTTTTGAGGCCGGCCTCGATGGCCGCCAGGTTGGTGGTATCGAGCGAGAGGGGCACATCTGTGCCGACCGCCTCTTGCACCACGTCTATCAGCCAGCTCATCACCTCTGGCCCGGCTTTCTTTTGTGGGCCTATGTTGAGGTCAAGCACACTGGCGCCGGCCTCCATTTGCTTGCGGGCCATATCCATGAGAAGGGCGGCGTCGCGATTGTTAAAAGCATCTTTGACTTTGGGGGCAATGATGTGGATATTCTCACCGATGATGTTCACTGTTCACCTCCGTTGGATTTTGAGATTATGATTATGATTAAGGCCCAGTGATGAGCCTGGGCCGGGCATCTGAGCTTGCTCAATCAGTATAATACGACGCTGTCAAATAGACAAGTGGCCGTTTGGTCTTGTCCTCTATATCACTCCTCGGCCAAGACATGCGCCAATTGTTCCAGGCCTTTTTTGACCTGGCCGGGAATATACAGCCGGATGGCCTGCCTTCCCCGCGTTTGTAGGGCCTGCATATCGCCCAGGGCTTGCGCGGCGATCAGCACGCCGAAAGAATACTTTTCGCCCGGAATCGGCACATCCTTGGCCGGGTTGGTAGTGATTTGGACAAACAAGCCGTTATCAGCCCCACCCTTGTGCAACTGCCCAGTAGAATGTAAAAAGCGCGGGCCATAGCCCACAGTGGTGGCAACGTGAAACCGATCGCGTAACAAGGTGCGGATTTGGGTGAGCAGGGCGTCGTGTTCGGGCGTGCGCTGCGCGTACACCATCAGGGCAATATATACGCCAGGCCTGACGCGTTGAAGAAATGCACCAACTCTGGCGCCGAAACTTTCCGGCAAAATGGCCATTGTTTCTGGCAGGCAGCCTGTATCCACATATTCCATCAGCACCAGCTTGGTATTTTCCTTGGCCGATTGCACATTGGGCTGGTCGAGCGGGTTGATGCGCATCATGGCGCTGGCGGTGATAGTGGCGATGCCCCAACGCAAAAATTCACCCCCTAAATCATAGCGGTCGCGCAGGCGCAGCGTGATTACGGGCTGGCCGGCCGCTTCAAGGGCTTGCATCGCCCGGTCGTGAGTAGTATCGCCCTCCAACTTGATATGCACAAATAGGCGGTCGTTGCCATAAACAGACGGCTCGCCTATGGGTTCGCCTTCGATGGGCAAAATGCCCTGGTCTTCTTTGCCGGTGCTTTCTGCCACAAGTTGTTCTACCCAGTAGCCAAAGGCTGCCAGTTGAGGCGAAAGCGCAAAAGTCAGCTTGTCGCGGCCTGCCGCATGGGCTGCCCCCATCACCGCGCCTAACCAGAGGCCGGGGTTTTGCTGGCAACTGGCCCCAGGGGCGCACGCAGCAGCCATTTCGACAGCGCGCCCTAACAACTGGCGCACGTCAATGCCCAGCAAGGCCGCCGGCGCCAGCCCGAAATATGAAATGGCGCTATAGCGGCCGCCAATATCCGGTGGATTGAGGAACGTGCGGCGGAATGGAGGGGCGAATCTCGATTCGCCCGTGCCGGCGGCGAGCTTTTCAAGCGACGAGCCGGGGTCGGTAATGGCGCAAAAATTTTCTCCGGCGGCGGCGCCTTTGACCCGGCGCATTTTGTCCATAAAGTACTTGAAGAACGACATCACCTCGATGGTGCCGCCCGATTTGCTGGCGACGATGAACAGCGTGCGGGGCAAGTCAATGGCCTGCTCGGCGGCCAGTATGCTGGCGGGATCGGTGGTATCGAGCACGCGCACATCCAGGCAGCCTGGCTCAACGCCGAATGTGCTACGGAACAGCTCTGGGGCCATGCTGCTGCCGCCCATCCCCAGCAGCAGCGCGTGCGTAAAGCCGGCCGCTTTGACCTCGGCCACAAAGGCATCCAATTCGTCGCAGCGCGCTTGAAAGGCTTTGGTCGAATCTAGCCAGCCCAGGCGGTTGTGAATTTCGACCTGCGCTTTTTCATCTTGCTTCCACAAAGTGGCATCTTTGCTCCACAAGCGCGTTGCAACTTGCTGCCGGTCCAGCTCGCCGATGGCCGCGCTGACCCTGGCGGCCAAATCGCCCAGCGTGGCTGCCTGCCGCCCCAGCACCAGCAAGCGGGCGCGCTTGTCTTGAATGATCTTGAGCAAGGCGCGGTACGAATCAGTAAAGGTCCTGACGCCATCATCCAGCAATTTTTGCGTCACGGCGTCAATGTTCACACCCACCACAGCCAGTTGGCCCATCAACGCGCGCGCTTGGTCTATATCTTGTTCGAGCGTAGCGGCGACAGTGCCATGATCCTTGAACGCAGCAATTGTATTCGGGGGTGCTGTGTTGACAGTATCCGCGCCTATGAGGCCCTCAACGTACATCACGTCGCGGTAATTTTTGTTCTTGGTGCTGGTGCTGGCCCACAGCGGGCGCTGCACCTGCGCGCCTTTATCTTTTAACGCAGCAAAACGCGGCTGGCTAAAGACCTTTTTAAAGCGCGCGTAGGCCAGTTTGGCGTTGGCCATGGCTGCCTTGCCTTGCAGGGCGCGCAGGCGGGCCTTGTCGTCTTGGCTGGCGGCGCAGGCAATGCGCTCGTCTAGCATTTTATCTACCAATGTATCAACGCGGCTGACAAAGAACGAGGCCACCGAGGCGACCCTATCTAACTGGCCGCCGCTGGCTGCCAGCAATTCTAGCCCGGCGAGGTAGGCTTCCATCACCTGCTCATACATCTCGAGCGAAAAGATGAGCGTGGCGTTGACATTGATGCCAGAGCCGATCAATTCGCGGATGGCGGGGATGCCGGCGGGGGTAGCCGGCACTTTGATCATGACATTGGGGCGATTGATGAACCTGAATAGCTGTTTGGCTTCGGTAATAGTGCCGGCGGTGTCATTGGCCAAAAGGGGAGACACCTCGATGCTTACATAGCCATCGCGGCCGTTGGTGCGCTGGTACACGGGGCGCAGCACGTCGGCGGCGGCGCCAATATCCTCAATCGTCAACGCAGAGTAAATTTCTTCTGTCGTTTTGCCAATGTTCACCAAAGCCTGAATGGCGTCGTCGTAATCACAACTGCTGCTTATTCCTTTTTCAAATATCGAGGGATTAGACGTCAGGCCAAGAATGCCATCTTCGACCAGGCGTTTTAGCTCGCCAGAGACCAGGTAGCTGCGCCTGATGTCATCCCACCAAATGCTTTGGCCTAAATTGGCAAGTTGGGTTAATGGGTTTGACATAGTTTTTCTCCTAAAAGCCACCCGCAATGAGGGATATTTTCGAGGGTGATAGGCCTTATCCCTTTTCTTCCAATGCCTGCACCTTGGCCAAACGCCGTTGGTGGCGCTCTAGGCCAGAAAACTGCGCGCCCACAAAGACGCGCGCGATTTCGCGCGCCAGCTCTAGGCCAATGACGCGCGCGCCCATGCACAGCACGTTTACGTCGTCGTGCTCTACGCATTGGTGGGCGCTGTAGGTATCGTGGCACAAGCCGGCCCGGATGCCGCGCAGCTTGTTGGCAGCCACGCAAGCGCCCACGCCGCTGCCGCACAGGATGATGCCGCG
>JBGSMF010000067.1:0-24329 GCA_041740315.1 Thermoflexales bacterium
GACAAGAGTTGGCCTGTTATTGCGCACGAGGGCGAGACGAATCTCAACAGCCAAGTGACAAGCGACAATGCCGCTTATGTGATCTACACTTCCGGTTCCACCGGGCAGCCCAAAGGCGTCATCGGCCTGCACGGCGCGGCGATTAATCGCTTTGCCTGGATGTGGGCGACCTGGCCTTTTACAGACGGCGAAGTGTGTTGCCAGAAAACTGCTTTGAGCTTTGTGGACTCGGTCTGGGAGATTTGGGGGCCGTTGCTCAAGGGCGTGCCGATTATTATCGTGCCCGACGCCGTCTTGAAGGATGTGCCGGCGTTTATTCAAACTCTTGCCCGTAACCGAGTCAGCCGCATTGTGCTCGTCCCATCCTTGTTACGCGTGTTGCTGGATATGTATCCCGATCTCTATGTACACCTGCCGGACCTGATGTTGTGGACGACCAGTGGAGAGGCGCTGCCGGCTGACCTGGGGTTCTGTTTTCGGGCAGCAATGCCCGGGCGCACTCTGCTCAACTTGTATGGTTCGTCGGAGGTGGCCGCCGATGTGACTTGGTACGATCTGCGCCGGGCAGACGCGAATCTTTCGCGCGTGCCCATTGGCCGCCCAATCGCCAACTCGCAAGTCTACTTGCTGGACAAATGGGGACAACCGGTTCCAGTGGGTGTTCAAGGCGAGTTGGTGGTCGGAGGTGATAATTTGGCGAGGGGGTATCTCCATCACCCCGACCTCACCGCCGACAGATTCATTCCTAATCCCTTTATCCTAGAATGTCCTAGGGATAGTGACGAAGCGGGGGCGCGCCTATACAGAACCGGCGATTTGGCGCGCTATTTGCCTGACGGCAATATCGAGTTTCTTGGCCGTGTAGATCACCAGGTCAAGATTCGGGGCTTTCGGATCGAGTTGGGGGAAATTGAAGCGGTGTTGGGACAGCATCCGGCGGTGCGCGAGGCAGTGGTCGTGGCCCAGGATCACACCCGGACGTCAGAGAAAGAGCGTGTAGGGGATGCAAGCCAACAGCTCTGGGGCAGGGAGCTACGGCCCCCTGGCGGGGATCTGCGACTGGTGGCCTACGCAGTGATCCAGGAAAAAGTTCACCCGACGATAAGCGAGTTGCGAGATTGGCTCAGGGGCACACTGCCGGAATACATGGTACCGTCGGCATTTGTATTCTTGGAGGCGTTGCCGCTGACGCCGAATGGGAAGGTGGATCGCCGCGCGCTGCTTGTGCCAGGCCAAGTTCGGCCCGAGATAAGAGGGGAGTATGTGGCGCCCCGCACACCGGTGGAAGAAATGCTGACGGACATTTGGGCGTGTGTGCTAGGACTGGAGCGGATTGGGGTGCATGACAACTTTTTCGAGTTGGGTGGGCATTCGCTCCTGGCCACCCAAGTCATGTCTCGTGTGCGCGACGCCTTTCAGCTTGAAATGCCTCTGCGCGCGTTGTTTGAAGCGCAGACAGTAGCCGGCTTGGCCGAGCGGGTTGAGTTGACCTGGCAAGTCGGGCGCGGGTTGTCGGCGCCGCCCATGGTGCCTGTGATCCGGCAAGGGCCTCTGCCGCTATCTTTTGCGCAGCAGCGATTGTGGTTCCTTGACCAACTGGAACCCAACAACCCTTTTTATAACATGCCTGCGGCGATACATCTGAGCGGACAACTCGATATAGCCGCACTGCAGGCGAGTCTCAACAAAGTTGTCCAACGCCACGAGGCTTTGCGGACAAGCTTCCCGATGAGAGATGGGCGGGCTGTTCAGATCATTGCGCTTGCCTTGAATATACTCTTGCCTGTGGTTGACCTGGAACATCTGTCGCAGGAGGAACAAAACACTCAAGTCAAGCGACTGGCAGCCGAGGAAGCTTGCTGTCCTTTTGACCTGTCGGTTGGTCCGTTGGTGCGAGCAACCCTGCTGAGAGTGACCACACAGGATACGAGACGCGGAACACCAAGCGTGGACCATGTTTTTCTGTTTACGGCGCATCACATTGTATCGGATGGGTGGTCAATGGGAGTGTTCCTGCGTGAGATGGTCTCCCTATATACAGCCTTTTCTAAAGGTGATCCGTCGCCGTCCCCTGGCGAGGATCTTGGACTGCCCGAGTTGCCGATTCAGTATGCGGACTATGCTATCTGGCAGCGCGAGTGGCTGCAAAGTGGGGCGCTAGAGGAACAACTGACATACTGGAGGCGGCAACTGGATGGCGCGCCAGGGATGCTTGAACTGCCGACCGACCGACCACATCCGCCTGTCCAGACGTTTCGAGGTATGAGTCTATCTTTTGAATTGTCTCCCGTTCTTTCCGAATCGCTCCAGACATTCAGCCGGGGAGAAGGTGTAACGCTTTTTATGACATTGTTGGCAGCATTCAAGACGCTGCTGTATCGATACACCGGCCAAGTTGACATCAGCGTAGGCTCGCCGATCGCGAATCGTAACCGGAGTGAAATTGAAGGGTTGATTGGGTTCTTTGTCAATACTTTGGTGCTGCGGACCGATCTATCGAGCGACCCCCAGTTTAGCGAGTTGGCGCGGCGAGTGCGCCAGGTGACACTAGATGCTTATGCGCACCAGGATGTGCCGTTCGAGATGCTGGTGGACGAGTTGCAGCCAAGGCGAGATTTGAGCCACACGCCTTTGTTTCAAGTGATGTTTGCGTTGCAGAATACGCCCAGGGGAGTCTTTGAGTTGCCAGGCTTAAGCTTGAGCACATTGGAAATGGATAGCCAGACAGCCAAGTTTGACCTGACTCTATCCATGGCCGAGACGCCCCACGGGTTGCAGGGGGTGTTCGAGTACAACACTGACTTGTTTGAGACAGCTACGATTCAGCGGATGGTGGCGCATTTCCAGATTTTGCTGGAGGGCATGGCGGTGCAGCCTGGGGCGCGGCTGTCCGAGTTGCCGTTGCTGACAGAGGCTGAGCGGCGGCAACTGTTGGTGGGCTGGAATGAAACTGCGGCGAGCTATCCAAGCGATAGATATTCACAAAGCGCAATAGGTAGGCAAAGCCAACCTGCATGCATCCACGAGTTGTTTGAGGCGCAGGTGGAGCGGACGCCGGATACGGTGGCGCTCGTCTTTAAAGATCAACAGATAACCTACCAGGAGTTGAATCAGCGCGCGAACCAACTGGCGCATCATTTGCGTGCGTTGGGCGTGACGCCGGAGACATTCGTAAGTATTTGCATGGAGCGCTCACCGGACTTGATCATTGGGGTGCTCGGCATTCTTAAAGCGGGCGGCGCTTATGTGCCCCTGGATCCGGACTATCCGCCGGAGCGCCTAGCCTTTATGCTCCAAGATACCCGGTCACCCCTCTTGCTCTCTCACCAGCCATTGCTTGCTCGGTTGCCCTCGTGCGTGGCGCGCGTCGTTTGCCTGGATGCCGAGTGGTCAATGATTGCCCAAGCAAACGTGCACAATCCCAAACAGACGACCAGCCCTGACCATCTTGCTTATTCGATCTATACTTCTGGTTCCACTGGCTGGCCCAAAGCCGTCATGATTCAGCATGCCTCAGTGCTCAATCTTTGGAGTGGCTTGCGCCAGGCGGTGGGTGTTCGGTCCGAGGCTGCTCCACGCCGGGTGAGCTTGAATGGCCCGCTCTTTTTTGACACCTCGGTCAAGCAACTAGTTCAACTGTTGAGCGGGCATACGCTCCTCATCGTGCCGGAGGAAATCCGGCTCGACGCGATTGCCCTGCTCCATTTCATCCGTTCTGAGGCCTTGGATGTATTGGACTGCACGCCATCCCAACTTTGGCTTGTGGCGCAAGCTGGAGGGATGGCCCAAATGCCGCCAATCCAAGTCCTAATTGGCGGCGAACCTATAGATGAAGGGCTATGGCAAGCTGTGACCCAATCTACATGCTTAGAGGGCTATAATGTTTATGGCCCTACAGAATGCACCGTAGACGCCACCGTTTGCCCAGTGCGCCAGTTGCCCCGTCCTGCGCTTGGTCGTCCGATTGCCAACACTCAAATCTATTTGCTGGATCGATCCTTGAACATGGTTCCCCTTGGAGTGTCAGGCGAGCTATATATCGGCGGAGCAGGCTTGGCGCGCGGCTATCTCAACCGGCCCGAGCAAACCGCCGCCGCGTTCATTCCCAATCCATTTAGCCAAGAACTGGGCGCGCGCCTCTATAGAACGGGCGACCTAGCGCGCTACTGGCCGGACGGGAACATTGAATTTCTAGGACGACGGGACTATCAAATCAAGATTCGTGGCTTCCGCATTGAACTGGGCGAGATTGAAGCCGCGCTGGTCGCTTTGCCAGAGATTGGTGAGGCGGTCGTACTGGCCCGAGAAGACATCCCCGGCGACAAACGGCTGGCAGCGTATCTGGTGGTGCAAGCCGGGCAGAGCCTGCCGGAGATAGCTGCGCTAAGGCGAAAGCTTTTGCAAAGCCTGCCGGACTATATGCTGCCGGCCTACTTTATCGTTCTTGAGAGTTTGCCCTTGACGCCCAACGGCAAGGTAGATCGCCAGTCCCTGCCGGCGCCGGACATGGCGCGCAGCCAAATCGGCTATGTGTCGCCACGCACCGCCACCGAAGCAACCCTGGCACTAATCTGGGCCGAGGTACTCGAGCTTGACAAGGTCGGCGTCCACGACAATTTTTTTGAACTGGGTGGACACTCATTTTTAGCCATCACCCTTATCGAACGCATGCGCCGCGCCGGCCTTACCGCCGATGTTCACAGCCTGTTTGCCACGCCGACGATTGCGGACGTTGCGGCTGCAATAGACACAGGCAGCGACCAAGTCCAGGTGCCGCCCAATCGCATTCCCAAAGACTGCAAAGCCATTACCCCCGACATGCTGCCGCTTGTGCAACTCACGCCGGACGAAATCGCCAGCATTGTCCAAGCCGTTTCCGGCGGCGCGCCCAACATCCAGGATATCTATCCGCTGGCGCCGATGCAAGAAGGCATTCTGTTCCACCACCTGATGAGCCAGGAAGGTGATGCATATATCTTGCCATGGCTGCTCGGTTTCAACTGCCGCGAACGGCTTGACCACTTTGTCGACGCGCTGCAGCGCGTCATCAATCGCCACGACATCCTGCGCACTGCCGTGCTATGGGAAAGAGTGGCCGAGCCGGTCCAGGTGGTATGGCGGCAAGCGCCGATGGCCATAGAACTAGTTTTTTTTCATGCGGAAGAGGGCGATATGGCCCGACATCTCCGTACCCGCTATGACCCGCGGCACTACCGATTGGATGTGCGCCAGGCTCCCATGCTACAGGGCTTTATTGCCCAAGATGCCGCCAACAGCCGTTGGCTGCTGCAGATATTGGCGCACCACCTGGTTAGCGATCACGCGACAATCGAGCTTTTAGTAGCGGAAATCCAGGCTATCCTGCAAGGCCAGGAACAAGATTTGCCTGGCGCGTTGCCCTTCCGCAACTTTGTGGCGCAGGCCAAGCTGGGCATCTCCCAGGCTGAACATGAAGCCTTTTTCACCGACAAGCTCTCGCACGTGGATGAACCGACCGCACCGTTCGGCCTGTTGGACGTGCAAGGCGACGGCTCTGGCATCGAAGAAGCGCGGCGGGAAGTGGAGCCGGCATTGGCTCAATGTCTGCGCCAGCAAGCGCGCAGTTTAGGTGTGAGCGCGGCAAGCCTGATACACCTGGCCTGGGCGCAAGTACTGGCCAGGGTATCGGGGCGACGGGACGTCGTCTTTGGCACGGTGCTGTTTGGTCGCATGCAGGGTGGAGAGGGGGCCGACCGCATACTGGGTATGTTCATCAACACATTGCCGGTATGCATCCCTGTGAGTGATCAGGGCGTACAAGAGAGTGTCCGGCAAACCCATGCGCTGCTCACGCAACTGCTGCGGCACGAACATGCCTCGCTGGCGTTAGCGCAGCGCTGCAGCGGAGTAAAATCCCCGGCACCGTTGTTCTCGGCGCTATTGAACTATCGGCACAGTGCGCTCCCGCAGACCGGTTCAGAATCGACCGCTGCCCAGGCATGGGAAGGCATACAAATACTGGGCGGAGAAGAACGCACCAACTACCCAATCACCTTATCGGTAGACGACCTGAGAGAAGGATTTACTTTGACGGCGCAGGTGAGCGCCAGAGTCAAAGCCGAGCGCATCTGCGACTATATGCACACGGCGCTGGAACACTTGGTGCGAGCGTTGGAGACAGCGCCGCAGACGCCAGCCGATCGGATTGAAGTGCTGCCGCAGGCCGAAAGAGAGCAGTTGCTGGTGGAATGGAACGCTACGGCAGCAGAGTATCCACGGGATGTGTGCCTCCACGGGCTGTTCGAGGCACAGACAGAGCGAGCGCCGGATGCGGTAGCGGTGGTATTCGAAGATCAGCATTTGACCTACTGGAAGTTGAATTGCCGAGCCAACCAACTGGCGCATCACTTGTGGAAGCACGGTGTCGGGGCCGAGGTGCTGGTGGGGATTTGTGTGGAACGCTCGATGGAGATGATGGTGGGGTTGTTGGGCATCCTCAAAGCCGGTGGGGCGTACATCCCGCTTGATCCGACCTATCCACAAGAGCGGCTGGCCTTTATGCTGCAAGATGCCCAGGTCCCCGTGCTGCTGACGCAGCAGGGGTTGCTGGAACGATTGCCCGCAGGCTCGAGTCGAGTCGTGTATCTGGACGCAGCTTGGGCAACCAACGCCCCTCTGGGCGAGGAAAACCCAGTCGGCAAAGCGACGGGGGAGAATTTGGCCTATGTGATTTATACCTCCGGCTCGACCGGAGAGCCCAAAGGAGTTCAGATTCCCCACCATGCCGTTGTCAACTTTTTGGACTCGATGCGTCGGCAGCCCGGATTGACTGACCAAGATATCCTGTTTTCAATCACCACGCTCTCTTTTGACATTGCTGGCCTGGAACTGTTCTTGCCGCTGACGACCGGTGCGCGAGTCGTGCTGGTCAGCGGTCAAGTCGGGCTGGAGGGAGCTGGACTGGCCAGCTGGCTGGCCGATTCCGGCGCAACCTGCATGCAGGCAACGCCTGCCACCTGGCAACTGTTGCTGGAGGCCGACTGGCCTGGCAAGCCCGACCTCAAGATTTTGTGTGGAGGCGAATCGCTGCCCCACACGTTAGCCCATCAGTTGGTGGAACGCAGCGCCGCCGTCTGGAATATGTACGGGCCAACCGAGACCACCATCTGGTCAACCACGGGCCGGGTGGAAGCGGAATCCGGGATCGTTCCCATCGGGCGACCGATCGCCAACACTCAGGTCTATGTTCTGGACAACCGCCTGCGTCCCGTGCCCATCGGTGTGTCAGGTGAACTCTATGTGGGCGGCGCAGGAGTGGCGCGGGGCTATCTCTGTCGCCCCGACTTGACCGCCGGGCGATTTATTCCAGATCCCTTTAGCCACGAGCCCGGCATGCGGTTGTATAGGACGGGTGATTGGGTTCGTTATCTGCCGGATGGCAATATCGAGTTTCTGGGGCGCCTAGACCACCAGGTCAAGATACGTGGCTTTCGTGTCGAATTGGGCGAGATCGAAGCTGTGCTGGGACGGCACCCGGGGGTACGCGAGGCTGTGGTCATAGCCCGTGAGTACATGGGGGCGCGAGAGGAAAAGAGTGCGCCGGGCGCAGCCTCTGGCTTTGTGGCCGGGGCAAGCAAGCAGTTGGTGGCGTACTTGGCCCAGGAAAAGACCCAACCGACGGTAAGCGAGTTGCGCGATTGGCTCAAGGGCATACTGCCGGACTATATGGTGCCTTCGACATTTGTGATGCTGGAAGCTTTGCCGCTGACGCCGAGCAGGAAGGTGGATCGCCATGCGCTACCTGAACCAGAGGGAGGGCGGCCAGAATTGGGCCAAGTCTATGTGGCGCCCCGTACCCAGATTGAGAAAATGCTGGCAGATATTTGGTCTCAAGTGTTAGGGCTAGAACGGGCGGGAATACACGACAACTTTTTCGAGTTGGGCGGGCATTCGCTGTTAGCCACCCGGGTCATTTCGCGGATGCGCCGTGTCTTTCAGATTGACTTGCCCCTACGCACTCTCGTTGAGAAGCCTACGGTGAAAGACCTGGCGGCAGAGATTGCACGACACAAGAGCCAAAAGGAATATCCAGACACTATTGCTGTATTGCCTGCTCTTGTGCCTGCTCCTGGCGAGCGACACCAACCTTTCCCTCTCACGGATGTTCAGCAAGCCTATTGGATTGGCCGCAGCGCGAGCCTAGAGTTAGGCAATGTGGCGACCCATATTTACCTCGAGTTCGACAGCGTGGGGTTGGATATAACGAGGTTCGAGCAGGCCTGGCAGCGATTGATCGCCCGCCACGACATGCTGCGGGTTATCGTGAGATCAGACGGCCGGCAGCAGATCCTGGAACACGTGCCGCCGTATCTGATAGAGGTTCTGGACTTGCGTGATCAAGATTCCGAGATGGTTGCTGCCCAGTTGCAAACCGTCCGCCAACACATGTCCCACCAGGTGCTTCCTAGCGACCAATGGCCCCTGTTTGAGATTCGCGCATCACAGTTGGACGAGCGGCGAGTCCGGCTGCACATTAGCCTGGATGCCTTGATCGGTGATGCCTGGAGTTGGCAGATTCTCAATCGAGAGATGGCTCAACTTTATCACAACCCTGACGCCCCTCTGGTTCCGCTAGAAATCTCTTTCCGCGACTATGTCTTGGGTGGGCTTGCCTTGCGCCAGTCCGAACTGTACCAGCGCTCCCTGGACTATTGGCGCAGTCGCCTGCAGACGCTGCCCCCGGCACCTGATCTGCCGCTGGCCCAGAACCCCAGATTTGTGGCCCATCCCCGTTTTGTGCGCCGAGGGGCACGACTGGATCAAGACATTTGGGGCAAGCTCAAGGCCCGCGCCAGTCAGGCCAGTCTGACGCCGTCGGGAATGCTGTTGGCCGTCTTTGCCGAGGTGCTGACCGCCTGGAGCACTAGCCCCCGTTTTACAATCAATCTGACTCTGTTCAACCGTCTGCCGCTGCATCCCCAGGTGAACGAGCTGGTGGGAGATTTTACCTCGCTGACTTTGTTGGAAGTAGATCATTCTATTCAGGAAAAGTTTGAAATCCGAGCGCGGCGTCTTCAAGAGCAACTCTGGCAAGACCTGGATCACTGTTATGTCAGCGGTGTGCATGTCTTGCGAGAACTGGCGCAAAAACAGGGGGAAATGCCCAGAGCCATTATGCCGGTTGTCTTTACCAGCACCTTGACTCAAGCGGCGCCGGGCCAGAACTTTCTAGCTTCCCTCAGCCGGGGAGCTTTGGACCTAGAAACTGATGTGTCTGGAAATGGTTACGGAATTTCCCAGACGCCCCAGGTCTGGTTGGATCACCAGGCGAGGGAACAAGATGGAGCGTTGGTCTACAACTGGGATGCGGTGGAGCAGATCTTTCCCGAGGGGCTGTTAGACGACATGTTTGAGACGTATGGTCGTTTCTTGCAGCGCCTGGCTGACAATCCCGAGACTTGGCAGGTGACAACGCGACAATGGACGCCTCCAAGGCAACTCGAGCAGCGAGCAGCAATCAATGCAACCCAGGCGCCCATGTCAACTGAACTTTTGCACACCTTGTTTGCTGCGCAAGTGCCGCAGCGGCCCAACCAGGCGGCGGTGGTGACCTCTCGTCGGACGCTGACTTTTCAGGAATTGTATCGCCGTTCGAACCAAGTTGGCCATTGGCTTGAGCAAAGAGGCGCGTGCCCCAACTCGCTTGTCGCAGTGGTGATGGAAAAGGGCTGGGAACAAGTGGTGGCCGTGTTGGGAATTCTCCAGTCGGGCGCTGCCTATCTGCCGATTGATCCCGAACTGCCGCCGGAACGCCTACAGTACATGTTGGAGGATGGAGCCGTCGAGTTGGCGCTAACCCAACCGTGGTGGGACGAAAAGCTGGCATGGCCAGAGGACATTCAGCGGCTGTGTGTGCAAGATAATGGCATGGAAAGCATGCAGGACTTTCCCCTGGCGCCCATGCAGGAGCCGGGCGATCTAGCGTATGTGATCTACACCTCTGGCTCGACTGGCTTGCCCAAGGGTGTGATGATTGACCACCGGGGCGCCGTCAATACAATCCTCGACGTCAATCGACGTTTTGGCGTGCAGCAGCATGATCGGGTGCTGGCCCTCTCAGCCCTTAGCTTTGACTTGTCGGTGTATGACATCTTTGGCTTGTTGGCAGCCGGAGGAACCATCGTCATGCCCGACGCTGCAGGCAGGCGCGATCCAACCCATTGGCTAGAGTTGATGAGGCGCGAGCAGGTCACGCTATGGAACACAGTGCCCGCGCTCATGGAAATGTTGGTGCAGTACGCCACCGGCCGGTCTGAACGCTTGCCGGACAGCCTACGCTTGGTTATGTTGAGCGGAGATTGGATTCCATTGACCTTGCCTGATCAGATTAGAGCGTTGACCGACAGTGGGGCCGATGCCCAAGCCGTCAACCTTATCAGCTTGGGAGGCGCGACCGAGGCTTCCATCTGGTCCATCTTCTATCCCATCCAGCAAATCAGGCCTGCCTGGAAGAGTATTCCCTATGGACGCCCCATGCTCAATCAAACCTTCCATGTGCTCGACAAGGCGCTAGCGCCGCGTCCGGTGTGGGTGGCCGGGCAGTTGTACATCGGCGGCGTCGGGCTGGCCCAGGGCTATTGGCGGAACGATGAAAAGACTCGAACACACTTTATTATCCACCCCCAGACGGGTGAGCGCCTGTACTGGACCGGCGATTTGGGCCGTTACTTGCCGGACGGTAACATCGAATTCTTGGGACGAGAGGATTTTCAGGTCAAGATTCAGGGCTATCGCATCGAGCTGGGAGAGATCGAAGCCGCACTGGCGCAATGCCCCATCGTGCGAGAGGCAGTGGTGGTGGTCCGAGAGGACAAGCCGCGCAATCAGCGCCTGGTGGGCTATGTGGTGTTGAAGAACGAACAACTATGGTCCCAAGATGAGGCCTGGTCGGTCGCCTGCCTTTGCAACAAAGCAGAGGAAATAGAGCATCCGCCCTTGAGCTCTCATCAGAGTTCGTCTTTCGTCAGCGAACTAGGGAGCTTTTTACGGTCCAAGTTGCCTGAATACATGGTGCCCTCGACCTTTGTATCGTTGGACGCCTTGCCGCTAACGCCCAATGGAAAAGTTGATCGCCATGCATTGCCCATGCCGGATATGGCCAGAGCCTCAACAGAGAAGGCGTTTGTAGCTCCACGCAATCCAATCGAAGAGACACTGGCCAGCATCTTGGCTCTAGTCCTTGGTCTCGACCAAGCGGGCGGCCATTCTGCGGTCAGCGGCCAGGCTGCCATTGGCGTGCATGACAACTTTTTCGAGTTGGGAGGGAATTCTTTGCTAGCCATGCAGCTCATCACCCGTGTGCGGGAGGTTTTTGGGGTAGAGTTGCCGTTGCGGGCGATATTTGAGTGGGGGACGGTGGCAGAGTTGGCCAAGGGGGTGGAGGAGGGGCGCGCGGGAGGGCGGGTGACGGCGCCGCCGCTGGTGGCAGTGAGGCGAGAGAGGGGATTGCCGCTTTCGTTTGCCCAAGAGCGGCTGTGGTTTTTGGATCAGTTGATACCGAACAATCCGCTGTACAACGTAACGGCGGCCGAGCGGCTGAGGGGGCGGCTCGATGTGGGGGCGCTGGCGCAGACGCTGGGGGAGATAGTGCGGCGGCACGAGACGCTGCGGACGACATTTGAGGTGGTGGATGGGCAGCCGGTGCAGGTGATTGGTAGTGGGAAGCAAGTGGGGTTGCTGCGGGTAGACCTGGGAGGGCTGCCGGAAGGGGAGCGGGAGAAAGAAGCGGGGCGGGTGGTCTTGGCGGAGGCGGGCTGGCCGTTTGACCTGGCGCGAGGGCCGCTGGTGCGGATGATGGTGTTGCGCTTGGAGGCAGAGGAGCACATCCTGGTGTTGACGGCGCATCATATAGTGTCGGACGGGTGGTCGGTGGGGGTAGTGTCAGGAGAGATGGCGGCGCTCTACGCGGCGTTTTCGAGGGGGGCGTCCTCACCACTGGCAGAGCTTGCCGTCCAGTATGGGGACTATGCGGTGTGGCAGCGGGAGTGGCTGCGAGGGGAGGTGCTGGAGGAGCAAGTGAGGTACTGGCGGGAGCAGTTGGCTGGGATGCCGGAGGGACTGGAGCTACCCACGGATCGGCCGCGGCCGCGCCTTTCGACGTTTGAGGGAGGGAGCATTTCGTTCGAACTGTCGCAGGCGTTGACGGGGAAGCTAAAGGCGATGGGGCAGAGGGAGGGTGCGACGCTGTTCATGGTGCTGCTGGCGGCGTTCCAGGTATTGTTGCAACGGTATACGGGTGGGGACGACATTGTTGTGGGCAGCCCGATAGCCAACCGAAATTGGGACAAGCTTGAGGGACTGATTGGTTTTTTTGTCAACACATTGGTATTGCGGACAGACTTGTCTGGGGGTCCGACGTTTCGGGAACTGATAGGGCGAGTGAGGGAGACGACCCTGAATGCGGCAGCCCATCAGGACGTGCCGTTTGAGGTATTGGTGGAGAAACTGCAACCGGGGCGAGACCTGAGCCGAAGCCCGCTGTTCCAAGTAATGTTGGGTTTCCAGAACGTGCCGGAGGCGTCGCTGGCGCTGCCGGGTTTGACGTCCAAGCCGCTGGAGATAGAGAGCCGGACGGCGAAATTTGATCTGACAGTGTTGATGGTGGAGAAAGGAGCGGGAGTGCGAGGAGTCGTGGAATACAGTACGGATTTGTTTGATGCGGCCACGATTTCTCGTTGGGTAGATCATTTCGAGGTTCTGCTGAGGGGCATTGTGGCCGATCCTGGGCAGTGTATCAACGACCTGCCGCTTTTGACGGAGTGGGAACGGCATCAGGTGTTGGAAGAGTGGAACGCCACCGAGGTAGAGTATCGAGGGGAAGAGTGCCTCCACGAGCTATTCGAGGCGCAGGCAGAGCGGGCGCCGGATGGGGTGGCGGTGGTATTCGAAGAACAGCATTTGAGCTACGGGGGCTTGAATGGTCGAGCCAACCAAGTGGCGCACTATTTGAGGCGTCTAGGCGTAGGGGCCGAGGTGTTGGTGGGGATTTGTGTAGAACGCTCGGTGGAGATGATGGTAGGGCTGCTGGGCATCCTCAAGGCTGGGGGAGCGTACGTCCCGCTTGATCCGACCTATCCCCAAGAGCGGCTGGCGTATATGCTGGCTGATGCGGTCCAGGCGCAGCCTGGGCTGGCAACGGTGCTATTGACCCAAGAGCAGCTAGCCGCCACTCTGCCTACGCAAGGTAGGCAGGTGGTATGCCTGGACAAGAGTTGGCCTGTTATTGCGCACGAGGGCGAGACGAATCTCAACAGCCAAGTGACAAGCGACAATGCCGCTTATGTGATCTACACTTCCGGTTCCACCGGGCAGCCCAAAGGCGTGCTCGTGACGCACCGGAATCTGGTTCATTCTACGATGGCCCGAACGATCTATTACCACGACGCAGTTTCAGCTTTTCTGTTGCTCTCGTCGTTTGCTTTTGACAGCTCCGTAGCCGGCATTTTCTGGACGCTATGCCAGGGTGGAAAACTTGTTCTCCCGCCGTCGGGTCTTGAAAAGGATCCACGACATTTGGCGGATTTGATAGTCCAAAATCACATCTCTCATCTGCTGAGTATTCCGGCTTTATACAGCCTTATCCTAGACCACTTGAGATTAGATCTGACCGGTCTTCGAGCCGTGATCGTGGCAGGGGAGCCTTGTCCGCGAGAATTAGTCGAGCGCCACTTGGATTCACATGCCGATACTGATTTGTTTAACGAGTACGGCCCCACCGAGGGAACAGTCTGGAGCAGCGTGCACATGTGCAATAGCGACTCTGTCAAAAGGATGCTTGTCCCTATTGGTTGCCCAATTGCCAATACCAAGATTTATCTGTTAGATAGGCGCTTTCAACCTGCCCCAATAGGTGTGCCAGGTGAGCTATACATCGGAGGGATAGGGGTGTCTCGGGGGTATCTACACCACCCGGCAGTAACAGCCGAAAAGTTTGTCCCTAATCCATTTGATTTAAAAGCTGGTTCATGTCTGTTCAGAACGGGAGATCTGGCTCGCTACTTGCCGGACGGAAATATCGAATTCCTGGGGCGCATTGATCGGCAAGTTAAGGTCAGGGGCTTTCGCATCGAGTTGGGCGAAGTTGAAGCCGCGTTGAGAATGCATCCGGGCGTGCGGGAAAGCGTGGTTTTAGCCAGGGAAGATGTGCCCGGAGAGAAGCGGCTTGTGGCATACATTGTTTCGGACCTTGAATCTATTCTGGGTGAATTACGAGATTTTCTGAAGGAAAGGCTGCCAGGATACATGGTGCCGGCAAGTTTCGTGTTCTTGGACGGCCTGCCCTTGACGCCGAATGGAAAGGTTGATTATCGAGCATTGCTGGGCTTGGATGAGATTGGCCAAGTGTGGGGCACGCAAGAGTACGTTGCTCCCCGCACGCCCATTGAGGAGATGGTCGCAGGTATCTGGAGCGAACTCCTTGGCGTTGAAAAAGTGGGCATCTATGACAATTTCTTCGAGTTAGGGGGGCATTCCCTGCTAGCGATCCAACTCCTGGATCGCATACAGGATAGCTTCCATGTTGAGTTATCCTTGCACACGCCGTTTGAAGCGCCCACCATAGCCGAGTTGGTCGTGGTCATTGCTCAGAAACTCGTCGGGTATTGGGACGAGGAGACAAATGATGCGACCCAACAAGACTCGACCTGAAAGGAAAAGAGCATGGTCTCCAGAATTCGACGGCATCCAGCCTTTGACATCTCGCTTCAGTTCAAAACGGACGATTTTATTAACCCACCCCGAGAGATTCAAAAGAACTGGCTGATCAATAGAGCCATCAGCGAGTTTGTAGACGATTTGACGTATCTGGACGTTGTATCCAAACGACTTGTCCCTGGCTGCGATCCGAATGGAACCGAAATGGGTCATGATCGCTCACAAGAGGTTCTGGGAGAGCAGCAAATCATGGAGGATTGGCAGATTCCGTTAATGGCGGCGATGGCCCGAGTTGTGACGGAAACAGCGGGGGATGTTCTGGAGATAGGATTTGGGCGTGGGGTTTCGGCAACCTATATTCAGGAATTTGGCGTCAAATCTCACACCATTGTCGAGTGTAACCGCCACATTATAAACACGCTTTATGATAGATGGAGAAAGGAATATCCCCATAGTAATATTCGTTTGATTCCTGGAATGTGGCAAGACATTACAGACTTGCTAGGGGTCTATGATGGGATCTTTTTTCACACATTCGTTCTCAATCGGGACGAGTTTGTCAAGCACGTTGTGAATAGCGTTACGTTCGCTGAACATTTCTTCCCAACGGCGGCAGAACATTTGAGGGAAGGAGGAGTCTTTACCTATCTTACAAATGAGATTGATTCATTGAGCCGCGCTCATCAGAGGCTCATTCTAAAATATTTTAGTTCTTTTGCGCTTACTGTCCAACGCCTGGCTTTACCGGAGAATGTTCGAGATCTGTGGTGGGCAGATTCGATGGTTGTCGTGAAAGCTATCAAGTGAAAGCCAGCCAGAGATACCTGGGTGATGCCAGCCCCCGGCATTTCCGAACTGATGGCTTGGGACAACGGGAGACCCCAACTCGCCTCAGCAAGTGGCTGTTTGTTGAGCAGCATTAGGATAGAAAATGAACGACCGCGTTAAACATATATTAGAACTTGACTCGGCGAGGCTTCAAGTCCTTTTGCAGCATGCCCGCCAGAAAAACCTGCGTCACATGATACCCACAAGTTCACATAGGGAAAAGACTGGCACTTTTCCTCAATCCTTCGCTCAACAACGGTTATGGTTCCTGGACCAGTTGCTTGGCAACGCCGCTTATCACATCCCTATGTTCATCCGTCTCACTGGTGTGCTCAACCCGGATGTGCTGGAACATAGCTTGAACGAGATTGTGCGGCGACACGAGGTCTTGCGGACTACTTTTGGCAGCGTGGATGGGCAACCGGTTCAGATTATCAACCCGGCTCTGACCTTAACACTGCCAGTGATTGACCTCTGTGGATTCCCTGAGATTGAGCGGGAGACCATAGCCCGAGATCTGTCCACCGAATATGCCCAGCAGCCTTTTCACTTGGATCGAGGCCCACTCCTGCGGGCTATCTTGTTGAGGTTGGATGAGAATGAGCACAGATTACTTTTGTCGCTGCATCACATTGTTGCTGATGAGTGGGCTGGGGATGTATTCACCCGGGAATTGGCATTGCTGTACGGCGCATTCTCTAAGCAAATGCCCTCGCCGCTCGCCGAATTGCCTGTCCAGTACGCAGATTTTGCAGTTTGGCAGCGGCAGCGGCTACAGGGCGAGGAATTTGAAAAGCACATCCTTTACTGGAAACAACAACTTGGCAACGACCCTCCCATGCTGAGACTACCCACCGACCGGCCACGACCGGCGATGGCGAGTTTCCGAGGTGGGAGTCACTCTTTTGTCATCTCCAAGCCTCTAACCAAAGCCCTCAAGGTTCTGAGTCAACGAGAAAGGGTGACCTTGTTTATGCTGCTGCTGACGGCGTTTAAAGTCATGCTGCGCCGATATACAGGGCAAGAGGACATTGCAGTAGGTTCACCGATCATCAACCGAAACCGGACTGAAATTGAGGGGCTGATTGGACTCTTTATCAATATGCTGGTGCTTCGCACTGACACCTCAGGCAATCCGACTTTCCAGGAACTCTTGGGTCGGGTTCGCGAGGTGGTTCTGGGAGCTTATGCGCACCAGGACTTGCCCTTCGAGAGACTGGTGGAGGAATTGCAGCCAGAGCGAGTCCTGAGCCAAAATCCGCTATTTCAAGTTGTGTTTGCATTCCACGATGCCTCCATCCCCTCTCTGGAGCTGTCGGGTTTGACGTTGAACTTGCTGGCGCTTGATACCCAGATGGCAAGGTTTGACCTAGAGTTTCACTTGAGGAAAGACTCGGATGGTCTCAGGGGCGTTCTTTTGTACAGTGCGGACCTGTTTGATGCCACGACGATTGCCCGAATGGCGAGGCATTTCCAGACCCTGCTGGAGGGTATAGCCGCGCATCCTAATCAGCGGCTTTCCGAACTGCCCCTCTTGGCGGAGGCCGAACGGCGCCAACTGCTGGTGGAGTGGAACGATACCAAGGTAGAGTGTCCACAGTCTCTGTGCGCTCACGAGCTATTCGAGACACAGGCAGAAGAGACGCCCGACGCAGTGGCAGTAGTGTTTGAGGAGCAGCATATCACCTATAGGGAGTTGAATGGTCGAGCCAACCAGTTAGCTCATTACTTGCAACGCATGGGCATAAAACCGGAGACATTGGTGGGCATTTGTGTCGAGCGTTCATTAGAGATGGTGGTGGGCCTGCTGGGCATACTCAAGGCGGGGGGAGCGTACGTGCCGCTAGACCCAATGTACCCCAGGGATCGCTCGGCATTCGTGTTGGAGGATACCAAGTCGCCAGTATTGTTGATGCAGAGTCACCTTTCGAATTTGCTCCCGGAGTACAGAGGGCGCATCCTCTACCTGGATGCTGACTGGAGTGTAGTGGCCGAGGAGAGCGGACAAAACTTGCCTCACAAGGCGCTGGCCAACAATCTGGTCTATGTGATCTACACGTCGGGATCAACCGGCAAGCCGAAAGGGGTTCAGATTCCACATTGCGCTCTGACCAATTTACTGAATTTTATGCGCCAGCGGCTGTGGCTGAATCAGGATACGCTCGTTGCAGTCACCACTATATCCTTCGATATAGCCGGGTTAGAGCTCTACTTGCCGCTCATCACAGGAAACCGCCTGGTGTTAGTAAACCGCAAAGTAGCTTCCGATGGGAACCGCTTGTTGGGAAGTATAAGAGAATATGGGGCTACGGTTATGCAGGCAACTCCGGCTACCTGGCAACTACTGTTGGCCTCAGGGTGGGAGGGCAACGAAGGATTGACAATGCTCTGCGGCGCTGAACCGCTACCCCACGCGTTAGCCGACCAGTTGTTGGAACGAGGAGCCTCCTTGTGGAATCTTTATGGCCCCACAGAGACAACTATCTGGTCTACCATCCATCCAGTTGGCCCGGGGGAGGATCCAATCTCTATTGGCCGGCCGCTTGCCAATACCCAGCTCTACATACTGGATGCGCATTTACAGCCTGTGCCGGTTGGAGTGCCGGGTGAATTGTACATTGGTGGTGAAGGTCTGGCGCGCGGCTATCTCTGGCAGCCTGCGATGACAGCTGAAAAGTTCATCCCACATCCCTTTGCGGATGAAGCAGGGGCGCGTTTGTACAAGACGGGTGACCTGGCGTGTTATGTGTCGGGAGGGAACGTAGAGTTTCTTGGGCGCATAGACCACCAGGTAAAGGTGCGGGGTTTTCGGGTGGAGCTGGGAGAAATCGAAGAGGTGATAGGGAGCCATCCGGGGGTACGGGAGACAGTAGTAGTGGCGCGGGAAGATGGGCTGGTGGACCTTTCGAACAAGGTTGGGGCCGGCAAGCAATTGGTGGCCTATGTAGTTCCGAAGGGCGAACAGGTATTCAGGGCTGACGATATGCGCCGCTTTCTGCGGGAGAAACTGCCCGACTACATGGTGCCCTCGGCGTTCGTGGCGATAGAAACGTTGCCACTCACGTCCAATGGGAAAGTGGATCGGAAGGCGCTGCCTGTCCCTGAGCGGGCCGACTTTCTGGCAGCCAGTTTTGTGACGCCGCGCACGCCGATGGAGGAGGTTCTGGCGGGCATGTGGGCGCAGGTTCTGGGCATCGAACAGGTGGGTGCCACTGATAACTTTTTCGGGCTGGGAGGGCATTCCCTTCTGGCGACACAAGTGGTATCGCGGGTGCGGGAAATCTTTGAGGTGGAACTGCCGCTGCGGGTATTGTTTGAGTCGCCCACTATCGCTGAACTGGCCAGGTGCATCGAAAAGGCTCGTTGGTCAAAGCAGGATCTGGTGATGCCGCCTTTGGTGCCCGTGGGACGAGAGGGCAAACTTGCTCTATCTTTTGCGCAGCAGCGCTTGTGGTTTCTTGACCAGTTGATGCCCGGCAACCCCTTCTACAATATTCCTACTGCGATGCATTTGACGGGCCAACTCGATATCGCTACACTGATGCGGGCGTTCTATGAAATCGTCAATCGCCACGAGATTTTGCGGACGACTTTCATGGCAGTGAATGGGCAGGCAATCCAGGTAATTGCCCCGGCGTCGGCAGTAAAGCTGCCTGTGGTGGATTTGTGCCAGTTGTCCGATGGAGAGCGGGAAGTAGAAGCGAGGCGGCTGGCAAGTGAAGAGGCGCAACATCCTTTTGACTTGGCCTGTGGTCCATTGATGCGGGTGACGCTTCTGAAGCTGGATGCAGAGGAATATGTACTGTTGTTGACAATGCCCCACATCATCTTTGATGGCTGGTCTTGGGGAGTGCTGGCCCGAGAAATCGCGGCGCTTTACCGGGACTTTTCCACCGACACGACTCTGTCGCTTCCCCCATTGCCCATCCAATACGCCGATTTTGCGGCGTGGCAGCGGAAATGGATGCAGGGGGAAACATTGGAAAAGCAACTGGCCTACTGGGCGAAGCAGTTGGAAGGTATGCCTAAAGTGCTGGAATTGCCAGGTGATCGACCCTGCCCGCCAACCTTGACGTTCCAGGGCGCAAGTGAACCGTGCACGATATCCAAGGCCCTGACCGAGGCGTTGAAAGCGTTGAGCCAGCGCGAGGGGGCGACCTTGTTCATGACGTTGTTGGCGGCATTCCAGGCGTTGTTGTGCCGATATACAGGCCAGGAGGATGTGGCTGTGGGTACCCCGATTGCCAATCGAAATCGGGTGGAAGTCGAAGGGTTGATTGGATTCTTTGTCAATACGCTGGTATTGCGGACTGATTTGTCGGGAAATCCTACGTTCCATGAGTTACTGGGTCGGGTGCGTGAGATGGTGCTGGCTGCGTATGCGCATCAGGATCTGCCGTTTGAAATGTTGGTGCAGAGACTGCGACCGGAACGAGGCTCGAGTCATAATCCCCTCGTCCAAGTGGCATTGATGCTCCAGAACGCGCCGATGGAATCGTTCGAGTGGCCAGGTTTGACTGTGAGACCATTGGAATTTGAAACCAAAGTATCCAGAGGCGCTCTTGAGTTTCAGTTGCGGGAGGGGCCAGAAGGACTCAGAGGACATCTTTTATACAACACAGACATATTTGAGCCTGCCACGATTGCCCAGATACTGGACCATTTTGAGAACCTATTGAAAGAGATTTCGGCACATCCAGAGTGGCGCTTGTTTGAGATTCCGCTTCTGAAAGACGGGCGGAACAGTCCTCTCAAAGAAGCCGGCCCTCATGTCATGGACCCCGGGAGGTTTGGTTTCGAGACGATTGGAAAAGATGAGATAGCCAGAGTCCTTACGAATCCGTGTTAATTCGAACTTGGGAGACCCGATGTACAAGATACATCTAATCAACATGCCCTTTGCCGCCCTTGACTCGCCGTCGCTTGCTCTAACCCAGCTAAAATCTGTTCTCGATAGCGAGTTAGGGAAACAAGTTTCTGTCCAAATATTCTATCTTAACCATGATTTTGCTCGTTACATAGGTGTTGATCTTTATCAATATATATCGATTTCGATAGAGAGTTATACCAGCGGGTTGGGGGAGTGGTTCCTTCGCCAGAGCGCTTTCCCTGAATCACTTGACAATTCTTCGGATTACCTCTTGCGCTACTACCGGGGCCAAGACGAACAGACCAAAATGCTCAAGCGCCTCATTCAAGAAAAGCGAGCTGGGGCGGATAGTTTTCTGGACGAGTTAATTGCAAAGTACCACTTGGACCAGGCAGAACTAGTGGGCTTTACGTCTCTCTCTTCTCAAAATGTGGCTGGTTTTGCTATGGCAAGAAAACTAAAAGCGCGAGTTCCAGATATTGTCACGGTAATGGGAGGCGCTGGTTGTGAGGCCCCTATGGGACACGAGATCGCCAGGAGTGTAAGGGCGGTGGACTATGTTTTCTGCGGGCCGGCGCTAGAGAGTTTCCCTGAATTCGTTCGGCATTGCCTCAACCAGGAAACTGAACTATGTAAGAATATCAGGGGGGTAGTATGCAAGTCGAACTATGCTTCAGTTCACTCGGATATCAGCGCAAGTGGTGAGGACCTTGATATTGATGTCAGGCCTGAATTGAATTATGAAGAGTTCCTTGATACGCTGGCCGCCAATTTCCCAGGTGGAGAGGTAAAGCCAACCTTGTGGTTTGAAACTTCCCGAGGGTGTGCTTGGGGGCAATGCGCTTTCTGCGGCTTGAACGGCTTGAGGCGCAAGCATCGGAGGATGAGCGCAGAGAATGCCCTGGAACAATTCAAATACCTGTTCCGATATTCTACCAGGTGCTCACAGTTCTGCAGCGTTGATAATCTTATGCCGGGAAATTACTTGGATAAAGTATTCCCTTTTCTGGATGTGCCTGCCAATGCAACGATTCTTTATGCAGTCAGAGCGGATCTAAGCGAAGAGCAAGTGCAGATACTCTCCAGGGCAAATGTTAAAGTTATCCAACCAGGAATCGAGGCTTTGGCTACGTCCTCGCTAGAGCTAATGAAAAAAGGCACCACAGTCTTCCAAAATTTGCTTCTGTTGAAACTTTGTTGTCAGTACGGTGTTTACCCGTATTGGAATCTCTTGGTTGGTTTCCCCGGAGAAGGGGAGGACACCTACAAGAAATATGTTCATGACATTCCATTATTGACGCACTTTCCTCCGCCGACGGGGGTATATCCGATCCGGTTTGACCGCTACAGCACCTATTTCCGCCACCCTGAAAAGTATGAGCTAGACTTGCAGCCATACGATTTTTACAAGCTGGTTTATCCTTTCAGTCAAGAATCGCTGGTGAACTTGGCCTATTACTTTACCAATCTGAATTATGGCGCAGAATACTTGGCGCTGGGCAAGTGGTTCAGCAAAATCGGAGAAAAGGTTAAATCGTGGCAACAACAATGGTCTAACCAAATGCCACCCAAGCTTTTTTACAAGGAGCATGGGCAAGCCGCCGTTGTGAGCGATTCTCGCTCGGGCAAGGTTGTTGAGCGCCACATTGATGAGGTGGGGAAGGAATTATTAGATCATCTTGCCAAACCAGTTACGCTATCCGGCCTCCATGCGGAATTGAGCCACATTTCGAACTTTGATCCAGTGAAAGAGATCAGCTATCTGCAAAGTCTGGGGCTAGTTTTTCAGGAAGGTGAATATTTTATGAGTCTTGTTCTTCCTGATGACCCGCCAACAATGAGTTTCGTGACAGCGCAATCTGAACCGAAGGAAAAGGCTGTGGAGAACGTGCAATCCTCTCGACCAGAAACGATCGATGATTGAGACGCTATTGTGCATGCTTGTAAAGCTTTTCGGAGGTAAGCCCGGTGGATTCAAATAGCACTCAGGCAGACAATCTCAGGGGGATGTGCGTCCATCAGTTGTTTGAGGCGCAGGCGCAACAGTCGCCAGCCGCTGCTGCCATGGTTTTCGAGAGTCGCCAACTGAGCTATGCGGAGTTGAACGCTCGTGCTGACCACCTGGCACATTCTCTGAAGAAGAGAGGAGTTGAACACGGTTCAATTGTGGCGATCATGGACGACCGAGAGATTGATGTAGCCGTCGCTATCCTTGGAGTTCTGAAAGCAGGAGCCAGCTGTTTCTCCATTGACAATCAAGGCCCCCCGGATCGGGTTCTCTCCGGGTTGAACGAAAGCAAGGCCGATGTTTTGCTGACGCGACCTCGCTTTGTTAGAGGCATCCCCTTTACCTTGCTGCAGGGCCTGGATGATGTTGGTGAATATGTAACTGTCACCAGCCCACGACCCCAGATCGAGAACCTGGATGCGTTGCCCTTTCCGGACAGAAGCCTGGTTGACTATGACAAGTACAACCAATACGTTGGCACAGGAAGTGTTCAAAGAAGCATAAGTATCTTTGCGACCAGGGGATGCCCATATCGCTGTTTGTATTGCCATAGAGTTTGGCCCAAACGACATGTTGCGCGCTCGGCAAAGAATATATTTCAAGAAGTTCTCCTTCATTATGACAGGGGATACAGGACGTTCACTTTTGTAGACGACGTTTTCAATTGCGACCGACGGAACAGCAAAGAGTTTTTCGAGCTTGTGATCAAGAACAATCTGGACATACGCATTCTATTTCCCAATGGAATGCGAGGCGACATTCTGACTCCGGACTATATTGACCTGATGGTGGAAGCAGGCGTCGTGTCTCTGGCCCTGGCCTTGGAAACGGCCTCTCCCCGGCTGCAAAAACTCATCCACAAGAATATTAACATCGAAAAGCTCAGAGAGAACCTGCTGTACATCTGTGCGAAACACCCCAATGTCATCTTGGATTTGTTTACGATGGTCGGGTTCCCAACAGAGACCGAAGAAGAAGCCCAGATGACGCTTGATTTCATCAAGGGAATCAAATGGTTGCATTTTCCCGTCATTAGCATTTTAAAGATATTTCCCGACTCTGCCATAGCTGAATTTGCCATGGAACACGGAATTGCTAGAGAGGCCATTCACAGAACTTCTCGCCTGGCGTTTCACGAGCCGAGCGCCACAACGCCTTTCTCTATGCGCTTTTTGCGGCAATATCAGGCTACTTTTCTAAAAGACTATTTTCTCCTGCCAGAGCGCCTGGAAAGCGTTATCCCAATCCAGAAACAATTGCTCACACGCACCGAGCTTGTCACTCGATACAATGCCTATTTGCCTGGCATCCTGGAGAGCTATCCTGAAATTGCACGCCTCATAGACGATGGCGGGTTCTATCCAGAGATTGTCTTGCCGGTTGAAGAAAGCGTTGCCCCTGTGTTTTTGGCCCCCGCCCACAGGAGGGATAGCGCATCGCCTTCCAGCTCCGAGAGGCGATTGCCAATCTTGCTACTAGACTTGTCTCAGCATTTTAGTGACGAGCCGGACCAAATAAGTATGGTAGAAGCGCCGCTGGGTCTGATGTATCTCCTAACATACCTGAACCGGGAATTTGGAGACAGGATTCACGGAAAGATATTGAAGGCTGGGATTGACTTTGATAGCTTTGAAGAACTGAAAGGTTGGATTGATGATTTCCAACCCCGGCTCATTGGCATCAGAACCCTCTCGCTGTATAAAGATTTCTTCCACAAGACCGTCTCGTTGATAAAACAGTGGGTTCCAGATGTGCCGATTGTCGCTGGCGGCCCGTATGCCACGAGTGAGTATGTTACGCTTCTTGCAGATCGGGGCATAGATATAGTTGCGTTAGGCGAGGGGGAACTGACGTTCGCTGAGCTGGTCGGGGCGGTTTTGGGCGGGCCGGCCGGAATGCGGAACGAGACCGTGCGGTTGTTCACGCCCCAGG
>JBGSMF010000068.1:0-15389 GCA_041740315.1 Thermoflexales bacterium
CTGCACTCCCGAAGGGGCCAAGCGCAGCGCAGGTGCAAGCCTGCCCTGCCTGCACCTGTGGCGCAGGCACAGGTGGACGGGCAGTCCAGGGTGTACGTTGGCGGACGGGCATGGGGATGCCCGTCCTGCTATTTCCGATAATGTCTTGTATAGATCAGGGAGGTGTTCAAATGTACAGTGTGTCCAGATTTTTGCCTAAACAACTGCCGGCGCTAGCAGTGATGATATTTCTGCTGGCTGGGTGTTCGAGTGCCCCATCGCCTGAACTTGCGCGGCCTGCCACCCCTAGTGCGCCAATAGCTTTGCCCGTTTTGCCAACATCTACACTTACCTCTCCCACACCGCTACACCGGCGGCAACCCGAACCAGGGTGGCGACAGCAATACCGACCAAAAGTGCGGTGGCAGAAGCAATTGAAATTGAATCGGACGACCGCTATAGCCCTACGTATAGAAGGATCATGACAGCATTCTGGTCTGACGACGAGCGGTTTATCTACTATGCTTTCTTGCCTACTACAACCTATGAGATTCTGAGTTGGGCGGCTTTTGATGTTTCAACTCATGTAACAACTATTATATCTTCCCCCCTAAAGTATGATGACCATGTTTGGCAGCGGTTGGATACTGTGAACCCTCGTCGCCTTGGTATCTTTCCAGAGTTGCAGGGATACACATCGCCGAGTGGCAACTATGTGACTTATGTTCCTGCGATTGACACTGTGACAGACATGTTCACTCCCACTGATCCTTCTGCTGGGGTAGAAGTTTGGATTGCAGATTCAAGTGGCCGCCATAGAACCAGAACATCTTTCAGTGCACAGGCGGGCATGATCTATCAAGCTATCTGGTTCAAAGATGAAAGTAAGGTTATTTTTAGCTTTGGCTACGAAGGTGGCCCAAATGTATACATCGCCGACGTTAAAAGTGGTCAGGTTATGTCACTGCAAGATATGTCAGACTTTGAGGGGATAGAAGTGGAGTGGGCTTTATCTCCAGACGACACAACTCTTGCTGTTGTAGACCAGAGTGACAATCTGTGGCTTGTATCTTTGGAGACTGGAAAATCTACAGTTGCCAAAGTGTTTGGTGGGTGCCCGCAATGGTCGAAGGACGGTAAATTGCTGTATCATATTTGGTCGCTAGGCAAAAAAGAGTACTTGTTTCGCTCTTACGATGTGGCCTCCGGTGATATTAGCACCATCCTTCACAAATCCAAGCAGGACAAATTTGCTTCTAATCCCTCTTGCAGCTTTGCGTTTTCGCCCAGTGGTAACAAAATAGTGTTATGGGGGGCAGGCCTCTGGTTAGTTGAACTCCGCAGATAGCAATTCAAAAATTCAAAAGGGTGCAGGGCGCTAGAATCACTTGCTGGATAACGGCGCACAATGTTGGCCAGTTTGAAGCGCCGCCCGCCGGATAATGATATAATTCCAGTTAAGGAGAACAGCCTGATGCCTGATTCCAGAGAGGTGTATAAAACCCGCATAGATGCTGCCCTGATGTTGATCAACCGAAACCTGGCGGATGATTTGGATCTGGCGCAGTTGGCTCAAGCGGCCTATTTCTCCGCCTTTCATTTCCACCGCATCTTTTCGGCAGTAATGGGAGAGACGCCGCAGCAGTTTTTGAATCGCGTCAGGCTTGAAAAAGCCGCCAATATGCTGGTTAAAAACCCCCGCTTTTCTATAACGCAGATCGCGTTGGCCTGCGGTTTCTCGTCGCCGGCAATCTTTGCCCGCTCCTTCAAAAAGCACTTTGGGCTGACAGCCAATCAATATCGCAAAGCTGGAATCAGCTTACCTGCCTGCAACCCAGCCTCATCGGCCAAGTACAATAGCCTCGCGAGCAAGATCGAGGTCCAGGTCTGCGCCATGCCGGCCATGAACTTGGCCTATATTTCCAACTTGACAGGTTATAATGTCGTCCTAATTCGCCAAGCCTGGAATCGGCTCTTTCGTTGGGCAGAAGCCCAAAACCTGCTTACAAAAGAGACCAAGGTGGTGGGAATATCTTGTGATGACCCGTTGATTACGCCGGCTAAAAAATGCCGTTACTATGCCTGCATTACAATTCCAGAAGGTACAATAACCCCCAGCCCCATTAGCCAAATGCGCATACCTGCTGGAAAATATGTCGTCGGCCACGCCGTGTGCGCCGCCGATGAAATTCCTCTAGTCTTTCAATATCTCTACCGTGACTGGCTGATTGACAGCGGCTATCAGCCTGCCGACCAGGCCCCTTTTGAAATTTACAACGCCCCGCCCGATGATGCCCTCGAAGGCAAGTACGTTCTGGACGTTTGTATCCCCATCATCCCACTCTAGCAGGCTGTCGGAGAGCGGGCTGGTAGGCTCGTAGTGCGCGCTTCAGCGCGCTAAAGCGCGCACTACGAACGGTCCTCTCCGACAAGCTCCTAGGCGTCCAGGGTTCCCCCCGCTATTTTGGGCGCAGTTTCGGGTCGCGCAGCAACCCGCCTAGACCGCAAGATTTGCAAAGTTGGGAGCAAGCGGGGCAAAGCAAAAAGCCCGCCATGAGGGTATCATACACCTACCAATATCAATATGGAGGTTGACATGTCTCAAAATCGGCAGGTTGTATTTCAGCACATGGTCTTGAAGGGCGAGCCTTATCAGATTGGCCAGACCTTGGCTCAGGTCGTTCGTGCTGTCCCTGGTTTTACGGATTTTGTGCGCTCGGGAGCCGGCAGTTTTTCTGCAGAGCAATTTGACCAGGTTACCCAACTGCTGGCGCGCTTTTGCCCAGGGGTCAGCGAGGAAATTCGAGGACTGGCAGATGGGCTAGAGACGTCCCAGCGAGACATCATTTACTATGCCCACTCGTGCTTGTTCAAAGGGAACTGTAGCCATTTTGCCTTGCTGCCATCCATGACGGCAGATCAACACGTGCTGGTTGGCCGCAGCTACGAATTTGGAGATAAAGCCGATGATTTGCGCCTGTGCACAATGCAGGCCAAGGGCAAGTATGCCTTTATTGGGTCTTCAACGCTCTTGTTTGGGTTCAACGAAGGGATGAATGAGCATGGGGTAACAGTGACTGCTTCAGTGGGGGGCATCCCGGTTGGAAAACTGGAAGGTCTTTGCCCACCCATTCAAGATGGGCTTCAGTTTTGGGTAGTCGTAAGAGCTGTCTTGGAACAATGTCAGACTGTTGACCAAGCCATCCAGTTAATTGAAGCAATCCCCACCAGCGGCAACCCTATTCTGATTGTGGCTGACAAAACCGGGCAAGCCGCCCTGGTTGAGGTTTATGGGCCGCACAAAGCCGTAAAGCGGATTGACGCCCGCAGCGGCGAGCAATTCCTTTGCGCCACGAATCACTTTACCTTGCCCGCCATGCTGCCCTATACCAAGCCTGGCGTCATGGCTCACTCTCAGGTGCGCTACGAAACCATTCGGGCGCATCTGACAGAAAAACAGCCGGTTGGACGAGAATCCATCAAATCGCTATTAGCGGCCAAATATCCGGCTGGTTTGTGTTGTCATTACTATGACGAGCTTTTTGGAACACTGCGTTCAATGATTTTTGATCCAACCGCCGGCGAGCTTGAGGTTTGCTTTGGCTCTCCATCTGCCAATGCATGGCATAGAGTCAGCTTTTCAACGCCGATGAATCGTTATGTCGCTCAATTGCCCATCGAATCAACGTCCCCGGATTTTTGGCGGCTTGTTTCCGATGAGAGTAGCCATTAGGGTTATTTCCTCTACGCTATTGCTTGCCGCTCTCACCTGCCGCCGTTATAATAACATTGCGGGCTAACGGCAATTACATCCTGAGTAGATAAAGGCTGAATGTATGGAAAATATAACAATCAAAGGCGCGCGCATCCACAACCTCAAAGGATTTGATATTTCTATCCCAAAGAACAAACTTGTCGTTGCAACAGGCGTTAGTGGATCAGGCAAATCCAGCCTTGTGTTCGATATCATATTCGAGGAAGGGCGCAGACAATACTTGCGGTCTTTGGGCATACTCGCAAGAGTTGACGATGAGGACAAGTTCGACAGCATATCCGGCATATGCCCCACCATAGCAGTGCAGCAAAGCATTATCCGCCAGAGTAATCCACGTTCGACGGTAGGCTCAAGAACCAATATACTAAATATGCTTGCAGTGCTTTATGCAGGGGAAGGCCAAATTTCTTGTTCTTTGTGCGGGACGCCCGTAGACGACAACCTAACCTGTAGAGAATGTGGGAACGTTGAAGAGCGCCTGGCAGCAAGTTATTTTTCATATAACGCCCCAAATGGAATGTGTCTCAAGTGCTCTGGGCGGGGGGCATATTTTGAAATTAATATGAAAAAACTGGTTCCAAACGACCACACAACTCTTGAACAGATTTTTGACACAGTTGGGGTAACACCCGGTTACGCAAAATTGCTGCACAAAAGATTTAAAGATTACCTAAAAACACCGTTTTCACAAATTCCCGATCAAGTGAAGGCAGAAATAATCTATGGGCATCATGTCAAGGGCAACTATGAAAAACGCAGCTATTGCCTGACAAGAATCTTTCAGAGTCGCCTTTATAGGAATCAAGGTCTAGATGGTGTTTACACAATGTCTGTTTGCTCCGAGTGTCATGGATTTCGGGTCGGAGAAGAAGCCCGTCGAGTCCTTTTAAATGGCAAGCATATCGGAGAGCTTGGGGTGATGACGATATCCCAGGTGCAGGAATTCCTTCAAGCCTTGCCGCAGCAAAAAATGTTGGCATCACTTGGGAAAAACCTGCTTGGGGAGATACTGGGCAAAACAAATAATCTGATCAAATCTCGTCTGGGCCATCTGTCTCTTTACAGAGAAATGCCAACGCTTTCCGGCGGAGAAATACAGCGGCTCTTTCTTAATTCTCATCTGGATTCAAAGATGGATTCCCTGATCTATATACTCGACGAGCCAACCGTAGGGCTGCATGAATCTGAAAAAGCCGAGCTTTTGAAAGCAATCAAAGCTCTTGAGGAACTGGGTAACACGGTGATTGTGGTAGAGCATGACAGGAATACCATTGAAATGGCTGAACACATTATTGACATAGGGCCCAAGGCCGGCATAGAAGGTGGACAGGTCATTTATCAGGGTGATTTGGCAGGCCTGCTTCAATGCAAGGAATCTATAACAGGTCAGTATCTTTCCGGCCAAGTTGCAATGCCTGCCAGGGCGGCCAGTGGGGCTAACCTAATTGATAAAGCCACACCTTGTCTGACAGTTCGACATGCCAAAACAAACAATCTTGTGGATGTGACTGTATCGTTCCCATTGGGGGCTCTTGTCGGAATTGCGGGTGTATCTGGAAGCGGGAAAAGTTCTCTTGTTTCAGATACTCTGGTCCCTCTCCTGAAAGGTTATTTTCATGATCGATGGGAGAATGAGAGAGCGGATACGGAGGAAAATGAAATAGATGACAGCACTGAATCAGCCGTGATTGAAACGGTTGCGGATAAGCTGGAAGGTGTGGAGCATATCTCTGGTTATGCGGAGGTGTCACAAGCCCCCATTGGCAGAAATGTGAACTCTAATCCTGCATCCTATATAGGCATCTGGGATAAAATACGCGGCTTGTTTGCCAGACAACCGGAAGCTATACGGCAAAACTTGTCTGCGGGCCATTTTTCATTCAACTCAAAGGGCGCTTGTTCTGTGTGCGGTGGCAGCGGCCGCGAAAAGATATGGCTGGGAGGAGATAACTTTATATATAATACCTGCAATGAATGTCATGGGAAAAGATATAACGATACAGCTTTATCTGTTAGATACAAAGATAAAAACATTCTAGATATTCTTGAAATGAGTGTTTCAGAAGCGGTTGGTCTTTTTAGTGATCACCGGGGGATTGTTTCTACATTAAAAGTAATGGAACGGATTGGCATGGGGTATGTAAAACTGGGTCAACCCACTCCAAGCCTAAGTGGAGGCGAGGCGCAAAGGATCAAACTCGCAAAAGAGATCGGCAGACGACGGGAAGGCAATATTCTTTATGTGCTGGATGAACCTACGACCGGTCTTAGCCTTTATGATACTGCCAAGCTCATCCAGTTATTGGACGAACTTGTGGCAAAAGGAAATTCTGTGATTGTTATTGAGCATGATCTTGCAGTTCTTGAATCTTGTGACTGGATTATAGAACTTGGCCCTGGCGGAGGAGCAGAAGGAGGAAGGATCATTGCAGAGGGTTTGCCCCAAGCACTGAAAGAAAATCCTAAATCAATAACCGGAAGGTATCTATAATGCAAAGTGTAAAATTATAAGGGCTACATAGTTTTTGAAAGATATTATAACGGTCATAGCCCTGATGATACCCATAATGTAGCCTCAGTGACTAAAAGCATCACATCTGCCCTGATCGGTATTGCCATAGATGCAGGATACATCAAAAGTGTAGAACAAAAGGTGCTGGATTTTTTCCCCGAATATGTTCCTGACGCCGGTGATATACAGAAACGTACGATAACCCTAAAACATCTTCTCACCATGACTGCGCCAATTGCATCGAAAACGACAGGTATGAGGGGAGATGAACCGCTGGACAGGCTGCGAAGGCAACGAGACTGGGTGATGTATATCCTTAATCTGCTGGGGCGAAACGGACAGCTAGGAAAATTCCAGTACAGTACTGCAGGTTCCCACCTGTTATCAGCTATCATAACGCGCGCCACAGGTAAATGCGCCCGCGAGTTTGCAAACGAGCGATTATTCCGACCGCTTGGAATGAGAGAAATTCCAGCTCCTCAAATGACATCATTCGGATTAGATGATGTGTTTGGAAAAAATGTGACGGGATGGATTAGCGATCCAAACGGCAACACCACCGGAGGGTGGGGGTTGACCATGACACCCAGAGACATGGCGCGTTTTGGATTTCTATACCTCAACGGCGGCGTCTGGGACGATGAGCAGATTATTTCAGAGACATGGGTTGCAGAGTCTACGGCTCTGAATTCCAACAAATACGGCTACCTATGGTGGCTAAGGGAAGAGGACAACATCTTTGCATATTCGGCGCTAGGCTCTGGCGGCAATGTTATTTGTTGCATTCCGAAAAAAGACCTGGTAGTGGCCATTGCGTCTAAAATAATCAGCAAGCCGCGCGACCGATGGCTGCTTCTTGAGAGATGTATTTTACCTGCGATCAAGGAATAGCGACCTGTCTCTAAACCTGCCGCTCGGCGGGCCTTGCGCCGTAGAACAGTTCACGTCTCAAAACCCTACGCTTGGTCACACTTGCCCTGGCGGGCAGCGCCAGGGTTGTTAGGGCATCGCGATGATTTTTGAGATGGGAACGAGTCTATGCGGCCTTGCTGCGCTTGCGGAAATCCTTGATCCACTTGCCGGCATAGGCGTCGCGCCCCATCAGCAAATCGGCGGCCAAGATCGCCAGCCGCACCACCGGCTCGAGCGGATTGGTGATGGCGGCCGTCAGCCCCTGCGCGATGCACATTGCAATAAAAGCCGCGTTCACCTTGGGCCGGTCGGGCAGGCCAAACGACACATTGCTGGCTCCAGCCGTCATGTTCACGCCCAGCTCGGCCTTGATCAGCCGGATGGTTTCCAGCGTGATGCGCCCGGCGGTGTGGTCGTGGCCCACCGTCAGTACCAGCGGGTCAATGAGGATATCGGCTGCGGCGATGCCGTAATCGGCGGCGCGGGCCACAATCTTGCGCGCCACCTCTAGCCTCACCTGCGGGTCGGTGGAAGGCCCACGCTCGTCGTTGGCCAGGCCAATGATGGCCGCGTTGTATTTTTGGGCCAGCGGCAGCACGCGCGCCAGCGCCTCGTCTTCGCCCGTGGTTGAATTAATCAACGCCTTGCCCGGATAGATGGCAAGCGCCGCTTCCAGCGCGGCCGGGCTGGCCGAATCAAAGCACAGCGGCGCGTTGACGGCAGCCATTACCGCTTCTACAGCTTGTTTCATCAGCGCTGGCTCGTCGCCGCCAGGCACGCCCGCGTTCACATCTAGCACAGCCGCGCCCGCTTCCACCTGCGCCAGCGCGTCGGCCTGCACGCGCGAAAAATCGCCCGTGGCCATTTCTGCGCTCAGTTTTTTGCGCCCGGTGGGGTTGATGCGCTCGCCGATGATGGCAAAGGGTTTATCGGGGCTGATGACGACGGTTTTGTTTTTAAAAGACAGAATTGTTTCCATGATTTTTTTCATCCGCAACCCCCTGCCTTCGGCGGGGGCAGGCGGGCACGAAGGTGCACAAAGAAAGGATTAGTGTCTCTTTGCCTGCTCTGCCAGTCAGGCCAGGGTGGTCTTCGTGGATAACTAGAATTTAATAGGAATTTCCTTTTTCACCACAACCCCCTGCCTTCGGCGGGGGCAGGCGGGCACAAAGGCACACAAAGGAAAAAGGAAACGTGGTGTCCCTTTGTGTACTTGGTGGTTAACTTGATTTTACAGGCTTAGGGCGTGCCTGGCAAATGTTCCAGTCCCGCTCGTTTGGCCTCTCGTTCGACGATGGCGTACAGCTCGCGCTTGACCTCGGCAGAGAGGGCCGGCGGCTTGTAGGCCGCCAGCAGTTCATTGGCGCGGATGCGGGCGCGGGCAAAGGCATCTAGTGCGCCTTGTTCTTGCCACGCGCGCACCGAGCCGCGGTCTATGATGGCCGAGGGCAAGTATTGTTCTTGCTTGAATAACTGGCGCGTCTCTTTGAGCTTTAAAAAGTCGCCGCGCAGGCCGGTTTGGGCAAAGGCCGCCGTGGCCAGCGTTTCGGTCAGCGGCGTGACGCCTCGCAGCAGGCGCTGCGCCATGGCAATCGCCTCGGCGTCAATCACCAGCTTTTCGGCGCTCTGGCAAGTGAGCAGGGCCAGCATGCCTGCGCCGGAGATCATGTTAATGCCCGCCAGCGCGCCGATGATGGCCGAAATGCCGCTTTCCATTCCCGCTTGCGCGTCAACCAACTTGGCATCGCTAGCGCCCAGGTAGGTGTGGGTGGGCAGCCCCAGGTGTTTGCCCACCTGCGCATAAGACGCATCAATCATGGCCGTCTCAATGGCGCCCATGGGCGTGGTGCCGGCGCGCATATCAAAGATGGCCGGCGCGCCGCCCCATACAATCGGCGCGCTGGGCCGGGCCAATTGGTGGATGGTGATGCCGCTGATGCACTCGGCAGCGTGCTGTACCACTGCCCCGGCCAGTGTGACAGGCGCCGTAGCGCCTGCCAGCGGCATTGAGACTATTTGCGCCGGCACACCTGCGCGCGCCAGGTCAATGAGGTTTTGCGCGCCAAACTCGCTCCAGTTGAGCGGCGGCGAGGGGCACACGTCGAACACGGCGCGGGGCTTGGCTTGCAGCGCCTGCAAGCTGCCGCTATCGGCTGCCAGCAGGTCAATCATCACCTGCGTGGTTTGGATCGAAAACGCGCCGGTGACGATGGGTTTATCGGAATACAGCAGCACCAGAAACAGTCGGTAGAGGTCGCCTATCTCTTTGGGCACGTCGCCGCACACCACTGCCGTTGACTGGGCGGCATATTGCGGCAGCATCTCGGTCACCTGTACCAGCCGCGCTAGGTCAGCCGATTGCGATGGTTTATGCTCAAGCGTGTCGGGATCGAGCACGTTCACGCCCGACGAGCCGGGGTCAAAGTGCACCGCCTCGCCGCCATAGCGCACCGTTGGGTTGCCGGCGCGGTCGTACAAGAAAAATTCGTGAGGCGTGCTTTGCAGCGCCTTGCGCGCCACGGCCTCTGGAATGTGCGCAATTTCACCCTCGATGCGCGCGCCGGCCGCGGCCAGCAGCTCTGCCGCTTCTGCCGATTGCACCTTGACGCCAGGGGTCACCAGCAATTCGAACGCCTCATTCAAAATGCGTTCGACGAGTTTGTCTTCCAATAATCTCAGTTGGGGTTGCATGTTTACCTCTACCATTCGTTGAACGTTCAACGTTAAACGTTGGATGTTGAATGTTCGACAGCGGCTATGATGCGCGACAGTTCTGCCGCCAGCTTGGGGTCGAGCGGGTCGGGCTGGTGATTTCGTAGAATGTCTTGCGCCCGCTGCCGGGCCCAATCGCGCGCGCCGTCGCGCTTTTGCTCCCACACCTCGTAGGGTCGGCGATCAATCAACCGGGGCTGCCATAGCTCGCGCATGTGCCGCTTGGTGTGCTTTTGGGCCAAAAAGTTGCCGCCGGGGCCAACGGCGCGAATGGCATCCAGCGCCAGCGTTTCATCATTCACCTCAATGCCGTCCATCATTTTGTGGACGATGCTGTAAATCTCACAGTCCATCACCATCATCTCATAACTCAGGATGCGGCTGCCGTGCAGCAAGCCGCAGCCCAACAGCATGTCTGACCCGGTGAGCGAGGCCATGAACGACGAAAAGCTATTATCTATCGCCGCCTGCCAATCGGGTTCCTTTGCGCCGGTGGCAAACGCGCCCATCGAAAGCGGCACATTGTAGAAATCGGCCAGCACGTTGGTGGCCGCGCCAAACAAGTAATCTTCAGGCCCGCCGCCGGTATAACCGCCGGTGCGCAGGTCCATCACCGTCTGCGCGGCGGCATAATAGACCGGCGCGCCGGGGTGGGCCAATTCCATCAACGCCAGCGCGCTAATGACCTCGGCGTTGCCCACCACCAGGTTGCCGGCCAGCGTGGCCGGGGCAGTCGAGGCGCACGAGGTCATGGTCATATAACCCACCGGCAGCCCGGCCTCGGCGGCCAGCAGCCCCGCTTCAATGCTGCCACCATCGTGCCCCAGCGGGCAGGCGGTGCATTGCATAATGGAAAGGATGGGGCGCTGGCGCAATTTGTCTTTGCCGCCCACGATGGCCGCGGCCATCTCGATGGCGGCCCGCATTTCACGCTCGTTAACAATGCTTTCGGTTTGCAGGTGCTTGGTGGTATTGTTCCAGGCCGCTTCCAGCTCGTGCAGGCTGCGGCTTGCGGGTGGGCAATCTTGGGCCGAGACCATAGACCACCAAAAGCCCACTTGTTCCAGCGCGTCGGCCACGCGGGCGCAATTGGCGGAATCTTGCTTGCCAGAGCGGTGGCGCTGCCCGCTGAAAGGATCAATCACCTCCACCCCGCAGCCGTCGGTGCCCAGAAAGACGTGCTTGCCATCCATCGGCAAATCTTGGGCGGGGTCGCGCGCGGCCAGTGTGTAAACGGGCGGGGCCTGTTTCAGCGCGTCTTCAATGAGACGTCCGGGCGCTTTGACGACCATCGTTTGGCGGTCTACCGTTGCGCCGTGAGCCTGCCAGATATCCAGCGCCTTGGGCGATGGAAAGCGTACTCCTACGGTTTCGATGATATCGAGCGTGGCGGTGTGGATGCGCTGCACGTCTTCTTGACTGAGGATGTTTAGACTCAGGCGCGGATTAGAAATAGCATTGATTTTGCCAGCCATTGTGTTACTCCTGTCTACCTCCCCCATCCTCACCCCGGCCCTCCCCTTCCCCCCTCCCACTGGGAGAGGGAAGGGGAGGGTTAGGGAGGGGTTAGGCGAGGTGAAATCATACACCCATCAACTTTTTGGCTTCGGCCACTGCGCCAATGGCGTCTTCGCTATAGCCCTCGGCGCCGATTTCGTTGGCCCAACTGCGTGTGACTGGCGCACCGCCCACCATCACCTTGGTCTTGGGACGCAGGCCCATGTCATCGAGCGCCTCGATGACGGCTTTTTGTCCCACCATCGTTGTGGTGAGCAAGGCCGATACGCCTACAATATCGGCGCCTACCTCACGGGCTTTTTCGGCAAACTTGGCCACCGGCACGTCTACGCCCAGGTCGTGCACCTCGAACCCGCCGGCGGCAAGCATGGTAGCCACCAGCGTCTTGCCGATTTCGTGGATGTCGCCTTTGACCGTGCCCAGCACCACTTTGCCCAACATTTTCCGCCGCGAGCCGCGCCTTTGCATTTCTGGCTCCAACACAGCCACGGCGGTTTTCATCGCTTCGCCGGCCAGCACCAGGTCGGGCAAAAACATTTCGCCGCGGCCAAATTGCTCGCCCACGTAATTCACACCGGGCACAAAACCCAGGTTGATGGCATCGAGTGGATCAAGCCCCTGCTCCAAGGCTTGTTGGGCCAGGGCGGCGGCCTGGTCGGTGTCGCCATCAATAATGCTTTGCCGCATATCGCTATATAGTTCTAGAGACATTTTTCCCTCCTGATTTGGAATTTACGGATGTTTGGTAAACTGCTCACCCTCCCGCAAGTGTGAACGCTTTTTAGTGAGCACGCGCGTCTCCATCGGTTTCGCAAGCCCAAAGGCTGCCAAATTGTAACCTGCAGGAGGGTAGGTTTTTCTGACCAGTTGCGTTAATGTAAAAATCGTGGTATATTTATGATACTCTCGCTAAGATTGTGGTGAAATCACATTATTGCCGCCATTTTAGCAAAAAATTGGTAAATGTCAAGCGCCGACTGAAGGGAAAGCCATGCATCAGTTGGATGGCACAGATGCCAAAATTCTTTTAGCGCTTCAAACAGATGGCCGGATAGCGCTCACTCAACTCTGTGATCAGCTTGGTATTCCGCACGCCACTCTCCGTGACCGGATTCGAAAGATGGAACAGGCCGGGGTCATTGAAGGCTACACGGCCATTATCAACCAGGTTCGCACGGGGTATTCTATTTCTTGTTTTGTAGAAATTGTGCTCGACCACCAGATAGAAACCCGGCTGGCCATTGAAGCATTGATGAGCATTGAACACGTGAGCGAGCTTTACTTGTTGACCGGTGAAACTGACGTGTTGGTAAGAATATGGGCCAGAGATATAGATCACCTGCGAGAAATCTTGCATGTCCAGTTTGCGGCCATTCCTGGCCTGCTTCGCTCAAATGCGCTGGTGGTGCTGGGCAAGCACACCAAGCCTATCCCCTTTGCGCCGCTCTAATTATCCCCGAACCCTCTGCTTGCGGGGAGCAGGTAACACAAAGAAACACTAAATTTTCCTGGCTCTTTGGGATTTCGCGTGGTAGACCTAACCCCTCCCACTCCCCCCTTTGGAGGTCGCGGGACAGGCTGGCCCTCTTCCTCCCACTCCCCCCTTTGAGGGTCGCGGGACAGGCTGCAAGGGAAGGGGGAACACGCTCCCCTCTCCGCTTCGGGGAGGGGCTGGGGGAGGGGTCCACCACGGCAACTCCCAAAGAATTATTTTTCTTTATGTCTCTTTGTGTTCTTTGTGGATGAAAGGAATTTTCTGGGTTTTCTCTGTGTCCTCAGTGCCTCTGCGGTGAATTCTTTCAGCCAACCAGCGCGCTCAGCTCATTTTGCAAAATGCGGCGCAAGATGGCTACTGCGCAGGCATAGCTGGCATCCATCCCAAAATACAGCAGGCTTTTAGAAAGCAGTTCTTGTCTGCGGCTGTAGGGCGTGTCTGAGGCATAGTGCAAAAATCCAATATCGTAGCGCGCCAGCAAAAATAGATTGACGATCTCGTTGGCCGGGTGGCGTTTGGGAGCCAGGTCTTCATAGATGGCGCTGAGATAAGGCCCGGCTTCCATCTCGATATCGGTATAACCCTCGCTGTAAAATACGTGCATAAAGTCGCGGTTTTGCAAAAAGGTGCCGCGCACGGTGACCGATTTTTGGTTGTCGAACACGGTGCCAAAGCACAGATAGGGCGCTACGTCACTGGCCGCAAAGCAATTGCGAAACAGGTAGGTGTTTTGCGATTGCTGGTCATAGACCACATTAGGAATCATTACGTCGCCCACCCGGCCATTCAGCGTGGCGGCTTTGCCCATCACATACACGCCAGATAAATCCAACACATACGCGCCCACCTCGGTGAGGATGTTGTAGGCCGCCGCGCCCAGCGGATAATCAATGTTTACAATGACGGCTTGGCTGTTTGCCAGGCGTTCTAGGCCGGGCATGCGCAGGCGCGCATCAAAGCGGGCCGGGTCCAGCCGGTTCAGTTCGATGATTTGCGCGTCTACATCCAGGTATGATTGGCCGTAAATGTAGCGCACACCATGCTGGCGTTCACGCTCCAGGCAGGCCGCCAGCGCACCCTTGTGCTGAGGGCGGCTGAGGTGTTTGCGCAGCAAGTAGTATAAAATGTTTTCCAGCCGGCCGGGAGTTGTATCGTGCTTGGCTGTTTCAATCTCGGCGCGCAGATTTTCAGGGTCGTCGGTCTCTATATCGGCCAGCAGTTGCGGCTGCATTTCTTTGCTATATTGCACCAGCAAATTGGCCAGGCTGTGCGTGTTGCTAGAAACAAAATATACCGGGCGCTCGCCCAGGCCGAGATCGGCGGCCTGGGCCAACAGACCATCCCACCAGCCGTGAGTGGCTTTGCGATAGTCGTTTACCGAGCCGGCCAGCAAGCGCACGGCCATGCGTTTGGGCGCGCCGGCGATGGCGCGCAAGTTATGCCACAGCGAATCTTTCCACAGCCCGGCCAGCCGAGCAAAGTCGTGCTCAGATAGCCCCAATTCGGGCAGGAAGGAGCTTTGCTTTCGCAGTTTGGCCTCTGGCACCTGTGCCAGGCGCGCGTGCAACTTGTTCCACTCTATTTCATAGGCCACCAACTGTGGGATCAGGTCGTCAATATCAGAAACACTGGCGATATAGGCCGCCAGTTGCTCGTTTCCATCAAAGAACATGCGCCTGCGCCGCACCGGCGCAGAGACGGCCTGCCATTGCTCTACGTTGGGAAACCCGCGCCGCACAAAGACCTCGCGCGATTGCCCCAGCAGCACCAGGCGCGTCTGCGCTATGCAAGCCGGCAGTCGCTGCGCGGCATAGATGAATGCGCCTATATCCGGCTCGGCGCTATCAGCCCCGGCGTGCAGGCTGGCCCCCATGCTGCGGTGGGTCTCTTCCAAACTGCGCACCTGCACCTCGCCGCTAGAGCGCAGCAGCGAGTAATAAGTGCGAATGTACAGGTCAATTGAATCACTGGTCGGCGAAGGCACGCGGCGATCCATACCATCCTCCATCATTTTTCTAAACAGGCCTGGCAGGTTGAACAGGCTATGCTTCATTCTACCACGTATTGCATCGCGCGGTTCTCGTCGCAGCTAACAATCTCATCCGCGAATCTCCAAAAGTTCCCCAATCAGCCTCGTGCGCACGGATTCTCTAAATTGGACACGGATAAACACGGATTCAACGGATTGACACGGATGTTTTGTGAAATAATCCGCTTGCCAGGCAAAAACCCGTTGCATCTGCGCAAATCCGTGTCCAAAAGAGAGAAATGGGAAACTCAATTAGCGTGGATTCGCGCGCAAAGCGTTCGTGGGCAAACATCTCGGTGAAGGGCGCTTTACGTTTTGCGCTTTACGTTCTATAATCGCCCCTATGAAATCAAATACCCACAAGCTCAACTGGATGATAACGATAGTCGTGTTGTTAGCCGCGTGCAGCTCGCCAACGCCCACCCCCACGCCGGTGCCGCCCTCGCCCACGCCGTCG
>JBGSMF010000069.1:0-12551 GCA_041740315.1 Thermoflexales bacterium
CTGCACTCCCGAAGGGGCCAAGCGCAGCGCAGGTGCAAGCCTGCCCTGCCTGCACCTGTGGCGCAGGCACAGGTGGACGGGCAGTCCAGGGTGTACGTTGGCGGACGGGCATGGGGATGCCCGTCCTGCTATTTCCGATAAGAGGCTGAACAGCCCATTGCATGGTATACTTGTATTGCAAAACCAAGGTAACTGCTCCGGCTCTCTGCCACGAACACTTGCGCCTGCGCGCAGCCTGCCCTGGGCGACAGTTCAGGGTGCAGGTGTTGCACAAGTTTTTAAATAGTTTGTAATCATTCGTGACATTCGTGACTAAAAACTGGATGACTGAGCAGTTACAAACCAAGCAGTTAGGAGGAATACGATGAGCGACACGCAAGCAATCGTTCTTTCACTAGCAGGCTGCCGGAGAGCGGGCTGGTAGGCTCGTAGTGCGCGCTTCAGCGCGCTAAAGCGCGCACTACGAACGGCCCTCTCCGACAAGCTCCTAGTGCTGGAAATTAATGACGACGGCTATTTGGCATCTGTGCCCGATTTACAGGGCGCCTTTGCGGAAGGTGACAGTGTAGAAGAGGCTATCTTTAGCTGCATTGACGTCGCCAAGATGATTGTAGCTTACCGCGCTGAACGCGGCGAAAGCCTGGGCTTTAGCAAAATTGAACTCACCCCTAATACACGGTTAACTATGGCTGTGCCTATGAACCTCAGCCCAAGCTCACGAATAGACACGAAAGCAGAGCAAAATTAGTGAATACTGATCAAGCCATTGGCGTCACTGCCACAACTCAATCTGGAATCAACAATCTAAAATCTGAAATCCCCACCGTCATCATTCAGCCTACCCGCGGCTGGATTTCGCTACGCTCACTGCAACTGCGCGCAGTCTGGCAATACCGCGAGCTGCTCTACTTTTTGGTCTGGCGAGATGTCAAGGTGCGCTACAAACAGACGGCGCTGGGTGTGCTGTGGGTGGCGCTGCAGCCCATTATCAGCATGGTGGTGTTTAGCCTGCTGTTCGGCGGCTTGCTCAAGGTGCCTTCGGGCGATGTGCCTTATCCCACCTGATCCCAGAGCGATCCCGCTTTTTTGCTGGGACTGAACCCAATGACGGCGGTGGTAGAGGGCTTTCGTTGGGCGCTGCTGGGGCAGGCCGCGCCGGCCTCGCAGACATCGGGCTGGATTTTTGCGCTGTCGCTGGTGATTGTGGCAGTGGTGCTGGTTAGCGGCTTGATCTTTTTCCGCAGCACCGAGCGGACTTTTGCGGATATTGTGTAGAGGAACTGAATGATTGGAGTAAATAGATGAAAAAAGTATTACAATTAACTGCTGTGATCGAACGCGAAGATGATGGCTATGTCGCCACATGCCCAGAACTAGATGTTGTGAGTCAAGGCAACACTGTTGAGCAAGCACGGATGAATCTGCTCGAAGCTGTAGAAGGATTCTTGGAGGTTGCATCCCCATCCGAGATTCGGCGCAGGTTAAAGACAGAAACCTACGTTATGCCCATTATGCCGGCAGCGCCGAACATTAAAATCAGGTCAGCAACCAGGGCGTCCCATGCCTAAATTACGTGTTCTCTCCGGCCAACAAGTTTGCAGAATAATGTCTCGGCATGGTTTTGAGAACGTGCGACGCAAAGGGAGCCACATCATTATGCAAAAGAGGGCAGGACAAACGACAATTACTGTGCTTGTGCCAGACCATGAGGAATTGAGAATTGGCACGCTGAGGGGAATCATCAGGCAATCTGGCCTGCCGCGCTCGCTTTTTGAATAGTGATCTGGGTTATGAGCAACAGTGTCATCTGGGCAAAGGATTCTTGCCACGAATTGACGCCAATTTTCCAATATAGTCGAGGGTGGCATCTTTTCGATAACCTGGGGGGGGCAGGGTAATCGCAAGGATTACCCCCACATTCTGAAATGTTACCAGTGTAGAGGAGAAAAATACGGGGATGACTATAACCACGCCATTTCAGCAAGCGCTCGATTTCATCGAACAGATGCCGGTCTCGGACCAGGAAGCCCTGATCGAGGTCGTGCGTCAGAGACTGGTAGAACAGCGGCGGCGCGAGATTGCAGCGAACGCTCAGGCCACGCTCCAGGCTTTCCGCGAGGGCCGCGCGCGTTACGGCACGCCGGATGACTTGCGCCAAGAGCTGTTGGAAGCAGAGCAAAATTAGTGAATACTGATCAAGCCGCTGGTGTCACAGCCGCAACTCTAGCTGAAATCGGCAATCTAAAATCTGAAATCCCCACCGTCATCATTCAGCCTACCCGCGGCTGGGCTTCACTACAACTGCGAGCGGTGTGGCAGTACCGCGAGCTGCTCTACTTTTTGGTCTGGCGAGATGTCAAGGTGCGCTACAAACAGACGGCGCTGGGCGTGCTGTGGGTGGTGCTGCAGCCCATTATCAGCATGGTGGTGTTTAGCCTGCTGTTCGGCGGCTTGCTCAAGGTGCCTTCGGGCGATGTGCCTTATCCCATCTTTGCTTACGCCGCGCTTTTGCCGTGGAATTATTTTGCCGGGTCGCTCACGCGTTCCTCTCAAAGCCTGGTGGGCAGCGCCAACCTCATCACCAAGGTGTATTTCCCCCGCCTCATCATTCCACTCAGCGGGGTGCTGTCCGGCTTGGTAGACTTTGGGGTGGCCTTTTTTGTGCTCATCGGGTTGATGATCTATTATGGCATCACACCGACGCTGGCGGTGGCGCTGCTGCCTGTTCTGCTGCTGCTGGCGCTGCTGACGGCGCTGGGCTTTGGACTATGGCTGGCTGCGCTGAATGTGCGCTATCGAGACATCAATTACCTGGTGCCTTTTTTGGTGCAGGTGTGGATGTATGTCACGCCGGTGATTTATGGCTCTACCCTGATCCCAGAGCGATTCCGTTTCTTGCTTGGGTTGAACCCCATGACGGCGGTGGTAGAGGGCTTTCGTTGGGCGCTGCTGGGGCAGGCCGCGCCGGCCTCGCAGACATCGGGCTGGATTTTTGCGCTGTCGTTGGTGATTGTGATAGTTGTGCTGGTTAGCGGCTTGATCTTTTTCCGCAGCACCGAGCGGACTTTTGCGGATATTGTGTAGGCAAAGGGCAGAGTTGTTAGAAAATTGGGATTGCGCTCGTCGGCAGCTTGAATTGCAAAGAATTCAACCCTTGGAGTAATATTGTGCTTAAGGATATTTGTCGAGTTCGTCCGTTGGAAGGCCATAATCTCTATTTGTGTTTTGAAGATGGCGTAGAAGGCAGTCTGGATATTTCCAAGTTGATACAATTTACCGGGGTCTTTGCCCCTTTGCAGGAGCGTGACTACTTTATGCAAGTGTGTGTCAACCCGGACCTGGGCACTATATGCTGGCCGAATGGGGCTGACCTTGATCCAGATGTGCTTTACGCTCTCGTCTCGGGCGAGCCCTTGCCGACTTTCGAGCTTCAAACAACATCTGCTGGCACGACCGATCTATGATTGACATCGCCAAAAGATTCTTGCCACAAATTTCACGGGACGATTTTTGAGAATTAGCGCCGGCGCTTTCATTGCACGCGCCAGCCCACGAGGCTCAGGTGCACAATTATTTGGCGGCTACGGGTCTGCACTTGGCGATCTTGCTCAACTTTGGCGGCGAGTCTTGGCAGCAAAAGCGTATTGTGAGATAGAAGTTTAGCCACGAATTCAACGAACACTTGCGCCTGCGCGCAGCCTGCCCTGGACGACAGTTCAGGGTGCAGGTGTCACACGAATAGGAAGAAAAAATGATTCGAAAAATTTGGGCCAGTCCCCGGAGCGTAGCGAAGCGGGATTCGTGGCAAGAATGTGTTGGCAGGTGTGTTCCACGGCCAAGATTCCATATTTGGCGCGGGAAAAAGTTTGAGGCTCGGTAAAAATGGTTTCTGTTACTCGATCTGAAATCGGCAATCTAAAGTCTGAAATCCCGACTGTCGTCATTCAGCCTACCCGCGGCTGGATTTCGCTACGCTCACTGCAACTGCGCGCAGTCTGGCAATACCGCGAACTGCTCTACTTTTTGGTCTGGCGAGATGTCAAGGTGCGCTACAAGCAGACGGCGCTGGGTGTGCTGTGGGTGGTGCTGCAGCCCATTATCAGCATGGTGGTGTTTAGCCTGCTGTTCGGCGGCTTGCTCAAGGTGCCTTCGGCGAAAGGTGTATTTCCCCCGCCTCATCATTCCGCTCAGCGGAGTGCTGGGGCAGGCCGCGCCAGCCTCGCAGACATCGGGCTGGATTTTTGCGCTGTCGTTGGTGATCGTGGTAGTGGTGCTGGTTAGTGGCTTGATCTTTTTCCGCAGCACCGAGCGGACCTTTGCGGACATTGTGTAGGAAATGGCGAAAATAAGGAGCCGATTATGTCAGAGTCAAAAGTAGTTCAAGTCCAACAAGGTATTTGGATTGACGAGCAGTGGATTCAGATCGCTGGGCTGGGCACACATCTCAGGATCATCGTGCAGCCTGGCGAAATCCGTATCTTGAGCCTTTCGGCAAAGGCGGAAGAGAAACAAACATCAGAGAAGGGTTGGGATGTTTTCCGTTCGTTGGGACGTGATGCTTTACCAGGGCGATTGCCAGATGCCGCTGCTGAGCACGACCGCTATCTTTATGGAAAAAACCAATGAAACGGATTTTTGTTGATACGAGCGCCTGGGATGCCATCGCAGATGGCGGTGATCGCAACCACGACGTGGCATTACTGTTTAGGGATGAAAGTTGCCGGGCGCTGTCTCTTGGTTGTGACCAATTATATCGTGGATGAGCTGTATACCTTATATCGAGGAAGCATTTGCTTTTGATCACCACTTTGAGCAGATGGGGTTTATACGCCAACCGTGAAGGGTATTCCTCTCCGCCACGAATTTCACGAATTGACACCAATTTTCCAATATATACTCAGCACGGCCACAAAGCAACACTTTTTAGGACGCGGATGAACACAGATACAACGGATGAGTGCGGATATTTACACGGAAAATCAGCGAGAATCCGTCGCATCTGTGAAAATCCGTGTCCAAATCAGAATGGTACTTGATGCCCGTTGCGAGTATATTCGAGGGTGGCATCTTTTCGATAACCTGGGGTGGGGGCAGGGCAGTGCACCGCATCCTCGGCCCAGGCTTTCTAGAAGCCGTGTACGAGGCTGCTCTGGCCCACGAATTGACCTTGCGCGGCATCCACTTTGAGCGACAGAAAAAACTGCCCGTGACCTACAAAGACCAACTGGTGGGCGACTATGTAGCCGACCTGGTTGTAGAAGAACAGATCATTCTCGAACTCAAAGCGGTTTCAGCTCTCACCCCAGCCCACGAGGCTCAGGCGCACAATTATTTGGCGGCTACGGGTCTGCACTTGGCGATCTTGCTCAACTTTGGCGCTGAATCTTTGCAGCAAAAGCGTATCGTGAGATAGCCACGAAAAATAATTCGAACAATTTGTTGAATTCGTGGCAAAAACTAAAAAACAATGCTTTTTCTTCTCTGCCACGAATTTCACGAATTTTACGAAAAAATAATTCGTCCTTGCTTGCAAGGCGTAATTCGTGGCAAAAAAATAATACAGACGATTCGTGGCAAGAAAAACTATGAATGACATTGCTATCCGTGTAGAAAACCTATCCAAGCTGTACCACATCGGCAAAGCCTCCCGCTCCGCTGCGCTCCGGGGACTCCCTGTGGTCGCAACACGCCACGACACGCTGCGGGATGCTGTGGTGGACACCTTTTCCTCTCTGCCACGAATCACACGAATAGGAAGAAAAAACAATTCGGAAAATTCGTCCTTGCTTGCAAGGCGTAATTCGTGGCAAAAGGATTCCCCCAATTCGTGGCAAAATGAAGATGCCTTTTGGGCATTAAAAGATATCTCCTTTGAAGTCAAGCGCGGCGAGGTGGTAGGCGTCATTGGCCGCAATGGCGCGGGTAAATCCACGCTGCTAAAAATCCTGAGCCGCATCACCGAGCCAACCGAGGGCCGGGCCGAAATCCACGGACGGGTGGGCAGCCTGCTGGAGGTGGGCACCGGTTTTCACCCCGAACTGACCGGGCGAGAGAATATCTGCCTGAACGGCGCGATCTTGGGGATGAAACGAGCCGAAATTGATCGCAAGTTCGACGAGATTGTGGCCTTTGCCGAGATTGCCAAGTTCCTGGACACACCTGTGAAGCGTTATTCCAGCGGGATGTACGTGCGCCTGGCCTTTGTCGTGGCGGCCCACTTGGCTGGAAATCCTGCTGGTGGATGAAGTATCGGCGGTGGGCAATGCGGCGTTGTGGAAGTGTGATATACTCGGACTGCGCCAATCGGGACCAAGACTTTGAGGAGGTAAGAGAGTCATGCAACTGGTAATAGAGTATCCAAAGCTGCTGCCCGACGCGCTTCAGCAAACGAGAGCGGAATTTGAGCAGGAGGCCAGGATGGCTATGGCCGTCAAGCTGTTTGAGATGAAGCGCCTCTCTTCCGGTATAGCGGCCCGGCTAGCTGGAATGGACAGGGTCACGTTCCTATTGAGCCTGCATCGCTATGGGGTAGCCATGATTGACCTCGAAGAAGAAGAATTGCGCGCGGACCTGGAAAATGCCTAGAGCAGAAGAAATTGTAATCAACACCGGTCCCATCATCGCTCTCGTGGCCGCTTTGGGGGACCTGCGCGTTCTGCAAACCTACCAACGGGCGTACGTACCCTTGGAAGTCTGCCAGGAAATCACGGCAGGTGGTCCGACGCGGTTTGCAGTTGCAGAATTCGAGGCGGCGCATTGGCTACACAAGCATACATAACCTTTGAGCATTGCTCCCGTATTGTTAAATACGCTGGATAGAGGTGAAGCGGCAGTCATCCAATTAGCCTTGGGCCAAAACATCCAGACGGTCGTCATCGATGAAGCTGCTGGCAGGCGTATAGCCAGGCTGAATGGCTTGTCTGTGACCGGTTCGATTGGTATCCTGCTTCGTGCCAGGAGCGAGGGCTATCCGTTTTCGATGCGGGAGGCAATTGACCACATGATGGCCCAGGGTATCTGGTTGAGTGACCGGGTGGTCGCCTTTGCGCTCAAGCAAGCAGGAGAGAGCCGTGCCTGACATCGCCATCCGAGTAGAAAACCTATCCAAGCTATACCACATCGGCAAAGCGCAAAGACGCCACGATACCCTGCGTGACGCTGTAGTGGATGCTTTTTCTTCTCTGCCACGAATTCAACGAACACTTGCGCCTGCGGCAGCCTGCCCTGGATGACAGTTCAGGGTGCAGGTGTCACACGAATAGGAAGAAAAAATGATTCGAAAAATTCGAGCCACAAGTCCCCGGAGCGTAGCGAAGCGGGATTCGTGGCAAGCAAGTGGTCTGAATGAGGCGGTTGTAATGACAAATTTCTGGCAGGATAAACGCGTGATGGTGACCGGCGGCAATGGTTTTTTGGGCAAGAACATTGTCCGCAAACTGCAAGAGCGCAATGCGGCCGAGGTGTTTGTGGCGGATATTGACGGCCCCCTGGGTAGGGGGCGAGGCTACGACTTGCGCCAACTGAAAGATATTCGCCGCGCGCTCGCCGACAGCAAGCCGCATATCGTAATCCACCTGGCGGCGCGGGTAGGGGGCATTGGCGCCAACCGCGAACACCCCGCCGAGTTTTTCTACGACAACCTGATGATGGGCGCGCCGCTATTACACGAAAGTTGGGTAGGCGGAGTTGCCAAGTTTGTGGCCTTGGGCACAATGTGCTGCTATCCCAAGTTCACGCCGGTGCCGTTTTGCGAAGAAAACCTGTGGGATGGCTATCCCGAAGAAACCAACGCACCTTATGGGCTGGCTAAAAAAATGCTGCTGGTGCAAAGCCAGGCTTATCGGCAACAGTATGGCTTTAATAGCATCTTTTTGATGCCGGTCAACCTGTATGGCCCTGGCGACAATTTTGACCCCGCCAGCAGCCACGTGATCCCGGCGCTGATCAAAAAGTGCGTGGATGCCATAGAAAACAGCGAGCAAGAGGTTGTGGTGTGGGGAGATGGCAGCCCCACGCGCGAGTTTTTGTATGTGCAAGATGCCGCCGAGGGAATTTTGCTGGCGGCAGAGCGATACAACAAACCTGACCCGGTCAATCTAGGCTCGGCGTTCGAGATTTCAATCAGGGACCTGGTTGCCATCATTGCCCGTGAAACAGGCTTTGGCGGGCGAATTGTGTGGGACACCACCCAGCCCAACGGCCAACCCCGCCGCAAGCTGGATACCAGCCGGGCCGAGCGCGAGTTTGGCTTCCGGGCGCAGGTGAGCTTTGAAGAAGGGCTGCGCCAGACTATACAATGGTACCAGGAAACCCCAAATCAAAATGACTGATGTCGCTATCCGCGTAGAAAATCTGGGTAAGCAGTATCACATTGGCCGCGCGCAAAAACGCCACGATACCCTGCGTGACGCAATTTCAGATTTCAGATTTCAGATTTCGGATTGGTTCAAGCGTCGCCCGATGTCTGATCCTCGATCTCCGGCCTCCGACGGCACGATTTGGGCATTAAAAGATATCTCCTTCGAAGTCAAGCGCGGCGAAGTGGTGGGCGTCATTGGCCGCAATGGGGCTGGCAAGTCCACGCTGCTCAAGATTCTTTCCCGCATCACTGAACCGACCGAGGGCCGGGCCGAAATTCACGGCCGCGTGGGTAGCCTGCTGGAAGTGGGCACCGGCTTTCACCCTGAACTGACAGGGCGAGAGAATATCTACCTGAATGGCGCGATTCTGGGGATGAGACGGACCGAGATTGAACGCAAGTTTGACGAGATTGTGGCCTTTGCCGAGATTGCCAAGTTCCTGGATACGCCGGTAAAGCACTATTCCAGCGGGATGTACGTGCGCTTGGCCTTTGCGGTGGCGGCGCACCTGGAGCCGGAGATTCTGCTGGTGGATGAGGTGCTGGCGGTGGGGGATGCGGTGTTCCAGAAAAAGTGCCTGGGGAAGATGGGAGAGGTGGCAAAGGAGGGGCGGACGGTGTTGTTTGTCAGCCACAATATGGCAGCGATTATAGCACTTTGTTCTCGATCTCTGCTTTTCGATGCAGGAAGTGTTGTTTGCAATGGAAAGCCGCAGGATGTTGTACAGAGCTATCTTGAAAACTCTCAAATTACCCCATCTCAAGTGACCTTACGAGACAGGCGAGACCGAGGCGGCAACGGTAGTATTCGGATAGTTAATCTGAATTTTGGGACTTTGGGTAATCCCCAAGGTGGTTATTGGATAACAGGACAAGATAGTTTTGTTAGTCTTAGCTACCAGTGTTCTGAGCAAAAAATGTATCGGAACATTGAAATTGCTTTGGGAATAAAGAAACTGGATCAAACCCGGCTTTTGTACTTGGGAACTAAGGTTCTACATCAAGACCTGGATTACCTTGAAGAATCGGGAACCTCTACATGCGTGATTAGCCGCCTTCCTCTAGAACCTGGACGTTATTCTCTGACCGTTGAATTAAAGCAGAATGGTATGATTGCAGATCAGGTCGAGTTTGCCAACATGATAGATGTGGCTGAAGGTGATTATTATGGTACGGGGGTGATCTGGCCTTACGGCGGTCTCTTGTGTGAGTATTCATGGTCACATGATTCGCGGAGCGGATATGATACTAGTCGGTGATTGGGCTCCGGGTGAGACAAAAGTAGGCATAGCCCAATTAGTCAACGGTGTTGTATTAGCTAACCTTGAGGGTCCGATTTTACCTTGTGCTTACGAGTATGATACTGTTAACAAAGCCGGCCCCCATTTATTCTCGTCCACACTACCGGAAACAAAAAATCAATTTATTTTTTCATTAGCGAATAACCATATTATGGATTATGGGGTAACTGGCTTTGAGACTACGCAAGTACAACTTGGACAGAGAAACTTTGGATGGTGTGGGGCAGGCCAAGATATAAACGTCGCAAGGCAGCCTGCCATTGTGAATGACGGGAGTGTAAAATTAGGCATTATCGCCTGTTGTGAGGCCCAGTTTGGGATCGCCAGGCTAAATTCACCAGGTGTAGCCGAGTTCGGCCCTTGGGTCTATGCTGCTATCCGTGAGTTATATCAAACCGTTGATGCTGTAATTGTATCTATACATGCTGCTGTTGAGGATTCGCCTTGGCCATCACCATACATTCGTGATCTCTACCGCTCTTATATCGATGCCGGTGCCTCCGTTGTTCATGGACACCATGCGCATGTGCCCCAAGGATATGAAGTCTATAGGGAAGGTGTGATTTTTTACGGTATGGGCAACTTTGCCGTTGACCCTGACAAATGGCAAAGCCACCCTAACGGAATGTGGTCATTGGTGGCAGAAATAGATTTCAGTGTCAAGCCTTTATATTGGCAACCTTTGACTTTTGAGATTCACCACCGACCAGGTTCAGAAACAATTACGGTAGAAAAAAGCACTGATGAAGAACAGGAAAACCACAGGCGCTACCTAGAGATGTGCAACTATCCTTTAGGTGATTCAGAACTATTTACCGCGCTATGGCAGGAAGTTGCATTGAGGGCTTATTGTCACTATGGAGCTAGCTACATGCGTTTTTTGCCGCACCCTAAAACGGGACGGCGTATGCGGGCAAAAACAAGTTTGTCCATTTTGAAAAACGCATTCCTTAACAAAGATATACAGTCGTCTACACCCACTCATTACGATTATATGCTTTGGTATCATATGATTGCCTGTGAAAGCCATCGTCAAATGTTAGCCACGGCACTGGGGATTTTAGGAGGTGAGATTGAGGATCTACGCACAGAAGAAACCCGAAATTTGGCTGATGAAATGACGCCATGGTTGAGGCAAGTTTAGCTAATTCAAACCTTTAAATCGATTGGTAGGCCATCATGGTAGATTTGCTCAAGAAAGTCAAAACAAATCCATGTCGGTATATAAGAAAAGCAGTCGATCCTCGCTGGTGGTCAACACACTACACTGAGCAGCGTAGGCGTCAGCAACGTCAAAAAGAGTTTGAGGAGGTTCAGAATGTGCAGAGCTTGCTATATCAAATGTGGGATGGGAGCCTGGTAGACGCAACAAGCTATCGAGAGCAAAAGTTGTTGCGATTCCTGAAATACGCAACAGAACACTGTCCCTATTACAGAGACATTTTTCGCCAAGTTGGATTTTCACCCAAAAGCCTGTCCTGTTTTGAGGATATACCACTTTTAGATAAGACTATTGTCCGACGTTTCCAAAAGGAGTTGACGTCGGATGTGATTAACTCGCTGAATTTTTATGCCATGAACACCGGGGGCAGCACAGGCGAACCTCTGGAATTTCCAGTTTCCCGTATTGCGGGACTGATTGACAAGGTTCATCAGGAATTTGTCTGTAGGGAGATAATGCAGTATCAGCCAGGCGATATTATAGTTGCATTTGATGGATCTTCTGTTCCAGCCAAGTCTCTTGATGCTCACAGATACTGGGTCGTCAAAAGCGATCAAGATGCTTCTTATGGTCGACTATCCTATTCATCTCTGTATCTTAGGGCAGAGACCTTGCACTATTATATTAGACATATATTGGATACTGCGCCTTGTATTTTCAGAGGTTATCCTTCATTCATTAATGACATCGCTGAGTATATCTTGAAAAATAACGTCTCAATTCCATTTCGTATAAAAGGCATTCAACTCACGGCCGAAAATACGCATGACTGGCAGATAGAGAATATTCGGAAAGCGTTTAATACAAGGGTTTTTCTTCAGTATGGCCATTCTGAGGTTTGTGTGTATGGATATACCCTTGATGATACCTATGAATACTACTGTTCCCCATTCTATGGGTTTACTGAAGTGTTAGGTGAGGACGGTAAACATGTAAAATTAGGAGATGTTGGCGAGGTGGTCGTTACAGGGTTCCACAATTTTGCGATGCCCTTTCTACGCTATCGAACTGGCGATCTGGCTATCTTCGCTGGTGATGTTGGGGGAATAATTAGGCTCCAGAAGATTGTTGGAAGAACGCAGGATTGCATTTTCACTAAGAACGGAGAAAAGGTTGCTCTAACGGCATTGATCTTTGGACAGCATTACCATGCCTTTAGAAACATCCAGAAATGGCAGCTGCAACAGGACATTCCCGGTAAGGTAAAGGTTAGAATTATCAAGGGAGAAGGATTCTCGTCAGAAGATGAAATGGAGATTCAATGCAAGTTTAGGGATATATGTGATGTAGATACGGAATTTGAGTATATCGACTACATACCCGTGACTTCAAGAGGTAAATTCAGATTCCTCATTCAGAATGTTCAAGCCTGAGTGACAACTGGATGGCATACTCTGTGTATCATGGCATGATTGGTAAATTAGGCGAGGCCAAATGTGAAGTTGAACGGGTATGGGTTTACACTCACGCATGGCCATCAAGAAACTGGCAGCAACTGGATGTGCGTCTGCCAGTTTTGCCTACTCTCAGCTGCTAACCGACAGCGCATGCCTGACACTTAACCGACAGCGCATGCCTGACATGAATGTCGCTTAGTACCGACAGCGCATAGCTGACATGTCTGTCGGTTGGAAATGACTTTCCTGCAAGAATAAACTATGTTGTCAAT
>JBGSMF010000070.1:0-4596 GCA_041740315.1 Thermoflexales bacterium
ACGTTTGGTCTGCCGAACAGCTTCGAGAGGCTATTGATGAGGCCAGCCGGACATTACAGTGGGTCAGGATTGGGGGAGGATGTGTGGGGGCGGGGGTAGGGGCGCTACTTTGCCTCGCGCTGTATGCCACGTTAATCAGGCGTTGCGTGATGGGGAGCGTCCGGTGCACTAATTGACAGGGCGCGCCAGGCGTGCTGATAGTGGGGATTTCCCTACCACACAAAGTGGGGAAATCCCCATTGTTTATGCCGAGGGGAGAGTATATACTGAGTCGTGGTTTTAGCCTTGGTGTCCTTCGTGGTGAATAAGAGACGATGTATTTTGAGAAACAAGAGGAAATATGCTAACATCTAAACGCTTCATCTATCATTTGGCGCAACTGATTATGATCGCTATTTTGTTGACGAGCGTCGGCGCGATCCCCTCCGCGCAAGGCCAGGCTCAGCCGCCTGCGCCAGTTTTGTTGACCGATCCTTTTTTGCAAATGCCTGCCGAGACGAGCGTGCGTGTGGCGTGGTTCACCGAATTTCAGGGCGTTGCGCACCTGGTTGTTTGGGGTGATTGGCTCGCCCGGCACAATCTGCAAGAGTTGGCCGGCCGCAAGTGGAACGCGGCGGCCCTGACGCGCTTGCTTGGCCCAGAGGCCGGCCGCCCGCGCGATTTGAGCGTTGTTCTGGCCAACACCACTCGCCTCAGCCGCGCGCGAGAAGACCAGAACTCGCAGTTGGCCGACGGGCGCACTTTTACCCAGGTGACCGAGCGTCCTATCTGGCGGCACGAGGCTAACGTGCAAAACCTGCCGCCCGGAGCGCGCCGGCCCTATGCCGTAATCAGCTTGCGCGAAGACGGCCAACTTGCCATAAGCGGCGTTTTCACACTGCAGCCCAAGCCAACCGCGGGCGCGCCGCTCAAGATTTTGCTGACCTCGGACCATCAGCTCAAGCCAATGACGCCGGCCAACCTGCAAAAGGTCGTTCAGGAGATTGGTCAGATTGATGCCGTTTTCGCGGCGGGCGATTTGGTCAACGTGGCAGATCGAGCGTCGGAATGGTTCGACGATGCCCGCGGCGGCTCATTCTTCCCGGCCATGCAGGGGCGCGCCAATCTCGCGCTGACCAAGGGCGGTGTCACAACCGTTTACCAGGGTGGGGCCATCATTCAGCACGCGCCTCTCTATACGGCCATTGGCAATCACGAGGTGATGGGGCGCTATGAAATTAACCAGGGCTATGATCTCAATTATCAGTGTGCGGACACGGTCCCACTGGCCGCGGCCCAAAAGCTGTACAACGCATTTGAGACGGTGTTCAATCCCTCTGGCGACCCTGCCCTCCGCGCGCGGTGGCTAAAAGACAATAGCTTTAATACCGATAGCTACAAAGAAATCTTTACTTTGCCCGGCGGCGAAAACTATTATGCCGTCACGTTTGGCGACGTTCGCCTTGTTGTGCTCGACGCCGCCCGCATCTGGCGCTCGCCCAATCTGGACGCCGGCGCGCGGGGCAAATACCGCGAGCGCGATTATGACCTGAACAACCCCGCCAGTTGGGGTTGGGGCGAGTTTATCTACGAGCCGCTTGCCCAGGGTAGCCCTCAATACCAATGGCTGCTGGCCGAGTTGGCCGGCCCAGAATTCCAGAACGCGCCTTACAAAGTCATCATGCTGCATCACCCACTACACTCCTTGGGCGATAATATCGTTCCGGCTTTTACCGACCCGCGAATGGAAATTGAGCGCGGCGCGGACGGGCGAATCAAGGCGGTGCGCTATGAATATCCCAAGTATGACGACTATTTGATTCGCGACCTGGAGCCTCTGTTTGAACAGGCTGGGGTTGACCTGGTTTTTTCCGGCCATTCTCATCTGTGGAATCGCTTTGTCGGCCTCACCGGGGTGCACTTTATAGAAACATCTAACGTGGGCAATTCGTATGGCGCTTATCTGGGCAATGTGCACCGCAGCACCATCCCGTATGGTTACAAAGAAGAGTATGTCGCGGCGGGCGACCCCTACGGGCTAGAGCCGGTCGTGCCCAATATCGCTCCGCTAATTGGCCCAGATAATCAGCCGCTGCCCTATATAGCCAGCAATGACCTGACAGTCTTTAGCATCCTAGATACCGGCGCGGGCACGGTGGCCAGCTATTATTTCGACACGCGCGACCCCAATTCGCCCGTTGTCAAGTTTGACGAATTTGGGTTGGGGAGCCAGCCGTAACTCGTTTTGTGCGGGCCTGGTTTGTATCTATCAGCGTCAACTAGAGTTAATCCATAGGACGGCTCTGGCCGTAGGAATTTCCTTTTTCCACAAAGAACACCAAGGTGCACGAAGGAGAATATCAAAATTAGTGTTTCTTTGTGTCCTTTGTGGATAACTTGTTAGAGGTAACTGTGAAAAACGATTGGATACGCAAGATAATTCTGTCGGTTTCTGCTGTTTACTTGATCGCGCTTGCGCTGGCGGCGATTGCGCTTTACCGGGCGTCGCCGGGGCCTGTTACGCAAGACATCCTCGGCGTCGGCATCGGCAGTTACGACGGCGAAGGCGGTATTGTCTATCTTTCGGGGCGTCGTTTGTCTTGCGCCCGCATGGACGCAAGCGAACTGTTCACTTCCAGATGCACAGTCCAGATAGCTGGCGAGTTGCTAGAAATTTACGCGCGTCGAAATGCGCCGCCGAATCCACACCAACTCGGCGGCGCTTGCCAGGCGTTTTACGCCGGCAAACAGTGGCCGTGCCGTTTTGGTTCCCGGCATGTTCATATACCTTGGTTTGCTTATATCGGAGAGCCGCTAGGTCTGAGCCAGGGGCAACTCGATGCTTTACGACGCCAATATTTCTTTGAAAACTTGTCAGAGCAGCCGTTCATCGCCGGCATATTTGCCATTCCTGTTGTGACTTTGCTTGTTGTGATAATAGCAAGCCTGGTGTGGTTGTGGCCCAAAAGCGCGAGCAAGGTTGGGCTGGCTGCGCTTTCTATAGTGTTGGGAGTGGTTTCGTTGCCAGCCACTTTTCTGGCTGCGGTGTTTTTGACCAATGGTTTCTGGGATTAGGGGCGGCCCTACTCTCAGATTAACGTTAGAATAGTTTCCGTCTCAAAACCCATAGGCAGGTATCCCTACACCTGCGCTTGCGCCAAGCGCCAGCGCAGGTGCAAGCCTGCCCTGGGCGGGCAGTCCAGGGTGTACCTGCCGCTACCGTATGGGGATACGGTAGCTACGCAGGTTTTGAGACAGGCACTAGGATAATCTCAAATGGAGAAAGGAAAATGTTTTTTATTTCGCCCCAAGCGGCAATTGTTGGAGTGGTGATCGTCATAGCTCTCGTTTTAGCCCTTCGATCGAGCGGCAAGCGGTTCTGGGTGTTTAGCCTGGTTCCAACCGCCTGGTTTTTGCTTTTTTACGGTTTCGTCTTGCGCGCTTATCTGACCCTTGGCTATTGGCCTAGCCCCTATCACCCCGACCCCAAAGACCTGGCTTTTGATTTTCATCACGTGGCCATCTGGTTCAGCTTTCCGGTTGTCGTCGCTTCGGCGGTGGTCTTGGCTTTGTTGGTTGCCTACTATGCCCGGTCATACATGGGCAGCGCCAGGCATCGGTTGGGGATGCTCTATTTTGCCGCAACCTTTGCCGCCTGGCTGCTCGCCGTGCGCTTTGACCCGGGCCGCTTTATTGAATGGTTTGTTGATTGACAAGTTGGACAAATTCATCCCCTTTTTGCCTGGCCGGAGAGAATCAAATTGCTAGGGCCACCTCATCACAAAATGACTCGTTTGCATGAATATGTGTTGATTGGGTATTCGTCAGGCGGACATGCTTCCGGCAATCGCTGCGATTGGCTTTCGTGAAGGGTTTACCATTCTTTTCTGGCGTGGACGCCCGTGTGCTTTAATCTAAAACCGACCTTTTCGTACAGTGAACGAGCGTTCGTCAGATTATCATTGACTACCAGCACGGCCTGAGAGACTCGTTTTACTTTAAAGAACCACTGTAGGGCTGTTTGCAAAAGCTGCTGCCCAATCCCTCGGCCCCTAGCGTCGGGCCTGACGCCGACAAATTCCACCGATCCATCGCCCGAGCCTTGTTCAATGGCGGCGTACAGATACCCTAACAATTCGTCTGCCTGGGTATAGACAAAGACTTGGTTATCGCCCAGCTTGTCCAGAATCTTTTGACCGGTGGCGTATGTTTGAGGAAAGATGGCCTGGTGCAAGGCGATAAAATCCTGCGCTTGCTGCGGTTGCAAAACTTTGCACGCGCCGTCAAGAACCACGGGGGTTTCAGGCGCAGCGGCGACATAAACGTGAACCAGCCTCAATTGGCGAAAGCCGTGCTTGAAATAAAAAGCATTGCCGCGCTCGTTTGCAACATTTAAAAAGCTGTCCAGCCAATGGATGGCGGGCGGCAGTATGGCTAACATCTCTTGCAAAAGCGCCGAGGCGACCGCGCCCCATTCTTCATTGTCTGTAAATAGGGTAGAAACCCCTGCCTTTAGGCAGGCCGTTTTCAACACCGCAGTAACGACTAGGTCGGCGCGGACGGGCAGGCGGTGGTGGTAAAAAGTGACTGGTCGTCCGCGCCGGACGGGTTGACCCA